>JAABPW010000370.1 GCA_011391785.1 Verrucomicrobiota bacterium
GGTTGCTGTAGTCATAAGGGTGAAAGGGGTGCGCAATGATCTTCAGGACGGCATGTCTGGCCGCCGTGGTGACGGCGGCAATGGGTTTCAATCAGTCCCTGTCGGCGGGCGAAAGTGCAAGCGCCGCGGAGGCTGCCATCCGCGCGGATTGGGTCCGGCAGGAAAAGGTATTCAATCGCGTTGTCGGCTCGCCGGAGTCGATCCGGGCGGCCATTGACCGGGGTCGGGCCTTTGCGAATGATATGGAAAAGCTCGGCAAGACGCGCGAGGCCGGGACTTGCCTGGCGGCCCTGGCGGATGCCGAAAAGCGGCTTGCGCAACCCTCCGTCGCTGACTCAAACGCCTATTTTCAAGTCCGCCAAGCTGTCCGTACCCTCATGCTCGCGCATCCCTCACTTGATTTCGACGAGCTGCTATTTATCAAACGGCACTGGCCCACAATCAACCACCAGTGCGCCCATCGCGTCGGGGAAGCTCAAACCCCGGGAGCTGACTTATGCGTGTTGAAGGGATTGCGCCCCGACGGGCAAGTGCGCGGACTGTTGCCACCGGAACTAGCTGCCCGGTGTGGGGTAGGGCGTCCCAGCCTTTCGTATGACGGGACGCGTATCGCCTTCCCGCTCGCCCAGCCTCGCTCCCCGCCCACCAAGTATCCGCTCAACGCCGGACATGCCCACTACGATCCCAAAAACCCTGCCGACAGCACCTTCTACCGCGGCGGCGCATGCCAGATGTATGACATCTATGAAATCGATGCCAACCCTCCGGCTGAACCGGGCGCAGGCGCCTCCACCCTTCGCCAGCTCACCCGCGATACCAAGGCCGAGAACACCGAGCCGTGCCATCTTCCCGATGGGCGGATTGTGTTCACCTCCTCCCGTGACGGTCGCATGGTGCAGTGTGGCGACTGGGCGCTGGTGTTCGGCCTGTTCACCATGAATCCGGACGGGTCTGATGTCCGCAGTTTCACCCAGCCCCAGGACTCCGAGTTCTATCCGAGTGTCCTCGATGACGGCCGGATCCTCTTCACGCGCTGGGACTACGTGATGAAGTCGTACAACGTGATCCAGCAGCTCTGGAGCGTCTATCCCGACGGGACCCGCACCCAGCTGGCCTACGGCGATTGGTATGCCTTCTCTCGCGGCCCCATCGCGTTGTTTGAAGCCCGCCAGATTCCCGGCACGACCAAGGTCGTGGCCGTCGGTGCCGCGCATCACAACACCTGTGCCGGCCCCATCATGGTCGTCGACCTTAGCCGGAACCGCGGCGGTCCCGCCGGCTTCCGCAACATCACCCCGGAAGTAGGGTACCCCGAGTGCGCCCCGCTTTGGGACGAGCGCACCGACAAGACCGTTCCCGATATCCGCGCCATGGACAATGTGCACAACAATACAGGCTGGTACGCCGCTCCCTGGCCGCTGGCCGAAACGCTTTTCCTCTGCAACTACTCATTCGAAACAGCCAACCATGCCAATGCCTACGGGATTTATCTGATCGATACGCACGGCAACAAGGAGCTTATCTACCGTGCCTCCGGGTCCTCCTGTTACGCGCCGATCCCGCTCAAGGCGCGGACGCCGCCGTTGAAGATTCCCCCGATCCCCGAGCCAGCGGATCCTACGGCGCTCGGGCGGCTCTTTGTGCAGGACGTCCATACCGGCCTCGACGGTGTTCCGCCGGGCACCGTCAAGTGGCTGAGAGTTTGCGAGACCTATCCGAAGAAGCGGCACACCAATCCGCACCGGGTGGATGTGGGGGTGGGAAGCGGATACGATATGCGAGGCGTGCTGGGGGTGGTGCCCGTTGAGGCGGACGGCTCCGCCAGCTTCGAGGTGCCATCCGGGAAGATGATCTTCCTAGAGGCGCTGGACAAGGATTTCCTGGAGGTTCGCCGCATGCGCAACTACATCAACCTCCAGCCGGGCGAGTCGCAGTCCTGTATTGGCTGCCACGAGACACCGGGCGCCACCGGGGGGGCCGGTGGCCGGTTGCTGGCGGCGAAACGCGCGCCCTCGGCGATTATCCCGCCCCTCTGGGGCGCGGGGCCGATGAACTTCAACCGCGTCGTCCAGCCCGTCCTTGACCGCAACTGTATCAGTTGTCATTCCGGCAAGGACAAACCCGACCTGCGCGGCGGCACGACCGTCACCGCTCCCCATGCCGGCGATGCCGATGAAGGGCCCCAGCATACCGTCAGCACCTCGTTCCTGGGGCTCCTGGCCCACGTGAAGTACGTTCGAGTCACGGGTTATATCGGCCAGAAACTTCCCCTGAAGCCCTACGAGGTTGGCTCCGCGGCCAGCCCCTTGATGCAATTGCTCAAGAAGGGGCATCACGACGTCAAACTCCCGTCCGCCGACTGGCAGGCGCTGGCCGCCTGGATCGACTGCAATGCCCCTTACTTTGGCAGCTACGACGATACTCTTCTGGAACGTGTCACCCGGAAGGACCCTGAACCCGTGGCTCAACCCGCGACGGGCAGGGAGAAGGGATCCTGACATGGATATGCAGGATGGGCAGGATGCTCCCCTTTAAGTCGGAAACGCGAAAAACACTTCAATTATTTCGATTAAACCTGATAAAGTAACAAACAGTCTTTTTGTGCTGTTCAGAAATGTGTGGATATATCTTCCAGAATGGAGATGTTGAAGCGTGTCTTACATGGCGATATTTCTGGCTGTTATACTCTTTCAGGCCACCGCGACGTCAGGTGCTGAAACTTCCGGCGTGATTGCCGCCCGGCTGCAGGATGGCCGTGAGGCAATCTCGAACAGTATCCCTCCCGTAATCACGAACATGGTCGAGTTGGCGTTGGTTGTAGCGAAGCCCGTCCCGCAGAGGTTGCGGGTGCGGCTACGGGGCGTGGTGATCCCGACAGGAAACAGGTATATCGGTCTCATTGACGGGGATATGGGGGCGATAGGGGTTGACATGAGCCCCAGGAGCGGGAGATACCCGAGGGGGGAAATTCTCGATATCGAGGGGTATGTCGATACCCAATCTAAGAGCGATGTGATGATCGAGAAAGTGACCAGGGTGGGCCCGGGAATCATTCCGCCTCCGCGTCAGGTTGGTTTTGATGATATCCGCAGCGGGGCATTCGAAGGGCAGAGAGCCACGATTGCCGGGGTGGTTCGTCAGATCAGATCCCGCTTCAGCGCACAGGAAGTAACGCTTTTTACCGGCGGCAAGCGATTGTATGTCAGGATGTTGCCCAAGGCGGCGCAGAGGGTTTCCATAGGCGACGAGATTTCGGTCACGGGGTTCTGCTACAGCAAGTGTCATATAGTCCAGCATGCCCTGCACCCAGTCATGCTTGTGATGGCGGCGGATGACGTTGTGGTGACGCGCAAGATGCCTGATCCCTTCTCGCTGCCGACGCTGTCGTTCGACCGGCCGAACCTGTTCTGCCGTGATCCTGTCAACCGTTACGGGGTGAGAATCCGCGGCACGGTGACGTATGGCGTCCAGGGAAATGCATTCTGGATTCGCGATGGTCTGGCCGGAATCAATGTCCGCAGCTCGAGCCTCGAGAAACTGGAGCCAGGAGATGTGGTGGACGTGTTCGGCTTTATTGCCAGTGTGGGATATTCCCTCGCGATTGAGGACGCCATGTTCCGGAAAACCGGCAGGGTTCCACCCCCGGGGCCGGTGAAAATTGATTCAATTCCGGATGCGGTGCAGCACGATGCGGACCTCGTGCAGATCGAGGGGCGATTAAGCGAGGGTCTGGTGGTGCAGGGCGGTGTCCAGTGGATGGTGGACAATGGTTCCAACAGTTTTCTGGTCGTACTGGCCCAGACGGCGCCAGGGCCGCTGCCTGGTGAATGGCGTGCCGGGAGTCAGATCCGGGTCACCGGGGTGTGCCGGGTAGACCCTCCCGAGTTCTTCAGTCGTCACGAAGGCGAGCAGTCGATCAAGATGAATATCCTGATGCGCGGGCCGCAGGACCTGACCGTACTCAAGCCGGCGCCGTGGTGGACGCCGGGCCGCGTCGCGCAGGCGCTGGTGCTGATGGTCGGGCTGTTGTCGCTGCTGATCATGGCGTTCGTAGTGGTTGTCCGGCTGAAGTTGCGCCGGCAGGCGAACGAGCGGAAGCAGGCGGAAGCAGAGTTTGCCGCGGTCTTGAGCGAGCGGAACCGGATCGCGCGGGAAATTCATGACACGCTCGCCCAGGGGTTGTCGGCGATCTCGGTTAATCTTGAGCTGGCCCGTCACCGGCTGCCTGAGGACAGCGCGGCCCTCAAGCCCCTTGAGCGCGCGCAGGGGCTCGCACGCACGAATCTGGCGGATGCGCGCAGCACGATATGGAGCATGTCGTCACAGGCTCTCGAGACGGGTGACCTGGCCTCCGCACTGGAGGGCATCATCAAGAGTGTGCCGTTCGACTGTCGCGCGAAAATCGAGCTGTGTGTGCTGGGCGTGCGCAGAAGGCTGTCCCCGGTTGTGGAGAATAATGTGCTGCGGATCGGCCAGGAGGCCGTCGCCAACGCGGCGAAACACGCCGACGCGGCGCGGATCGAGGTGGTGCTGGAATACGGGGCGGCCCTGTTGCGGCTGAAGGTGGCCGATGATGGGAAGGGATATGATCCGGCGACCCCGCGGGCTGGCGGGGGCGGGTTCGGCCTGGGCGGGATGCGGGAGCGGGCGGAGGCGATAAGCGGGACCCTGGTCATCTGGAGTGAGCCCGGTAAAGGAACCCTTGTCACGTTCGAGGTGCCGATATGAAGGCCAGGCCAGCCGTGCGCATCATGGTGGTGGATGATCATCCGGCCTTTCGCATCGGGCTCATCGAGCTTGTTGAGAGCGAACCCGGATTCAAGGTGGTGGCGGAGGCGGGTAACGGGAGTGAGGCGGTCGAGTTGTACCGCAAGGTCGCGCCGGATGTGGTGCTCATGGATCTGCGCCTGCCGGGGCTCAGCGGCGTTGAGGCGATACAGCTCATACTCCGGGAGTTCCCCGAAGGACGGATCATCGTGGTCACGAATTATGAAACCGATGAGGACGTGTACCGCGCGCTTCAGGCTGGCGCGAAATCCTACCTCTTGAAGGATATGTCCCAGGAAGAAATCATTGGCGCGATCAGGGACGTGTATTCCGGCACGGCGCAACTGCCGGAACGGGTGTCCGGCCTGCTTGACAACCGGAAGAAGCGTCCGGAGCTGACCCGCAAGGAAATGGAAGTCATGGATCTGCTTGTTAAGGGCCGCAGCAACAAGGAGATCGGGGATGAGCTGGGGCTGACGGAAACCGCGGTCAAGGCCAGGTTCCGCGCGCTCTTCTTCAAGCTGCAGGCCAAGGATCGCACCGATGCCGTTCTCAATGCCATCCGTTACGGGATCGTGAACCTGTAGGTTCCGGAAACTTTATTGCGGGAATCAAGATTCACCACCTGTAGTGCCGAAACTATCTTTTTCTTTTGGAGGGCGAGGCTTGCCGAGCCGCAGGCACAGGGCCTCCGATCAAGGGTTGCCTCCTGGCGTTTCCACGCCATCCGGAAACTTTTCATCGTCACGGCTCGGCAAGCCTCGCCCTCCAAAAGATTAGCTCACCCTCCCATTTGAGGAACTGTTTTTCCCAAGTAGCCAGGCCTGTTTCCCGACCTATCTAAAGACAGGTCGTCTTTTTTTTAATGCCTGTGCAATAATTCAGTTTAATAGTGTGATTGTCTCAATTCCTTCCGGTGCATAACGGATATGAGTGTGTGGACTTTTGGCTTATGATGACAGGAAAGAAAGTTCTATTGTGGTCTCTGCTGGCATTCCTGCTGGGCTTCCTGGTCTTGCCCAGGATGTGGCATCAAGCTTCATCCGGTTCAGCATCTCCAGACCTTGTCACGAAGGATTCATGCGATGTGTCATCCAAGGATTCTTTGGGATCCCGGGAGCCCTTGGGGCGGAAATCCGTTGAAAAGTCAGTGGCCAAGGGTGGTCCGGGTCCGGGCTTGACTGAAATAAGCGGCAATTCAAACGGGGCAGTTTCGGTTGGCGCTGTCGTAACCAAAGCTCCAGACCGGGTTTCTGATCCCGTGACGGAATCCCCCGCGATTGAGGAATGGGTGGAAGAACTTGGAAATGGAAAGCAGCGCCACGCGGCCCTGTATCCATCTGAAAAGTTGTTCCGTCTGATTCTTCGCGAAAAGGTAACGGCACCGGATGGCAAGGGCGGTGTTGTTACCGAGTCGATCAGGGAAGTATTTGCGGATCATGTGATGCTAGAAGCATCGGGCATGGAAGAGCGGAATCAGTTGGTGTCTGATTTGTCCAAGTCCGGCTGGAAAATGGGTCATATATCGCCAACGGCCCCTTGGATGGTCGTGTATTTGCAGGGCGACCGGCATGCTGAGCTGGTTAAGTCCCGAGAGTCCCTGTTAAGGCAGATACCCGAGTCAGTGAAATTGACCGAAGATGAGGTTGTCCGGGCTAACATTATTCCGAATGATTCCTATTATGTTAACAACAACCTTTATGGCATGCAGAAGATCGAGGCTGACAGGGCATGGGATATTGCGGATGGCGGCGGGGAAGTGCTGATCGGGATATGCGACTCGGGGGTGCAGACGTCTCATCCTGATCTGGCGGCTAACATCTGGACGAACCGTTTCGAGATTCCGAATAACGGCATTGATGATGACAACAATGGGTTCGTGGACGATGTCAATGGATGGAATTTCGTTAGCAACACGAACGATATCCAGGATGTTTTTACGCATGGCACGCATGTTGCCGGAACCGCGGCGGGTGTAGGATTCAATAGCCTCGGGGTAATCGGAGCGGCTCCCAGGGCAAGGATTGTTGCCTGCAAGATATTAAGCGATGCGGGAAGCGGCAGTATGTCCTCGGTGTATGCCGCCCATGATTACCTGATAGCATTGCGAAGGCGCGGGGAATTTGTTGCGTCACAAAATCTGTCCATAGGTCAACCTAACACTATTCTCGCTGATTATAAGTGTCAACCGACCTGCACGAATGGCATTACCATCTGCTGGTCGGCCGGGAATGAAGGAGCGGATCTGACGGGCAATGTCAATGGCGTTAATAATACGCCCTATGTACTCTATGTTGCCTGGAGTGATCAAAATGATGCTTTAGCCACGGGCTATCCTGGCAGTAATTATGGGCTCGATTGGTGCGACCTTGCTGCGCCGGGCGAGGGTATAAATTCGACGTTGCCTGGCGGAGCTTATGGTGCGAATAGGGGTACATCGATGGCCGCGCCGCATGCCGCCGGGGTAGCTGCGCTGGTTGCATCGGCCAACCGGAGTCTTACAGCGTTTCAGGTTATGCACATCATGACCAATACCGTGGATCGATTCGCGGTTTTTTCCGGGAAGCTGACATCTGGCGGCAGGCTGAACGCCTTCGATGCCGTCAGGCTGGCGAAAACCTACCCGGATGTGACCTTGGTGGCGCCTGCGGATGGCGGAACCGTTGTCCAGAACCAGACGGTGACGCTTGTTGCCCGGACGCAGATCACCAGCAATACCGTCACGGCGGTGCGCTTTTATAACAATGGGGTTTTGCTCGGATCCGACAGCACGCCTGCGGATGGCTGGACCTGTGACTGGACTCCGACCTCCATCGAGGCGAAGAACGATATTACCTGTGAAGCCGATGATAATGCCGGACACACGACCAGGACCTGGTGGCGGTCGCGCGTGAGTGTGGCGGGCAGCGCGCCGGCAACGCCATCGGTGAGTATCCAGGCGATCGATGATTTCGCCGCGGAACCCTATGACGATGGCCTGATCGTCATCCGGCTTTCTTCGGCCGCGGCCGACGCCCTGACCATTCCGCTGACGGTATCCGGCACGGCCACGGCAGGTGTTGATTATGCGGCACTGCCCACCAGTGTCGCTGTGCCTGCCGGGACGCTTACTGCGGAATTGCCGGTTTCGGTCATAAATGATTTTGTGACGGAGTCGATTGAAACGGTAACCGTCGCGCTGGGTGCTGGGGCGGGGTATACAGTAAGTCCTTCGTCCAATGCAACCGTGTGGGTCCATGACGATGAGACCCAGGCTCGGCCGATTATTGTGCAGGATCCGGTGGGGGTCTCGGTCGTGCTCGGGGAGGCGTTCACGTTCAGTGTTTCGGTCGCGGGAAGCCTGCCGTTGTCAGCCCAGTGGAAGAAGAACTCGACTGCTATCGTGGGCGCGACATCCACCAACTATACCATTTCATCTGTGTCGATCGCGGACCTGGGTGTTTATAGTTGTCTTGTTACCAATACCTACGGATCGGCTGAGAGTGGCGGGGCGGTTTTGTCGCTTGCCCCTGTTTCATCTTTGCCGGTTTCAGGGATTACGCCCAACGCCGCGGTGCTGAACGCGGGCCTTTCCGGTACCGGAGCCACCGTCAATGTCTATGCCTTCTGGAGTGCCATCAACGGGGGTACGAACGCGGCGGCCTGGGCTAATTCGGCGTTTGTCAAGACGTGGAGCGGTACGGGGCAGACGAATGTCAGCTACGGCGCTACCGGGTTGCTTCAGGACACGAGGTACTATTTTACCTTCTGTCATTCCAACGCCGCGGGAAGAACGTGGGCGCCGCGGGTTCTGGATTTTCAGACCATGGGGGCTGTGGCTGTGGACAACAGTGCGGGTGCGACCAACACTGCCGTCGGTGCGTCGGCGCTGCGCGGAACCGTTACCGATGGAGGCTCCGTCGATGTGAGGGTTTACTGGGGTACTGCCGATGGCGGGGCAAATCCGGCGGCATGGCAGAATGTGGCGGTTTTAAGCAATCTGACGATAGGGGCCTTCTCGGCCAATATTAGCAACTTGTTGTACGGTCTGACCTATTATTACCGCTGCCAGGCGTCAAACAGCATTGATTCGGCCTGGGCGCCGGCGTCCTCCTCGTTCACCACGCTCAAGGGCGTTTTCCGTGAAAACTTCGATGGCGTTGTTGCCCCTCAACTGCCGGCAGGGTGGACAACAGGCGGCACGACCAACTGGATCACCAGGGCCTCGTCGAATGACACCGCCCCCAATGCCGTCTTCGTGCCAGATCAGGCGGTGATATCATCCAATGCCCTGATTTCTCCGGTTTTCAAGTATTTGAGCAGCATGGGACCGCTCAGTTTCCGTCATTATTACATTTGCGAGGGTGGCACCTCCACTGCTTATGATGGCGGCGTGTTGGATATCAAGATCGGCTCCAATCCCTGGCAGGACATCATCACCGCAGGGGGAGTCTGGGTGTCCGGCGGCTATAACAAGACGGTCTCGAGCACTTATCAGAATCCGCTTGCCGGTCGTTTGGCGTGGAGCGGCAACTCGGGTGGGTTTGTCACCACTAAGGTTACGCTTCCCGCGGCTGCGGCGGGACAGGAGATCCAGTTGCGCTGGCTACTGGGCACCGACAACAATACCGCCGCGACGGGCTGGTATGTTGACAGCATTGCTGTCGGCTCCGGCGGGATACAAATAGGCTCTAGAGCGGCAACCAATGTGACGGTCACGACGGCAACGCTCCAGGGCATGCTCTCCTGCTCCGGGGCAGTTGTCGATGTGTATGCCCACTGGAACAAGGTAAATGGCGGGACAAGCACAGCCAAATGGACGAATTCCGCCTATGCAGGCACCTGGACAAACTGCTCGGCCACCATCAGTAACCTGGTGGAAGGACTTAATCCGAATACGGTGTATTACTTCACCTTCCGCGGATCAAACGCCTGTGAGCAGGTCTGGGCGACCAATGTATTGTCCTTTACGACTTTGGTGTCGCTGAGCGCCCCGGTTGTTGATAATGGGCAGGGCCCGACCGATGCCACGGTAAACGAATGCAGGCTCAATGGTCTTCTGGGTGATGGTGGCGTTGCTGAAGCGTGGATATGCTGGGGTGGCCATGATGCGGGTATGCTGAGCACCGGCGATTGGGATCACGTGGTTTCGGTTGGAACGGTTTATGAGGGCGCGCCATTCAGTGCCATGGTTTCAGGTTTGAGTACGAATGCGACCTACTGGTACCGATGCTTCGTGAAAAACGATTCCGGTTCCGACTGGGATGACGGAGCGAAGAGCTTCAGCGGGCTGCCTGCAGGAGGCGGGGGCGCCGTTGGCGGGGTCTTGTGTGCCGGCGGTGTCATCACAAATTATTTAATCAACGGCACATATTATACAGCCCATTCTTTCACCAACAACGGAACGCTGACAAGTAGCAATACTGTTAACGCCGAGGTGCTTGTCGTAGCTGGAGGCGGCGGTGGCGGTGCGAACGGCGGCGGGGGTGGCGGCGCAGGTGGATTGCTGTATACCAATTCCTATCCATTGACCAACAGCCAAACCATCGCGGTGACGATTGGTGGTGGAGGTACGGGAGGGGCAAATGGCGGCATTGCCGGTACAGCTGGCGGCAATACGGTTTTCGGGTCGATGACGACGATAGGCGGTGGTGGCGGTTCTTCCCGGGATGGCGGAAACAATGCCGGGATTGGCGGCTCCGGTGGTGGCGGCGGCGGCGCCGATGGAACAACAAGATATCTAGGGGCAAGCGGAACTGCCGGGCAAGGCAATAGTGGCGGCAATGGTGCGGGTTCCGGTGGAGCCAGTAATACTGGTGGAGGCGGGGGTGGTGCTGGTGCGGCGGGCACGGCAGGTGTGAGTCTGCAGGCTGGAAATGGTGGAACGGGCCTGCAGTTTGCCGGTTTTGCTCCCGCTGGAGGTTCTCCTGCAGGCTGGTTTGCCGGTGGCGGTGCAGGAGGCAAAGTCCTTAATGGCAGCAACGGATTGGCTGGAACCAATGGCGGTGGTGGAAGCGCTGGGACGGCGGGTGTCAGGAACAGCGGCGGCGGTGGTGGTGGAGGAGGACCTTCAGCCGCAGGCGGCAAGGGCGGAGCCGGCATCGTGATCGTCAGGTATTGCGGTTCGCGTCCAACGATCCAGAATACCGCTCCGACGGCCATCACGAATATATCGGCGACATTCAATGCAACGTTCTCCGCACCTACCACGAATTATGACGTATTTGTGCATTGGGGGCAGACGGATGGCGGGACCGATGAGGGGCTCTGGACAGAAAATAGTCAGGTCGGATCCTGGACCAATGTGGCCTCAACCAATATCAGCTTCCTGGTCAGCGGGCTTTCGGCTGGCACGACGTATTACTACATGTTCAGAGCGACCAATGCCGGGACCAATGTATGGGCAACGCCCAGCTGGCAGTTCATGACTACGGGAGCCAGCGGCGGGTCGAGCAATAATTCCCTGGGAGTTGTGTCGGCTCATGGCGGTGCCAACCCGGGATCGTCGGTCGCCCCATCGGGAACGGTATTCAACTGCTCCATAGTCAATTCCCCGGTGAATAACGGCACAACCCAATATTTCTGCACCGGTTGGACGATGACCGGGAATAGTCCGTTTTCCGGCACCGGGACGAATTTCGTCATGACTTTGACCAATAACGCGACTTTGACGTGGCAGTGGAC
>JAABPW010000371.1 GCA_011391785.1 Verrucomicrobiota bacterium
GGGATATTCAACAACTACAAGATCCCTTTCGAGAAGAGCATCAAGGTGACCGCGCAACGGGCGGTTGATGCGGAAGACAATCCCCGGGTCTGGTGGATTATCCACGGTGTGGAGAATGGCCGGGTGAGGGTCGGTGGCGTGGATCTTCCTGCTTACGCGAAGCTCAAGCTCGTCAAGCAGGAGGATTTGGTTGTGGATTCACTCAAGGAGTTCAACCTTTGCGACCTCGCGGGTACCGGGGCGGTCTATCAGGTGTTCATAGCGGCCAAGGGACTGGGGAATCCTGGTGATATCTCCTTCCTCGAGGCCTGCATGCGGGTTTATCCCGATGGAGTGAAGGATCCCGTGTTCCTTTCTTCCGGTCTGGAGGACTATTTTCTCGGCACCTATTATTTCGATTCCGGGCGCTATTATACCGACACGGCCGGGCTGACGCATTTCAACCAGGCCAAGAGCAGTTTTTCGGCCTACCGTTTCCATGATGATGATCCGCTGCTTTTTTCCAATGGAATCAGGGTGACCTGCCGCAACGGTGAAACCAAGGATGGGGCGATGAAGGGGCCGCGTTGGGCTGGTGGCCCCCAGCAGGTCCGCTATACCACTTATACCTGGATTTATCAGTGGTAGCCGGCGCTTGTGGCTCGGTTTTTCAATTTGTTATAGGGGCAAAGGGGAAATGATGCATTACATGGCTTTTCGAAGTCGAGTGTCGGGTCTTGTGGCGGGGCTTGCGGTTATTCTGGTATGTCAGCCCCTGATGGCGGCAGTATTCCATATTGCGCCCGGCGGGGATGACACGAATCCAGGCTCCAGGCGGAAACCCCTTGCCACGATTCAGGCTGCCTGTGCGGCGGCGCGGGCAAAGGGCGGCGCAGGGCATGTCATCAGGCTTGCACCCGGCCGCTACTTCAATGAAACCGGAATCGTCCTGGATGATCGCGACAGCGGCCTGACTATTGAAGGTGCCAAGGAAGGGGCCGTGGCTGAGGTCTACGGGGGCATGCCGGTCGAAGGCTGGGAAAGATGGAAAGGGGATATCTGGCGCGCTCCAGTTCCGAAGGGGAAGCGTTTTTACAACCTGGTGGTCGATGGTCACATTGCCACGATGGCGCAGAATCCCAAGGCAGGCAGCGGGTATGGCGGGGGTGCCAAGCCTATCGGGCCCAAAGACACCTGGCGGCCGCGGGAGCATGTCTTCGTGCCGCCCGAGTGGCGCAATTTCGATTATTCGGATGCGCAGGTCTATGCCTTCCATGATTCCGAGTGGTTTTCCGAGATGCATGCCATTCTCCAGCCGCCAGATGCCGAGGGCAACCTGCTGGTGACGATCGGGAATATCGGGACCCGTCTTTTCGTCCGTGGCGTTCTTGATTTCCTGACTGAGCCGGGCGAATGGTGCCTCAAGAACAAGGAGGGCTATGTCTATTACTGGCCCAAAACCGGGACTCCGGCTGACCATGTGATCGTGCGGGGAGCAATGGAGAGGTTCTTCACTGTCCAGGGTCGCTCGCCGGCGACTCCTGCCAGGAACATCACCATCGAGAACCTGTCGGTTATCGGTTCGGATTTCAACGAGGTTTGGACGCCCGGCAAGGACAACACTTCGCCCAATGCCCAGGGGATGATCTTCGGCGAGAATGTCGAGGGGCTGGCCGTCAGGAACTGCCGCCTGCTCGCGGCGGGTCATTCCGCGGTCATGTTAAACAAGTACGCCCAGAAGTGCGTGGTCGAAAACAACATGATCATGGAGGCCGGTTTTGTCGGTGTCTACATGAACGGATGGCCCGTTTTCGAGGGCCCTTTTACCAATGCGGTCGATTCCTATGTGAACAAGGGGCACCGGATCGAGGGCAATTTCATCTATGATTGCGGGAAGTTTGTTGGAGCCGGTTGCGGGATCCAGTTCTACCAGAGCGGTGATAACCTCATCACCCGGAATGAAATCGGTCAGATGCCGCGTTACGGCATCTCCTACAAGGGGCTATGCCATGTTTGTTTCGGAAGAGGGCAGGCTTTCGGGAAGCCTATCAACTGGACCAACCACTGGGATCTCCTTCACACCCGGAACAACAGGATCATCAATAACGAGATCTACAGCGTGTGTCGTAATAGCCATGATTTCGGGGCCATTGAAGCCTGGGGGCCGGGCCGAGACAACTTATGGGCTAACAATGCTGTTCATGATGTGGATGCGACCATCGCCTGGGATGGCTACGGGAATATCCTCTATGCCGATGACCATAATCATTACCTCACGATGAGGAACAACATCGTGTATCACTGCAACGGCGGCGTTGTGAGCACGGCGTTCGCCATGAAGAGCGTCGGGCAGGTTACCGAGAATAATTTCCTGGCCGACAGCTCGTTGGGGGTCATTTGCGGGCTCAAGCCGTTCCGTGAGCCTACCTGGGGGTCGGTGATACGCCACAACGTTTTCGCGATAGCCCCGAAGACGGTCCGGTATATGGTAGAACGTAGCAATTTCGAAGGGTTCAACGGTGGCGGCAAGATCCCGGCAGGCGAGAAGGGGATCGTCGAGATCAACCACAACGCCGTGATCCCCCAGAACAGCACGGATCCGAATCCGAAGCCCTATCCCGAGTTCGGGATTGATCTGGATTCCTCGTTCGGAGATCCCCTCGTGGTCCGGGCGAAGCCCGCCTGGGATATCCAGTATGCCGATTATTCACTGGATCGCAAGTCGCCTGCCTACAAGGTCGGGTTCAAGACGATTCCCGTCAAGAACATCGGGCTCCGCAAGGATTTCCCCTTTGACAAGCTCGCGGCGACGCGCCGTTCGGCGTTCGATAAGATCCAGGCTGAAGACTACCAGCGCATGAGCGGGTTGCGAACCTGGGGTGGAGTCGGAATCCGCTCCATTGCGAAAGGGGCATGGTCAAAGTATGCCAATATCGATTTCGGTGTCCCCAAGGCGGCGATGGCGTTGATTCAGGCTGAATTCGATCCCCATGGAGTGATTGAGTTGCGCCTTGATTCGCCTGAAGGACAGATGATCGGAACGTTTGGCGCAAACCAGTCGTCCTGCGAACTGTCTTCCGTTCAAGGTGTCCATAATATCTATCTCGTATTTCCGGTCGGGGGCGTCAAGGCGGTGGATTTTTTAAAATTTGAACGGAAGCAATAACCATGAAAAAACAGGCCTCAAGCGTGAAAATGCCGTCAGTGGCGGGAGTTCGTTGTAACGTTCTCGGGATTCTGTGCGCAGGATTGGCGGTGTGGCACGCGTCACAGATGCCGGTTGTGGCGGCGGGCCTTACGAATGATGATCTGTGCGTTGCCTATTCCAATTACCTGAAAACGGCAAAGGGTATCCTGGACATCAGGACCATTCACAAGACAGGCGAAGGGGCTAATCATGTGGATATCGTTGTTGTATCGGCCGGGTTTACGGCGGACCAGATGGGTGAGTTCCACAAGGTCTGTGAGCGCTTTGCAAAGTCCCTGTTATCCGGCGATGCCTGGTCACGATATCGCAACCTGATCAACATCCATGCGGTGTTTGTCGGGGATGAGAGCGTTGATTCGTCGCGGCTCCACGTCCATGGCTACAAGGGGAACATCCTGGGTTGTGATAACGGGAAGGCCGTTGATTATGCCAGGTGCGCGGCCAATGCGGCGGCAACGCTTGTGATCCACAACTCCGGGTTTTCAACCGCTTCGGCCGGCGTCTGGGGTGTCGAGGTCCTCAACAAGGGGAACGCGGACAGTTCCATGACCATGGTTCACGAACTGGGTCACGGTTTCGCCGGGCTTGGGGATGAATACATCCAGATTGGCGAACCCTACAATGGCGATGCCAAGGACCTGGAGGAAGTCACTGTCAATGTCACTGCCCACGAGAATCCCAGATTGTGCAAGTGGCACTATTGGGTGGATGACGAGTGGCCCGGGTTGTTTGGCCCGTTAAAGCTTCGGAAGGGCACGAAGGTCGCCAACTGTGAAGGCGCGGGATGGGTAAAGGGGATCTACAGGCCGGAAGAAGGTTGTATCATGCGGTGCAACCGGGATACCTTTTGCGCGGTATGCAACGAGGCCATGGAAGCCAACTTCTTCCGCTATATCGATCTGTTCCAGAAGGTCGAGCCGTCGGTCGGTGACATCGTGCTGTGGAAGGGGGAGAATCTTGATTTCCGAGTCAGTGCCGTCGATATGCTGCACCAGCCTCCGGAGTGGTTGAAGTCGAGCCTGAGCTTTTATCTCGACGGGGAGCAGGTTGCCGTTTCAAACCGCGGCGAGGTTTCTTTTCAATTCCGCAGCGCCATGGCTGGCCCCGGCGTTCACCAGTTGGGGGCGAACCTGAATGTCCAGAGCGATGATGTCCGGCGTGATTTCGGTTTTATGTCGGGCAGCCGGAGTTGGCGGGTGACTGTGCTTCCCGTAAAGAAACCCGAAATCGTCCTGCCGCCGCTGGTGACAGTCTCCGCTGATGGCACGATCGATGTGCCCATCAAGGTGAAACATGCAAAACCCGCACATTTTAACCTGACGATGACTCACGCTCCCCAGGGGGCGGTCCTGGAGAAGGGGCGCTTCAAGTGGAAGCCGGCCGGTCAGGCAGGCTCATGGAAGGTTGATTTTTCCGCGCTTGATGAAGAGCGGCACGGGGTAACGGAATCCATGGAAATCCTGGTCAAGCGGGCAGACAAGGTGAATCCCGCCGTGGAAGTGGCGTCGCCTGATCCCGTCGTTGCCGTTATGGGCAAGCCCGTTATGGTTCAACTGAAGGCCGGCTCCAAGGACACGGGCCACCTTCTTTACGAGCCGGTCCAGGTTCTGGAGGGCGTCCAGCTGAACCGTGAAACCGGGGAGCTGACCTGGATCCCCCGGCTGAAGCAGGCCAAACCGGAGCGGATGCGGTTTCGCGTGAAGAACGGAACCGCCTCGCGGGATGTCGATGTGTCGTTCTGGGTGCGCTGGGAAGCCACACCCTCGCCGGTATCATATTGCAATCAGTACAGGCCGCAGATGATGGCCTTGCTTGATCAGCTCAGGCAGAATCCAATTGTCTATCATCGTCTCTTTGAAACCTTGCGCTTAATGCGGGATCGATACGCTCCGATTCACCAGAAAGCCTTGGTTGAGGCGAAAGGAATGTTTCCGACGCTTGATCCCAAGCTGCGAAAGACCTGTCTCGAGGAGTTGCGTCTCCATGCCTGGGAATTCGCCAACAAGCCCGAAGTCCTGAAGTGGATGCGTGAGATTGCTGCGGGCGAAAAATGTGAACAGGCTGTTATCCTGGTCAAGAGGCTTGACCAGATCGACCACTACAATGTCGAGCGGGTGAGGCTTGCCGCCGAGGAAGACGTCAGGAGGGCCGCGGAACGCGTGGAGGCGCTTGCTGGCGTGGTCACCACATGGCAGGTTTCCGGGGTATACGCCGAAGCGGGAAAAAATAGTCGTGATCTTGTCGGTATGGTTTTCCCTCCTGAGACAGCTTCCGCCTCCAATGTGGTGTGGACTGTGGCGGAAACGTTTTCAGACGGAATTCTCAATATCAGCAAGGCTTTGGACAAGGCCAAGGTCAAGGGGCCTCGCGATAGCTGTGCCGCGTACCTTCGCGCGACATTGGATGTCCCGGCCGATACGGAGGCGCGCCTGGAGATCGGGTCTGATGACGGAGTCAAGGTATGGATCAACGGGAAGGAAGTGTTTTCCAATCCCGTGGAGCGGGCGCTGGTGTTCGGGCAGGACAAGGTGAATGTCCACCTTGGAAAGGGTGTGAGTACGCTACTCGTCAAGATCACCCAGGGTGGTTCGGGATGGGAGTCCCATGTTCGGGTGAGGGCAAAGGACGGAACGGCGATTCCCGGTCTCAAGATTGGCTTGCCCAGGTGACGACACCTTGCAAAGATGTCGCGATTGTTTCGAAAGCTAGTTAACCGGAAGGTCTTTGATTATGGCCCAGATCATCGAAAAGGAAAGCACTGAGGAAATCCAGCATCCGCACGTTGATGTTCCCACCAAGAAGCGGTTCCTGTGGGGTATTGGCGGTTTTTCAGACACCATGGTGGTGCAGGGTGCAGCCGCAATGGTTCAGTTGATCTATGTAAACGCGCTGGGCATCAATGCGGCCGTAGTCAGTATGGCCTGCGCCTTTCCCCGGTTCCTGGATTTCGTCACCGATCCCCTGATCGGGCATCTCTCCGATAATACACGCTCACGCTGGGGACGACGTAAGCCCTGGATGCTGGCCGGGTTGCTGACCAGTGCGATTCTAGGGACATTGCTGTGGCATCCCCCGATGCCCCCACCTGGTGACGTTCCGACCGCTTTTCTTCCCCTGATGGGCTATTGTTTCAAAAGTACCACCTTCTGGTACCTCGCGGGGATGATGACGGTATTGCTCTCGTTAGGCTACGCGGCTTTCAGCATAACCCATGCTGCAATGGGTTATGAAATGAGTACCGACTACAATGAGCGGACCCATCTGTTCAAGTGGCGTCTCAGCGCCTGTGCCCTGGCGGGATTCCTGACCCCGTGGCTCTACCCGTTGGCTTTGTTGCTGGAGGGGGATCGCTCCCAGGCCATAAGAGGGGCGGAGGGGGTGATTCCTGTCAGTATCCTGATAGGAGTAACGATTCTCCTGGCTGGGTTGCCCTCGGTGTTATTCTGCAAGGAGAAGGTTCATGACCACAAGCAGGATGAAAAGGTTCCTTTTCTCACGGCACTGCGGCTGACGTTGCGCACCGGGCCCTTCTGGCTGCTGGTGTTCAGTAATTTCGTCATGAAATTCCTGATGTGCCTCACCGGCATGTTTTTTGTTTATATTTTCATCTACCATATCGCAGGAGGAAATCAGATTCTTGGCGGTGCGCTCGTCGGGGTGTTCTTCGTCAGCATCAATATCTTCAACCTGTCAGCCATGGCGCCGGTTGCGGCGCTGACGGAGCGTTTGGGCAAGAAGCCGACGCTGCTTCTCATGCTATTCATGAGTGCCGTGGCCTATGCGTCGTGCTGGTTTACGTTAAACAATACGCCGGGCGCCTTTGCTCATATTTCGATCGGCTGGATATCCAGGATGATCAACGCGATTGCGGTATTTTTCAACCTGTCGGCACAGTGCCCGACGGAACTGTTGATCCAGTGGCCCTGTGTCATCACCGGCGCGCTGATCGGCATTTTTGCCAACACCATTCCGATGATCCAGAATTCCATGATTGCCGATATCTGTGATCTTGATGAGCTGAAGTCCGGACACCGCCGTGAGGCCTTCTTCGGGGCGGTGTTTGTGACGACCGACAAGATCGCGATCGCTGTAGCGCTGGCGTTTCAAGGGTTCCTGCTTGTCTATTCCGGCTTCGACAGTAAGCTTGAAATGCAGACAACGACAACGATCGGTTTCTGGCGGCTCGCGCTGATCATCACCCAGCCGTTGGGGTGCTTCATCGGGTTGTTCTCGATTATCCTGTACCCGCTAACGCGTCAGCGTTGCCATGAGATCCGCACGGAATTGGAGTTGCGGAAAAAGGCGCGGGCTCAGGTACAGGCGTAAGCCATTTCAGTTCGGGAGAAAATCGAATGAGCAAGAGCGGTATTGATCGACGGTATTCTGACTCCAGTCTTCCGCCGGAGGAGCGCGCTGAAATCCTCGTGGCGCAAATGACGTTGCGTGAAAAGATCGCCCAGATGCTCCACCGGGTGCCGCCGATTCCTCGCCTCGATGTGCCGGCCTACAACTGGTGGAATGAATGTCTTCACGGGGTCGGACGGGCCGGACGGGCCACCGTCTTTCCCCAGTCCATCGGGCTGGCGGCAACGTTCAACGTGCCGCTGGTCAGCCGGGTCGCCGACGTTATCTCCGATGAAGCTCGCGCCAAGCATCATCAGGCGCTCCGGCAGGAAAACCGGTCGATGTATGTCGGGCTGACCTTTTGGACGCCGAACATCAATATTTTTCGCGACCCGCGCTGGGGGCGTGGCCAGGAAACGTATGGCGAGTGTCCCTATCTGACAGCACGGATGGGGGTGGCGTTCGTGAAGGGCCTGCAGGGGAATGATCCCCGGTATCTCAAGCTTGTCGCGACGCCCAAGCACTACGCGGTACACAGCGGTCCGGAGCCGTTGCGGCACAGTTTCGACGCTGTCGTCAGTCCCCGCGATTTACGCGAGACCTATCTTCCGGCGTTCCAGGCGTGTGTGCAGGAAGCCGGCGCCTGGTCGGTGATGGGAGCCTATAACCGCACCAATGGCGAGCCCTGTTGCGGAAGCCATACGTTGCTGCAGAAAATCCTCCGTGAGGAATGGGGTTTCCCGGGGTATGTGGTCAGTGATTGCTGGGCGATCAAGGATTTTCATGAGACGCACAAGGTTACCGCATCGCCCGAGGAGTCGGTGGCCATGGCCGTAAAGAATGGCTGTGACCTGAACTGCGGCGATATCTATCCGCGCCTGCTCGAGGCGGTGAAGCTGGGGTTGATCTCCGAGGAGGCAATCACCCGGTCGGTTCAACGGCTGTTCACGGCCCGTTTCAAGCTGGGGATGTTCGACCCGGAGAAAAAGGTTCCCTGGGCCAAGCTGTCGCCGAAGATAGTCAATTGCGCCAGCCATCGCCGGCTGGCCCTGCGGGCCGCCCGTGAATCAGTCGTGCTGTTGAAGAACGAGGGCAACCTGTTGCCGCTCAAGAAGGACGCCAACTCCATTCTGGTGGTCGGTCCCATTGCGTGTGCCATGGATGTGCTGCTGGGTAACTATAATGGCATTGCCCCGCAACTGACGACGCTTTTGGAAGGTGTTACCGGCGCGGTGTCGGCTGGTTCCAAGGTGACCTGGTGTGCCGGGAAGGGTATGGCTGATCTGGAGTGGCATCTGAATGATGTGGATGTGGTCATTGCCTGCCTTGGCTTTACGCCCGAGATGGAAGGCGAGGAAATAGGGGATGTCGGAGTTCAGGGCGAGGGGGGCGGCGACAGGTTGAAGATCGGGTTGCCCGGCAAGCAGCTTGAACTGTTGCAGAAAATCCATTCCAGCGGCAAGCCCGTTGTCCTGCTGCTAACCGGCGGAAGCCCGATCGAGCTGAACTGGGCGAAGGAGAATATTCCGGCCATCGTGATGGCCTGGTATCCGGGCGAGGCGGGCGGTCAGGCCGTGGCTGACGTGCTCTTCGGCGATTACAATCCTGCCGGGCGTTTGCCGGTAACGTTTATCAAGTCCCTTGACGATATTCCGCCCTTTGCCGACTACGCCATGCGCGGTCGAACCTACCGGTTCATGGAGAAAGAGCCTCTTTATCCGTTCGGGTACGGCCTGAGTTACACGACCTTCAAGTATTCTAATCTGCGCACCCAGGGACTCCGCGTTAGTGTCGACGTCAGGAATACCGGGGACTGTGATGGCGACGAGGTCGTGCAGCTGTACTTCAGCAATAAGGCGGCCGACGTGCCGGTTCCGATCCGGCAACTGGCCGGGTTCCGGCGCCTCCATCTGCGCAAGGGCCAGAAGAAGACCGTGGTCTTCGTGTTGAAGCGTGAACAGCTTGCCGCCTACGATGATGAGGGAAAGCCATCGGTAAAAGCCGGGAAATACGTGATCCACGTAGGAGGCGGTCAAACCGGCGGCACGGAAAAGCTGATAACGATCTGAATCGCAGGAGCCGCTAGCGGGGGTTGAGTGTCTTTTGAATTGAAGCATCCAGGCCGTTGATGAACGCCTGGATGCTGAACGATTCGGCATGCGCGCGGATCGTTGCTGGATCCCACGTCCGTGCGGCACAGGTGTCGACCGCCTGGGAGAGGGCTTCGGGTGTTTGCTGGCTGAAGAAGAGTCCGGTTGTCCCCTCCACGATGGTTTCCAGGGCGCCGCCCCGACCATACGCGACCACGGGCCGGCCGCAGGCTTGTGCCTCAAGCGGAACAATCCCGAAGTCCTCCTCGCCGGGGAAAACGAGCAGGCGGCAACGGCGGTACAATTCGAGTAATTCGGCATCGGATCGCCAGCCCAGGAATTCGATGTTCGAGCCCGCGGCGGCCTTTAGACGCTTGTGCTCGGTGCCCGTGCCCACGATTTTCAGGTGGCGGCCGCTTTGGGTATAGGCGGCGACGGCCAGATCGATTTTCTTGTAGGGGACCAGGGCCGAGGCGATCAGGTCGAAATCTCCCGCAGGCTTGAAGTCGGGTGTCCATTGGTTCAGATCCACGGGAGGATAGACGATATCCGCCTCACGCCCGTAGAACGTGTTGATCCGGTCCCGGATGTGACGGCTGATCCCGATGAATCGCGTGACGCGCGGTGAGGCGTCGTGATCCCACCGCCGGAGCCAGGCCAGGATCGGCCGGGCCAACATTTTCTTCAGGGGATTTCCGCCAAGGTATTCGTCATGGAACATCCAGGCGTAACGCATCGGGGTGAAGCAGTAGCAGAGATGGGGGGTCCCAGCCGGGGGACGGAGCCCTTTGGCAACGCAGTGACTGGTGCTGATGATGAGGTCGGCTGGCTGGACGTTGAACCGCTCCATGGCGCCCGGGAAAAAAGGCAGGAAATTACGATAATGTCTTTCGATGCCGGGGATCGACTGAAGCCAGGACGCGTGGATGGGATGCCGGTTGATGGTTTCGGACACGGCCGCCGGATTATGGATCAGGGTGTAAACCGGTGCATCAGGGAATCCCTTGCAGAGAATTTCAAGGACCCGTTCGCCGCCACGCATGCCGGTAAGCCAGTCGTGACAGAGCACGACCCGCATCGTCTTCCAGGAGGAGGGGAATGTGATGGTCACGATGCGGTGTTTCCTTTATCTGTGGATTGCGCGCTTTCCGCCAGTTCCCGGTATAGGGCGATTGTCTGACGGGCCGCCGCGGTCCAAGTGAATTTCCGGGCCTGGTCGAAGCCCAGCGTGATCATCCGTTGCTGGAGTTCAGGGGTATTGAGAACAGCGCGGATCCCGTCGGCGAGGGATGAGGGGCTGCCTAGATCCGTGTAGTAGGCGGCCTCGCCACCGATTTCACGCAGGACGGGGATGTCGCTGCAGATGACCGGTGTCCCGCAGGCCATGCCCTCCACGACCGGGAACCCGAAGCCCTCGTAGCGCGAGGGAAGAACGATGGCGTCCGCTGTCTGATAGGCCCGGATCAGGTCGCTACTGGCCTGGTAACCAACCCGCATCACGGAGCTGCCCATCCCGAGCGAATCGATTCGCTGATCGGCCTCGGGATAGCGGGGGTCGGGCGGGCCGATGATCTTGAGCTGGAGGGGGAACGGAAGCGATTGCCGGGCGAGCGCGAGGGCCTCGATCAGCACGATCAGGTTTTTGTAGGGATCGCTCCGGCCGACATAGAGCAGCGTCCGGGGTCGCGAGGCATCGCCGGTCTTCAGTCCTGCATTTTCAGGGGGGGTGAAGGACAGAGAGACTCCGTTGTAGATGACCCGCACGGAATCGCGACGCCC
>JAABPW010000372.1 GCA_011391785.1 Verrucomicrobiota bacterium
ACCACGTGGGAGCAAACCTTCAAGGTGGGGCGCTTGCGGGAAAGGCTCGAGGAAAGGCCAAGCTTCGACCGGTTCGAGCGACGTGACGTGGCCAGCGGGGGGGATCTTGCGTTCAGCATCTTCGGGACCGACGGGGAGGCCGACACCTACCGCCTGACCATCGGCGTGCGGCGCCCCCTGTATCAGCGATGGATCTTCTGGGACATCGAGCCGGGCCTCGAATGGGTCAAGGATCATGATTTCGAGACAGGGTTCCGGGTGACCGCCGGGATCGACATGCTCTTCTGGGGGCCGGGCGGGAATTGAGGGTTGTGACCCCCGGCCGCCAAATAGTAACGGGGGAATGCCGCCCCGCCCATCACTTGGCGTGGAAGACTTCCGTCAGATCCTCCCAGATTTTTCCCTTGGCGGCAGCGTCCGGAAGGGGGGCCTGGCAGGGATCGGTCTCCTTCCACCACCGCTGGGTTTCGGGATCAGCCGCCATCTTCCTCATATCCCCGTCGAAATCACTTCCGGTATATTCGAGATAACTGAACAAAAATGGTTTCCCGTCGATTTCCTTCAGGTAGATCGAATAGTTGCGGATATGGCTCGCCTTGATTTTCTCCAGCACGCCGGGCCAGCAGTTGGCATGCAGTTCCTTGTAGCGGGCGACCTTGTCGGGCTTGAGTCCCGTTATCCAGGCCATGCGCTGAACTTGCTCCTTGTGGCAGGGTTGAAATGAAGCGCACCCGGAAACCGTAACCATCACCGCCACCAGACCCATCATCACCGCGAACAACAGTCCATTTTTATACATGTTGTATTCCTATTCCCGGCAAGCTCGCCGTTTTCTTCAATTTCAAACACCAGTCTGGGTAAAATAAGAGAGAGACGCAGCGAGTGCAACCTATTATCAGGCATTGTTTCCCCCTTTCCTGCCGTCCCCGATGCTGGTATCGTACCCAGCCTAGATGCGGCCATCACACCACAACGGGAACAGCAGGATGACGGGACCGGCTTTGGTCAGTGAGCCCGTCGTGCCGTTTGAAAAGTCAGGAAAACGACCCGCCGGCAGGCTGGGCAGGCTGATTGATGAATATGGCCATGGAAGCGGGCGGAGCCTGCCGTTGCACCGTAATCCCGGCCTGGAAATCGTCTACCTCCCCAAGGGGAAACTGGTCTGGCAATGCGAGGGAACGCGGGAGACGCTTCATCCTGACTCGATCTATTTCACCATGCCCTGGGAAGTGCACGGGAGCGCCACCGACTTCGAGCCCGGCCACGAATGGTATTTCGCCGTCATCCGGGTTGGCCACACGGGACACAACCGGCTGACCTTCCCGCCGGAACTTAACTTGTCGCCGGCCCACTCCAAATTCATCACGAGCACCCTGCTCAGCCGGAAACAGCGGGCCTGGCCGGCAACCAGGATCGTCAGGACGCTTCTGCCCGAACTCTGCGCCGAACTCGACAACCCCGGCGACATGTCGGAGCACCGGGTCGTGAACATGTGCACCCTGCTCCTGTCCGAAATCGCCGCCATTGTCTCGGGGCGGGCGGAAACCGGGAATAACGACACTTTCCGGATCAACAAGCTGATCGCCGGGCTTCATGGGCGTCTTGCCGAGGAATGGACGCTTGAACGGATGGCGGGCCTCATCGGCCTGAAGCGGACCCAGTTCACCGCGCTATTGCGCAAGCAGACCGGCGACACCCCCACCCAGCTCCTGAACCGCATCCGGACGGCCCGGGCCAGGGAGCTGCTTATCACCACGGAACACTCCGTGACCGACATCGCGCTCGAATGCGGATTCTCCAGCAGCCAGTATTTCTCCGATGTATTCAGGCGATTCACCGGATCCACCGCCACCCGATATAGGCGCCTGAATAAACGGCCTCCACCAAACAGAGCATGACAGAATCGTCTTAAGTTGCTCTCGCGTAATTTGATATGGCGCGCCTGACAGGAGTCGAACCTGTAATCTTCTGATCCGAAGTCAGATGCCTTGTCCATTAGGCTACAGGCGCTTATTAGGAAAAGGCGGCAAACATAACCTATGGAGACTGAATTGCCAACTTGTTTGTAAAAACGCTTGACCACCATACCCACCCCCCCTATAGTCATCACTCTTGTTGAATTGGGGCTTTTTGCAAAGAGTGGGTCTATCCCACTCTTTTATGTATAGGCGGGGCCCCTAATGGCTTGGGTTGAGGTGCATTATGAATGGCGAATTGTCGGCAATATTGAGTTTTCTTGAAAAAGAGCGTGGCATCGACCGTGAAACCCTGTTTCAAACGGTCGAAAGCGCGCTCCTTTCGGCGTCCCGCAAGAGCGTTGGCCCCGCCAAAAGCGTCCGGATCCATATGGATCGTAAGACCTGTGATATCAAGGCTTTCGCCTCAGTCACCGTGGTCGAAAAAGTACTTAACCGCCATGATGAAATCAGTGTGAACGACGCCCGCAAGATCAAGCCGGATGTCATGCTGAACGACACCATCGAAATCGAGGTTACCCCCCAGAATTTCGGTCGGATCGCCGCCCAGACCGCCAAGCAGGCCATTCTCCAGAAAATCCGGCAGGCGGAACGGAATATCGTCTACGAAGAGTACCGGGACCGCGTCAACGACATCATCAGCGGCACCATCCGCCGCTTCGAGCGCAGCGACATTGTCGTCGATCTGGGCCGGGCGGAAGCCATCCTGGGCGCCAAGGAGCGGATTTCAACCGAAATCTACCAGGTCGGGGACCAGATCCGCGCCATTGTGCTCTCCGTCCAGGACAATCCCTCCGGCCCCAGCATCATGCTGTCGCGGAGCCATCCTGACTTTGTCCGCCGCCTGTTCGAACTGGAAGTCGCCGAAATCGGCGATAAAACGGTCGAAATCAAGGGAATTGCCCGGGAAGCCGGCTATCGCTCGAAAATCGCCGTTATTTCACACGACCCAAAGGTCGATCCCGTTGGCGCCTGCGTCGGGATGCGGGGTGTTCGCGTCAAAAACATCGTCCGCGAACTTTCAGGCGAAAAGATCGATATCGTCCGCTGGAGCGACGACATCAAAACCTACGTCACCAACTCCCTTTCCCCCGCCAAACTTGCCAAGGTCGAGATCGACCCCGACAAGACCCGCGTGGTTCATGTGACCACCGAGGCCGACCAGCTGTCGCTCGCCATTGGCAAGCGCGGCCAGAATGTCCGGCTGAGCTCAAAACTCATCGGCTGGAAAATTGATGTGCAGAAGGACGAAGGCAACGTCACCTTTGAAGAGAAAGTCGCCAAGGCAATTGATGTTCTGGCCGCCATCCCGGGCATTGGTCGCGCCAACGCCGAGAAACTGGTACAGGCAGGCTTCCTGAACATCGAGGGCATCCTGGCGGCCGAAGTGGCCGATCTCGAGGCCTCCGGGGAATTTGACAGCGCAACCTCCAAGACCATTTATGAGGCGGCAGCAGCCGCGCAGCCGCCCGTACAGGAGACGACTTAATCCATCCTATGAGAGTTCATGAGATAGCTAAAGAGTTGGGGCTCAACAGTAAAGACCTGTTGGACCAGTTGGTTGCCATGGGAATTCCCGCGAAGAATCACATGAGCACCTTGGACGACAATGCGATAGCCCGGATCAAGGCTTCCGCCAAAAAAACCGTTCCTGCCGCCCCGGCCCCGGCTCCCATGCCCGCCGCACCTAAGGTGGCTGAAAAGACTCCCGCCCCGCCAGCACCGGTTCAAGCTCCTGTTGCGGTTAAAGCGCCCGCCCCCGCTCCGGTTCAGGCTCCCGCGCCCGTGCCGGCCCCTGCGCCGAAAGTTCAAGCTCCCCCGCCGGCGGCTGAACCGGCATCGGACGGAAAAAAAGTCATCATTCTCAAGGGCCCCATTGTCGTCCGTGATCTGGCCGGTCTGCTGGGCGTGCGCCCCAACCAGCTGATCGCCGAACTGATGCGGCTCAACGTGCTCGCCTCGATTGGCGAGCAAATTGAGATCAAGGATGCGGCCCGAATCGCCGAAAAGCACGGCTACACCATCGAGCGCGAGAAAAAGGTCGAGCACAAGCCCCTTCCGAAAAAAGAAACCCCGAAACAGGAAGAGGACAAGGAAAAGGCGAAAAAGGAAGAACTTCGTCCTCCCGTCGTCACCGTCCTCGGCCATGTCGACCATGGCAAGACCTCCCTGCTCGACCGCATCCGGAACACCTCCGTGGCCAAGGGCGAAGCCGGCGGCATCACCCAGCACATCGGTGCCTCGACCGTCAAGGTCGGCGAGAAAAGCATCACGTTCCTCGACACGCCCGGTCATGCGGCCTTCACCGCCATGCGCGCCCGTGGCGCCAACATGACGGATATCGCCATTATCGTGGTGGATGCCCAGGACGGCATGATGCCCCAGACCCAGGAGGCCATCAAGCACGCCCAGGCCGCCAACGTCCCGATCATTGTGGCCATCAACAAGATGGACCTCCCGACGGCCAACCCCGACAAGGCCAAGAAGCAACTCCAGGCCATGGACATGACGCCCGAGGAATGGGGCGGTAAAACAATCTGCTGCGGCGTCAGCGCCCTCACCGGCGCCGGCGTGCCCGAACTGCTTGAGATGATCCTGCTCCAGGCCGAGGTCATGGAACTGAAGGCCACCCCCAATGACTCGGCCCGCGGCTTTGTCATCGAGGCCCAGCTCGAGTCCGGTATGGGACCGACCGCCCACCTTCTGGTCTCGAACGGCACACTCAACGTCGGCGACGTCATCCTCTGCGGCCCCCACTACGGAAAGGTCCGCGCCCTGATCAATGACCACGGCGAAAAAATCAAGTCGGCCGGCCCCTCGACCCCTGTCAAATGCCTCGGCCTCTCCGGCGTGCCCGATGCCGGCGCCCCCTTTGAGATCCTCAAGAGCGAACGGGAAGCACGCGATGCCGCCGAGGCCCGCAAGGCCGAGAACAAGCTGACCCAGCTCACGGCGCCCAAGCGCGCCTCCCTGGCCACCCTCTTCGAGAAGATGAAGGAAAACAAGGACAGGGTTGAACTCCAGCTCATGATCAAGACCGATGTCCAGGGTTCCCTGGAGGCCATAGACCACTCGCTGAAGCAAATCAACAGCGACAAGGTCTCCCTCAACATCCTCATGAGCGGCGTGGGCAACATCTCAGCCAACGACATCCTGCTGGCCAGTGCCTCGGATGCCATCGTGCTCGGGTTCCATGTCTCCATCGATGAAAGCGCCAGCAAGCTGGCCAAGAAGGAAGGCGTTGAAATCCGCCTGCACAGCATCATTTACGAGTTAATCGACCAGGTCCGCGAGGCCATGGCCGGACTGCTGAGCCCCATCCTCCGCGAAAAGGTCATCTCCCACGCCACCGTCAAGCAGGTGTTCAACATCTCGAAAACCGGCATCATCGCCGGCTGCCTGTGCACGGATGGACGCATCACGTCCCGCCTCAAGGGTCGCGTCAAGCGGGCCGGAAGCGTCCTTTTCGAGGGCAAAATCGGCTCCCTCAAGCGGTTCCAGAGCGATGTCGGCGAGGTCAAGGAAGGCCAGGAATGCGGCATTCTTCTGGACGGGTTCTCGGCTTATGCCGAGGGCGATATCCTGGAATTCTACGAAGTGGAACGCATCACCCAGACCCTGTAACACGGGCCTTGCCGAACATGAAGACCGACCGCCTGACCAGAATCAACGAACTTCTCCGCCGCGAGATCGGCCTCATCCTCTACCGGTTGCTCGACCGGTCCCAATTTGACCTGGCCGCCCTCACGGTGACCCACGTCATCATCAACAGCGACCTGCGGAGCGCCCGCGTCCTTGTTTCCATAAGGGGCCACGAACATGAGAGGCGGGCCATGCTCGCCCGCATCCAGCACCTGCATGGTGAAATCCAGGCTGAAATCGCCAAGGTGGTCATTCTCAAATACACCCCGAAGCTCCAGTTCACGCTCGATTCCTCCATCGAGATCGGGGACAAGGTGCTGGACATCCTCTCCAAGCTCCCTACGGCGGCGGAATCAACCGATCCGGATTCCCCTGACGCTGGCGCAACGGAGGAAACCGAAACCCCATGATCAGGTCCGACCCTTTTGATGGAATCCTGCTGGTGGACAAGCCCGCCGGCCCTACGTCCCACGATATCGTTTACAAGATCCGCCGCCATTTCAATCTCAAGAAGGTCGGGCATGGCGGAACGCTCGATCCTGCCGCCACAGGGCTCCTGGTCATCCTCCTCGGCCGCGGTACCCGCGCCTCCAACCGGTTCATGTCATCCGACAAAACCTACGAGGGCACCATCCGGCTGGGCATTACCACCGACTCGCAGGATGGTCAGGGAATCGTCATCGGCGAGGCGGACCCCTCCGGTATCACCCGTGACCAGCTTGAGGCCGCCATGGCGAAGTTCAAAGGGGACATGTACCAGACCCCGCCCATGGTTTCCGCCATCAAGATTGAAGGCGTCCCCCTCTATAAGCTCGCCCGGAAAGGCGAGGAGATCGAACGAAAGCAACGTTTCGTCCACATCTACGAGTTCCGGCTCCTGGATTATACCCCGCCCTCCGGTACCTTTGTCCTGCGCTGCAGCAAGGGAACCTATGTCCGGACCATTTGCCACGATATCGGAGCGGCCCTGGGCGTTGGCGCACACCTGTCACAGCTCCGCCGCACGGAATCGGCTGGGTATACCCTCAAGAACGCGGTAACGCTGGATGCGTTGCTGGCCATGGAACAGCGGGATCTCATCAATGTGGTTCTCCCCCTCCATACCCTGGCGCTTCAGCCGGGCGAGGCCTGAAGGGAGCCGGGGGCCAGGAAAGTCATTTGAAATGAAAGTCGTTCGCCAGATGTCAGGCCTCCGTCGCAGCAAGCGGCCCATCTGCCTCGCGGTCGGTTTTTTCGACGGCGCACACCTCGGTCATCAGGCCGTCCTGCGCCGGACGCTCCAGCAGGCCCGCCGGATCGGAGGTGAGGCGTGGGCCATGACGTTCGACCCACACCCCTTGAAGGTGATTTCGCCCGGCTCCGCCCCCCGACTCCTCACCGATACCAGGCATAAGCTTCAGTTATTGAAGCAATTCGGGGTGGATGGATGCCTCCTGATCCCCTTCTCGCATCATTTCGCCTCCACCACCGCCGCCGAATTCCTCACGCTGCTGGAACGCGGCCTCCCCACCCTCCACTCAATATTCATGGGTCACGACTGGCGTTTCGGGCACAAGGGCCAGGGCGACCGGACCATGATGGAGGCCTGGGCCCGTCCCCGCGGAATCTCCGTACACCACGTCTCCGCCGTACGCAAGGGGGGGGCGCCTGTTTCCAGCACCCGGATCCGCGAAACCATCACCCGCGGCGACCTGGCGGGAGCCTCTACCCTCCTGGGACGCCCTTTCAGCATGCTTGGAACCGTTGTCCCGGGAAAACGGATCGGGCGGACCCTGGGCTTCCCGACGGCCAATCTCGATTGCGGCAACGAGGCCACCCCTCCAACGGGTATCTATGCGGTTCAGGCGATTGTCGGCCGCCACGCCTATCCCGGAGTGGTCAGTTACGGCTATCACCCCACCGTGGAGCCTTGCGTAGCCCCGCTGCTCGAGCTTCACCTCCTGGATATGCGAAAAACCCTCTACCGGCGCCGGATCGAGGTGTTTTTCATGCGCCAGCTCCGGGCCGAGAGGCGGTTCAAGGATCTGGCGGCCCTCTCCCGCCAGATTGCGCGGGATGTGACGGCGGCCAGGCAATCCCTGGCCAGCCGCCCCATGAAGAATTTATGGATCAGGACTTTACAAAAGTGGCACCCAGACACTATAGTGCCGCCAACAAATAAGTGAAAAAGTAACGAGAGAAGAAAGGGAATAGGGCTCAGATACAGTATGGATTCCAAAGCTAAGACCACCGTTCAGAAAGAGTTTCAGAGACACGCCAAGGACACCGGTTCCTCCGAGGTTCAGGTTGCCTTGTTGACGCGCCGCATCGAGGAGCTCACCGAGCACCTCAAGATTCACAAGAAGGATCACAGCTCCCGCTATGGCCTCTTGAAAATGGTGAGCGCACGTCGTCGCCTTCTTAACTACACCAAGTCCCAGGACGAGGCTGGTTATCAGGCCCTTATCAAGCGTCTGAAACTGCGCCGTTAATCATGATCCCGGATTTATACACCGGGATTCCACCCTGCAATTGAAACGAACAGGAATACTCCTGTCTGTTGGCATCCTCTATTTTAAGGAAGTACCATGAAAGATCCCGTATCCGTAAGCGTCGTCATCGGCGAAAACAAAACCATTATTCTTGAAACCGGGCTGCTCGCCCTCCAGGCCAACGGTGCCACAACCGTCCGCCTGGGCGACACCGTCATCCTTGCAACCGCCTGCGCCTCGGAATCCCCGCGCGAAGGCATCGACTATTTCCCCCTGCAGGTGGAATACCGCGAGCGCTTCTGCGCCGCCGGCAAGTTCCCGGGCGGATTCTTCAAGCGCGAAAGCCGCCCCTCCGAGAACGAGATCCTGGCCGCCCGGTTCACCGACCGCCCTATCCGCCCGCTTTTCTCCGAGAGCTACCGGAATGACGTCCAGATCGTCGGCACCCTGTTGTCCGCCGATGGCGAGAACGCCGCCGACATCCTGGCCATCGTGGGCGGCAGCACAGCCCTGACGCTTTCCGAACTGCCCTTCCACGGCCCGATCGCCGGCGTCCGCGTGGGCCGGATCAACGGCAAGTTCGTGGTCAACCCCACCGTCCTTGAACGCGAGCAGAGCGATCTCGACCTCGTTTATGCCGGTAATCGCAACACCCCGACCATGATCGAGGGTGATTCCAAGGAATTGTCCGAGGCCGACCTCATCGCCGCCATGCGCTTCGCTCACGAGGCTTGCGTCAAGCTGTGCGACGCCCAGCTCGAGCTCCGCCGCAAGGCCGGACTCGGCGACAAGGTCATCAAGGATCCGCCGGCTGATACCACGTTCCTGGACGCCGCCCGCGCCTTCGGCGGAGCCGAACTGGCACAGGCATTCCTGATCGCCGGCAAGCAGGCGCGCAATAGCGCCGTCGGCAAGATCAAGGAGGCCGTGAAGGCCAAGATGGCCGAGAAGTTCCCCGCCATGACCAAGGAACAGTTCCGCGCCGCCTTTGACGCCCTGACCATCGAAGTGGTCCGGGTCAATGTCCTGGAGCACGGCAAGCGTATCGATGGCCGTGGCGCGGATGAGGTCCGCCCCCTGAGCGCCAAGGTCGGCCTGCTGCCCCGCGTCCATGGCTCGGCCTTCTTCGGCCGCGGCGAGACGCACGCCCTCGGCACCGTCACCCTCGGCACCAGCGGCGACGCGCAGGACATGGACGCCATCACCGGCGGCCCCACCTGCAAGCCCTTCATGCTGCATTACAACTTCCCGCCCTACAGCGTCGGCGAAACCGGCCGGTTCGGGTCGCCCGGCCGCCGCGAAATCGGTCATGGAAACCTGGCCGAACGGTCCCTTGCGGAAGTCCTGCCGAAAGACTACCCCTACACGGTGCGGCTGGTGTCGGACATCATGGGCTCGAACGGTTCCAGCTCCATGGCCAGCATCTGCGTCGGCACGCTCGCCCTGATGGATGCGGGCGTCCCGATCATCCGCCCTGTGGCGGGCATTTCCTGCGGGCTGTTCACAGCCCCCGGCAAGGCCAAGACCGTCGTGGACATCCTTGGCGACGAAGATCATTGCGGCGACATGGACTTCAAGGTCGGCGGCACCCGCCAGGGTATCACCGGCTTCCAGCTGGACCTCAAGATCCGCGGGCTGGAGTGGAACATCGTTGAGGAAGCCTTCGAAAAATGCCGCGCCGCGCGCATGAAGATCCTCGACTACATGGAAAGCGTCATCGCGAAACCCCGCGAGGAGCTCTCCCCCTACGCGCCCCGCATCACCGTGGTGACCATTCCGGTGGACAAGATCGGCGAGCTGATCGGCCCCGGCGGCAAGAACATCCGCCGCATTGTCGAACTCAGCGGAGCCCAGATCGACATTAACGATGACGGCACGGTCAAGGTCTTCAGCAGCAAGGAGGAAGGCATGACCCTGGCCCTCCGCGAGATCAACATGATCACCGCCGAGCCCGAGGAAGGCGCCATCTACGATGGTGTCGTCACCGGCATCACCAAGTTCGGCTGCTTTGTCGAGATATTCCCCGGCCGTGACGGTCTGGTTCACATCAGCGAGCTGGCCGACTTCCATGTGCGGAACGTCGAGGATGTCTGCAAGGTTGGCGACCAGATGTGGGTCAAGTGCGTCGGGATCGATGAGAAGGGCCGCGTCAAGCTCAGCCGCCGCGCCGCGATGGCGGAGAAGGATGCCGCCGCCCCTGCCGCGGAATAAGCAACCACTGGAAACACACAGCGGGAGAGAGGGAAACCTTTCTCCCGCTTTTTTATTTGTCCTTGGGGACCTGCAACCGCACCCGGCGTCCAAAATGGCCGGAGTTGATGGTCAGGGGGGAAGCCTGCGGAGGCAGGTCCGTTATCACGTTGGTAGCCGCCGCCGCATCCTCCACATCCTGTTCAAGCAACTGGCTCTCCAGAATCGGACGCTCCAGGAAATCACGGTAGTCGTCCTCGACCGATTTCACGCGCCGCGCCAGCTCATCCAGCTTTCGGGTCAGCATCGTGTTCTCGACCTCCAGAGTCGAGATTTTCTCCTTCAGGCGGTCGACCTCCCCGTCCCGGTCGGATAATTCCGTGTTCACATTGGAGGAGATCACCGAATGGGCCCACAGGATGTTCCGGGTAATGTCCTTGCGCATGGTGCTGGCGGTCTGGGCCGTCGCCTGCGCGGCCTGGGCTTCCACCCGCCTGATTGCAGCTGCTGCAGTAGCCGCCGCCGCCTGGCGGGCCTTCTCCGACTTCACCTGCTCCCGGATAATGTTGTTCCTGACCCCTTCGACACTCTCGTTATTCAACCAGACAATGCCGGCCAGGGCCCCTGAAAAGGCCACGGTGAGCCCCAGCGTCATCCACAGGATGCGCCTCCTTGACTGCCGCCTCTCATCATCCAGGAATTTCTTGAAGGAGTTAAGGACGGGCAATGAGTCCTGATTCAGGGCGGGATCCCGGGACAGCGCAGGAAGATGAGAGCCGCCATGCGATCCCTCCGGGTGCGTCGGGGGCGGAGCCTTCGCCGACCCGGCCTCCTGTGACGCGCCCCGCGCGCCGGACATTCGTTCTGAAATACGGGACAGCGCCTCGGCCTGCAACCGTAGCACCTCGGTAAGCCCCTCGACTCCACGGGCATCCTGATCGGGATTGGTATTTTCGTTGGTCATGGTTTTTTTGAACGGAACCATTTTCCGATGGTTCCTTCCTTGCTTTTCTTTTCCCGTTTCAAGGCATCCCAGTGCTTCAGTTCCCGCTGAAGCTGCGCCTCAACATTATTTAGAAACCCGCCCTTGGGG
>JAABPW010000373.1 GCA_011391785.1 Verrucomicrobiota bacterium
AATTATAGGGTCTGCCTGTTCTTCAGCGCCCGGGACAGGGTGGTGGCATCGGAATAGCCGACCCCGCTGCCGACGGGAATCCCCGAGGCCAGCCGCGTGATGCGCACGTTCTTGTTTTTCAGCAGTTCAGCAATGTAATTGGCGGTGGCCTCGCTCTCGACATCGGTACCCAGGGCCATGACGACCTCCTGGAATCCCTCGGTCTCGACCCGCTTGAGCAGGGCCTGCAGCCGGATATCGCCCGGACCCTCGCCATGCATGGGAGAAATGATGCCCATCAGGGCGTGGTAACGTCCCTTGTAGGCGCCGGTCCGCTCGAGGGCCACGATGTCGGAAGGGTCCTGGACCACGCAGACCAACGCGTTGTCGCGCGCCGGGTTGACGCAGAGCCGGCAGGGCATCTCCGCAACCGTGGTGATGCTGCCGCAGCGGGAACACAGTCGGACGTTCTCCTGCGCTTCCCGCAGGACCTCGCCGAGTTCACGCATCATGCCATTGGGTTCCCATGCCAGCCGGTAGGCCATGCGTTCAGCCGAACGCCGGCCGATCCCGGGCAACTTGGCGAAAACCGCCGCGATGCGATCCAGATACTCGAGTCCGTTCATAGCCCCTGTTACCGGCCGAACATGCCGGGCATGCCCATCCCCGCCGTGACCTTCGCCATCTCACCCGACGCCATTTCGCGGCTCTTCTTGATGGCGCCGTCCACCGCGGCCAGGACCAGGTCCTCCAGCATTTCCTTGTCCGCCGGATTGATGACCTTCGGGTCGATCTTGAGGGCCACGACCCCGCCATCGCCGGTCGCCGTCGCCGTCACCATGCCGCCGCCACTCGAAAATTCAACACGCTTCGTCGCCAACTCAGCCTGGATGCGTTCCATATCCTTCTGCATCGTCTGGGCCTGCTTCATCAGTTTCATCACGTTCATGAGGTGCTCCTATTCCCGGACATCCACAATGCTTCCGTTGAAAAATTCCAGGGTCGACCTGACCACCGGATCCTTTTGCCATTCCTGCCGCGTCTTGGGCGAACCGGGCGCCCGGGCCCCTGACGCCTTCTCCAGGGTGTGGTCCGCAGGCATATCGACGTCGCCACCCGGCTCAATCAGCTTGAAATCCACATTGACCGGCCGCTTCAGGAAAGCAGACAAGACCGTCTTCAGGGCATTGTGGTAGTTGGGCACCTTCATCCGCTCCAGGCTCCGGGCGAATTCCGGATCAAACCCGATGACCACGTGATCGCCCTGCACGGCCAACGGCCGCGCATCCAGCAGCACGCCGCCCGCCAGCGCCACAATCCGCCGGACCCGTTCAATGATCTGGTCGCGCCAGCCCGCCGTCAGGGCCGCCAACTCATCCCCCTTGGGTGCCGGTGCCGCCACCGGTTTCGCAGCAACGGGGGACGGAGCAGGTTTCACCGCGGCGGGAGCCGGCGCCGGGGCGGCCGGAGCCGGAACAGACTTCGGCCCGTAGGCGGCTGGAGCCTCACGGGCAGGTTCCATCCGCGCCGGAGCCGCGGGCGACAGGGCCGGGGCACCGCCGGCAAAGGCCTGGCGCACGGATTCCAGCCGCTTCAGCAATTCCTCCACCGAAACGGTGGTCGCCCGGGCACACCGGATCAGCGAAGTCTCCACCAGGGTGCGGCGCGACAGGGAATAACGCATCCGGTCCTCGGCCTGCGACAGCACCTCGGCAATGCGCATCAGGCGGTCCGGCGTGGCCAGTTCAGCCTGCTTCTTCAAGCTTTCGAGCTGGGTCGCGATCACATCCAAAGTCGTGGCGGAATCCGGGGCACACAGCGTGATCAACAGCATCCTGAAATGATCCAGCAGCTCCAGCACCAGCCGCTGCATATCCTTCCCGGCGGAATCCAGTTCGGCAATGATCCGGATAATCTCCGAAACCTCCCCCTTGAGGATCGCGGTGGACAACTGCTCGAGGTTCTGGCGTGAAACCAGCCCGAAAACCGCCAGCACATCCGCCTCGGCAATCTTGTTCCCCCGGAAGGCGATCAGCTGATCCAGGGCCGACTCGGCGTCGCGGAGCCCGCCTTCGGCGCCGCGTGCAATGGCCAGCGCGGCATCCGCATCCAGCGTGATCTTCTCCTCGCGGGCGATCAGGTTGAGGCGTTCAATGATCAGGGCCGTCGGGATCCTGCGAAGATCGAACCGTTGGCACCGCGACACGATGGTCGCCAGCACCTTGTGCGCCTCGGTGGTCGCAAAGAAAAACTTCACATGCGCGGGGGGCTCCTCCAGGGTCTTCAACAGGGCATTAAAGGCCCCCGCCGACAACATGTGGACTTCGTCAATGATGTAGATCTTGTATTTGCCGTGGGCAGGCGCGAATTTGACGTTATCGCGCAGCTCGCGGACCTGCTCGACCCCGTTGTTCGAGGCGCCGTCGATTTCCTGCACATCCATCGAGGTGCCGGCGGTGATTTCCCGGCACGAATCACACTGGTCGCAGGGGGTGGTTGTGGGACCGGTCTTGCAGTTCAGGGCCTTGGCGAAAAGGCGCGCCATGGAGGTTTTGCCCGTGCCCCGCGGCCCGACGAAAAGATAGGCATGGGCGATCCGGCTGGCCTTGATGGCATTCTGGAGCGTCTGGGTGACATGATCCTGCCCCACCACGTCGGCAAATTGCTGCGGACGCCATTTTCTCGCCAATACTTCGTAGGCCATGATAACTCCCTCTTTGGTGCTCACGGCGCCAATGTCGCTTCCCGCTAAACCGGGCACCGGTTAGGTCAGAAAAACCACGGCGCCCGGAAACATGGCATACCGTTGCTGCCTTCCGGCCCTGGCGGGATTTTGCCGGTTTCCGCCGCATGGCCCCCAACCGTCCCCGGTTCCCGGTCTAAGGGGAACCAGACATTCGCGCTGAAACAATCAGCCGCATAAGGTACCCGCCCACGCCACGCCAATCAAGACGTTTCATTTCCCCATGACACCTCTTTTGAAACGTGGCAGACTCGCCCGCATGTCACTTCATTCCGTTGTCATCCATGACCTGGACAGGGGGCGCTGGCTGGTTTTCGAGAACCCGGTCCGGATCCTGTCGGCCCATGCCCCGGGCGAGGTTCTGCCCGCCCTCCGGGAGATCGAGGACCAGGTCAACCGGGAGGGACTTTACGCCGCCGGATTCCTGGGATATGAGGCCGCACCCGCGTTCGATCCCGCCTTGAAGGTGAAACCGGACCCGTCCGGATTTCCGCTCCTGTGGTTCGGGTTGTACAACCAGCCGCGAGAGCTTGAGTCGCTTCCTGAATCCTTTTTTCTCTCTTCCCGGGGCACCGACGAGCCTGCCGCCCCCTGGCTCCCCTCCATTAGCCGGGAGGACTATGTTCAGGCGCTGGCAAAGCTCAGGCAATACCTGTTCGAGGGCGATACCTATCAGGTCAACTACACCTTCCGGCTCACCCGGTCGTCAGGGATTTCCCCCTGGTCTGTATTCCTCAACCTGGTTGCGGCCCAGGGGGCGGCTCATTCGGCCTTCATCCAGGCGGATCCCTTTGTCATTGCCTCAGCCTCGCCGGAATTATTCTTCAAGCTCGATGGGGATCGCCTGGAATGCCACCCCATGAAGGGAACCGCGCAACGGGGGCGGTCGCTGGAGGAAGACCGACTTCAAGCCTCAACCCTGCATGATTCCGCTAAAAACAGGGCCGAGAACGTCATGATCGTGGACATGGTCCGGAACGACCTGGGACGGGTGGCCGTGCCGGGTAGCGTGGTTCCCGGGCCCCTGTTCGAGGTGCAACGCTATCCCACGGTCTGGCAGATGGTCTCCGCCGTCACCGCTCAAACCCCGGCCTCCCTGTCCGACATCATGACCGCCCTGTTCCCCTGCGCCTCGATCACCGGGGCACCCAAACCCCGGACGATGGAGATCATCGCAAGCACGGAAACCACACCGCGCCGGATCTATACCGGAACCATCGGCATGCTGGCACCGGGCCGGCGCGCCCGGTTCAATGTTGCCATCCGCACGATGCTCCTGGATCAACGTACCGGCAGGGCGGAATACGGCGTGGGCGGGGGAATCGTCTGGGACTCTGAAAGCGGGGACGAATATGAGGAGTGCTGGCTGAAGGCGCGGGTGCTGACAGAGACGCCGCCCGCTTTCCACCTTCTGGAAACCATGCTATGGACACCGGACGAGGGCTATTTCCTGCTCGAACGGCACCTGAAAAGGTTGGCCGACTCGGCGGAGTATTTCGGCATCCCCCTGTCACTCGAAGCGGTGGGGGCAGCACTAACCCGGCCCTCCGTCAGCCAGAACGCCTCAGCCATCAAAAACAGCTTGATAATGCGTATAATCATAACAAAATCAGGAACCATTTCGATTGAATCCAAACCGGTTGACCCGGCGGATCTATCACGCCCTGCCCGTGTCAGACTGGCCACCGGTCCGGTGAACTCAAACGACCGGTTCCTGTATCACAAGACCACCTTCCGGACGGTTTACGAGCAGGCGAAGGCAAGCGCCCCTGACTGTGATGATGTCCTGCTTTGGAATACGGCGGGTGAACTCACGGAATCCACCATCGCCAATGTGGTAGTGGAAAAGAATGGTGAACGGTTGACCCCGCCCCTGTCCAGCGGACTGCTGCCGGGCACTTTCCGGGCGGAACTTCTGGCCAGGGGAGAAATCCGCGAAGCGGTGCTCCGAGTGGAGGAGCTTCCCCGCTTCGACAGGATATGGCTAGTCAACTCCGTCAGGAAATGGCGCGAGGCAAAGCTGCTTTTTACAGCGTCCTGGTAAACCGTTCGAGGCGGGTCATGCCCTCCTCGATGTTCGCCATGCTACAGGCATAGGAAAGCCGGATATTCTCATCGGCACCAAACGGTGCCCCGGGAACAACAGCCATCTTTTCCTTCTCCAGCAGCTTGCCGGCAAACTCGATGGAACCCAGACCGAAGGACGCAATGTTGGGGAACACGTAAAACGCCCCCTCAGGCTTGGCGCAGGTGATCCCTTTCATTTCGGCCAGCCGCTTGCAGAGATAGCGGTGCCGACCATCAAACGCCTCAACCATCCTGGTTACACAGTCCTGCGGTCCCGTGAGCGCCGCCACGGCGCCATACTGGGCAAAGGTGTTGGGCGCCGAGGTGCTGTGGCTCTGGAACGCCGAGGCCGCCTTGACGATTTCAATCGGTCCGGCAAAGTAACCCAACCGCCACCCCGTCATGGCATACGGCTTGCTGAACCCGTTCACCGTGATGGTCCGCTTAAAGATTTCAGGGGAGAGCGACCCCACGCTGACCGCCTCGACCTTGTCATACACCATGCGCTCGTAGATCTCGTCGGAGATGATGAAGAGGTTGTGCTTGACCGCCACTTCAGCCAGCGCCCTGAGTTCATCCCGCGTATAGACCATGCCGGTGGGGTTCGAGGGACTGTTCAGGATCAGGGCCTTGCTGCGCGGGGTGATTACCGCCTCCACCTGGGAAGCGGTGACCTTGAGCTCATGCGCCTCCGAACCGCGCACAAACACCGGCTTGCCGCCCGCCACGCGCACCATCTCAGGATAACTGAGCCAATACGGCGCGGGAATGATGACCTCGTCCCCTTCGCGGCAGAGCGCCATGAAGATATTGAACAGGGAATGCTTGGCGCCGTTACTGACGAGGATCTGTTCCAGCTTGTAGGAAAGCTTGTTTTCCGAGGCCAGCTTGTCGGCAATCGCCGCCCTCAGCTCCAGGATCCCGTCGTTCGGGGCATATTTGGTCTTGCCTTCCCGCAAGGCCTTGGCCGCTGCCTCCTTGATATGATCGGGAGTGTCGAAGTCAGGCTCCCCCGCCCCGAACCCGCACACCTTCTCACCTGCCGCCACCATCGCCTTGGCCTTCGCATCAATCGCCATCGTCAAGGACGGTGTAATCGCCGCAACCCGCTCATTAAGTTCCATAATATTTCTCCACCCACTGCCTGATTGTATCCTTCTGGACATCCACAATTTTCATTTCCCGCGCGGCGTTCTCGGGCGAATCGGAAGCGTGCGCCGCATTCACCATGATGTCGCTGCCATACTCACGGCGGACCGAGCCGGGCTGCGCCTTGGCCGGATCCGTCGGGCCCAGCAGGTAGCGGATCTTCTCGACCGCGCTCATCCCCTTGTAGATCAACGCCAGGCAATTCTCGGAACCGGTCTTCGCCTTGTCGGCCTCGGCCACCTCGGAGGGACGGTGTCCGGTCATGAACTTCACGATTTCCTCGAACTGGTGTTCGCCGACAATCGGGCCGAGATGGTCGCCGATAATCGCCTTGGCATCCTCGGGAATGTCGATCCCCATGGACTTCTCGAGGATTTCGCCCGCCCGCTGCGCGGCGATCCCCTTGAATTTTTCGTGCAGGATCGGGCGCACCGGCCCGTAGAAATCCTCCGCCTGGGCCACCGTCATGGAAATCTTGCGGGTTCCCACGATCCGCAGGCCGGACCGGGACAGGAGGTCGATGATGTGGCCGGGCCGGACACTCGGGAACCGGAAATTATCCGGCTTGATCAACACCAGGGTGCTCTGCACCCCTTCCGTTTCGGGCACATCAACCCCATGATCCACAATACCGCCATCCGAATCAGTGTATTCGGTCCACAAGCGGAGCACGGAGGCCGCCCGCTCGACCGATGGCGCCACCAGCACAGCCGGCTCGAAATAAGTCACCTTGCCATCCCCATCCTCGACGAAATCGCCATAGGTATCCCGGATGGTTTCGCCACCGACCCAGCCGGACCGGAGATGACCGGTGGCCTCGCGGACTTTCTGGATGGCATTTTCGCCCTCGAACAACAGGAGAATCACGCGGCGGCGGAGACCGGTGGCCTCGTCCGGCGAATAGGATTTCCGAACATACCCGCTCAGGAGCCGGGAAAATTCAGGCTCCATCTGATTACTGTTAAGCAGGGAATCCGCATAGCGGGTGGCCAGTTCCGGACTGGGTCCGAACATCCGCGCCGCCACCAGCTCCAGGCCGGTACGGCTCATCAACCGGCCGATCACTCCACCGGTGCGGGATTTCGAAATCGTGTAAGGGTTGATTAATGCAAATGCCAGTTCCTGCGCCATAGCCCGCTCCCGTCAATAATACGTGTTTAAAATAATTCCGGCGAAGTATCGTGGTCTCCGGCCCGCGAATCAAGACAAAAACGGGTCATAATCCCGAATTTTGCCCACTTCCTAATTGACACGAAGCCGTTCTGGTCGCATTCTTTGCCCACAACGAGGAGCATTTGCCATGACCATTCATATTGCGTTATGCGACGATCACCAAATTATCAGGGAAGGCTTGAGATCCCTTTTGGAAAAACAATCCGATATGATGGTTGTGGGTGAGGGCGTCAACGGCTTGGAGGCCATTAAGCTGGCAAAGGAAAAGAAGCCGGACATCATGGTTATCGACATTGCCATGCCCGAGCTCAACGGAATCGCTGCCGCAAAGCGAATCTCCACGGAATTCCCGAAAATCAAGATTCTGGCGCTTTCCATGCATTCCGACCACCATTTCGTGACTGAAATGCTCGAAGCCGGGGCGGCAGGATATATGCTCAAGGACAGCGCCTTCCCCGAACTGGCCAATGCGATCCGGACCATCATGGCGGGTGGCCTGTTTATCAGCCCCCGCATTGCAGGAAACGTGCTGGAGGAATTCGCCCACCGCTCCAATCCCAAGATCAAGACGCACCATCGGATCGAGCTCAGCCCAAGGGAAAAGGAAATCCTGCAGATGATCGCCGAGGGAAAAAGCTCAAAGGATATCGCCGCAGTGATGGTTATCAGCGTCAAAACGGTTGAAACCCACCGGCAGCATCTCATGAACAAGGTAGGCGCCCATAATGTCGCGACCCTGACAAAATACGCCATCCGGGAAGGCCTCACCAGCCTCGAAGAATGACCCCGGGCGCCTTGTCCAGCCTCCACCGCCGGTTGACCCGGTACTTCAGGGAAACCCAAAGCCCGGTGGTACGGTTCATGGAAGTGCGCTCGTTCGCCCCCTTCCATGTGCTGGTCGCCACCATCCTCAGCGCCCGGACCAAGGACCAGACGACCACAGCCGCCGTGGAACGGTTGTTCAAGGTAGTCCACTCCCTGGACGAACTTGACTCAATCCCGCTCAAGAAGCTTGAGACGTTGATATTTCCCGTGGGGTTCTATCGCACCAAGGCCCGTATGTTGAAAAAACTTCCGGAAGCGGTGAACCGCCTCTATGACGGCTCCATTCCCTCAACCGTCGAGGAATTGGTGAATCTGCCCGGAGTCGGCAGGAAAACAGCCAACCTCGTCGTGACCGAGGCTTTCGATAAGCCGGGCATCTGCGTGGATGTCCACGTTCACCGCATCAGCAACCGGCTCGGGCTCCTGAAAACAAGGACACCAGCCGAAACCGAGCAGGTCCTGAGGAAAATCCTGCCGCGGAAATACTGGAAAACATGGAACCGCAATCTGGTGGCCTTCGGCCAGACCCTCTGCCTCCCCCGCCACCCGCATTGCCCCGGTTGCCCGATCCATGACTCCTGCCGACGAATCGGGGTATAAATCCCCATCCCTCATTCCACCCGGATCATCATGCCGTCCGGAGGCCGGATACTGAATCCACTAGGCCAGAATGAGGGGATAACGGCATTCGTGGTGTCGGTCCAATTGCCAGGACAGGCCAGCGCCGCCCTGATTTCAGAGGCGCTCCCCGCAAGAGGGCCTGAATACCAGGCATTGCGGTAAACCCCGGCATGGACCGCCGTTGCGTTGTTGGTACTCAATCCCGCAGGGATGTAGCTTGTTCCGCCACCCCCCGTTACATTGTCCCACCCGCCGTTGGCGAAATTCAAGCCGAACAGGAGCGTGGCCTGCCGCGCATCCCCGCTCCAGGGCGCCGTGCCCGCGGCGTTCGACACAATCGTACCCGTATAGGCAAATATCTGGTCACCGGAAAAACTCAATGCAGGAACCCCGCCCGAAATGGCGCCGACCGACCAGCACTTCGGTGTTCCCGAGACCCAGGATACAACCGTCCCCGCCTTGACCAGGTTTGTCGCCGTCCAGGTCAGGGGGCCGGGACCGACCGACCGCCCCAGATGATCCCCCCATCGAAACCACCCGTTGCTGACCGAGGACGACGTGAAGTGGATCACCGTATTTTCAGGCAGGTCCCGGAAACCAACCCAGGCGAAGGAATCCGTCCCTTCGGTGCTATAGGCGATCACCGCCACATCCCCGGCCCGGAGCTGGGCCCGGGCTATTCCTTGGAATCCAGCGAAAACCACCCAGAACGCCATTAAATACTTCATTATCCACCTATTAGCTAAATTGAGCTAATAGTTTAGATAAATTAAATATTTGTCAAGAATAGTTATAGATAGGACACCCGGCGCGTTACCGTCTGGGCGGGGGGCGTCGCCCGCCGCGACTAAAGCCACCGCGCTGCGGCCCGTGATAGGCTTGCCGGTGGGGCGTCTTGTGCATGGTGCCGATTCCCGGAGGCAAAACCAGAAGAGCCGGCTCGGGATTCTCGTAGTCCAGCGGACGCCCGATATACTTTTCGATTTCCGGCATTGAAAACGCCTCGTTTTCGCAGGCGAACGTATAGGCCGTTCCGTTTTTTCCCGCCCGGCCGGTCCGGCCAATGCGGTGGACATAATCCTCCGCATCCAGCGGAATATCGTAATTGATCACATGCGTGATATCGTTGACATGCAACCCGCGTCCCGCGACATCCGTGGCTACCAGCACCCGGATCTTCCCCGCCCGGAACGCTTCCAGGACCTGGAGCCGCTTCTTCTGCGGGACCGCGCCGGACAGCATCTCGGCCTTGATGCCGCACCGCTCCATATACCCCAGCACCCGCTCGGTTTCGTCACGCCGGTTGCAGAACATCAGCAACCGCTCCGGGTTATCACGCTGAAGGAGATTGTAGAACAGGGCGAACTTCTTGTCGGACGGCACGGTGAACACCACCTGCTTGATGTTGTCGACCGTCACCTTCTCGGGCTCGATCTCGATCTGGACGGGTTCGTTCGTCCACTTGGAGGCAAGGCGCAGGATATCCTCGGTCAGCGTTGCGCTGAACATCAGGGTCTGCCGGTTCTCCTTGGGAGGCGTGGCATAAACAATCGTGCGGACGTCAGGGATGAAGCCCATGTCCAGCATCCGGTCAGCCTCGTCAATGACCAGGACCTCGACATGGCGCAGGTCAAGTGTGCCGCCCCGGCGAAAATCCAACAGCCGGCCCGGAGTCGCCACCATGATCTCAGGACTCACCTCCTGAAGCTGGCGCTGCTGCTTGTCGTAATCCATGCCCCCGTAGATCCCCAGGATGCTGAAGCCACAATACTTGCCAATATCGCGGGCATCCTTCTCGATCTGGATCACCAGCTCGCGGGTAGGCGCAATGATCAAGGCCCGGGGTGCGCCGACCTTTGTCGGACGCTTCCGCGGTGTCCTCAGGAAATGCGTGAAAATGGCAATCAGGAAAGCGGCTGTCTTGCCGGTACCCGTCTGGGCCTTCCCGGTCACATCCCGGCCTTGCAATGACGGCGGAATGGCTAACGCCTGGATATTGGTGCAATACTTGAACCCGAGATCATCCACGGCGTGCATGATCTGCTCCGGCATCTCCAGGTCATGGAAGCGAACCTTCCCCTCCACCACGGGAATGTCGTAATCCGCCAACTCCCATTTCCGGACTGGCTTCCGGACAGGCTCCTCACGCACCGCCACAGGAGCGGGACGGTGGGGTTTCGCCGGGGGCTGAGCCGGCCTGGATTGATGGGGCGGTGTTCGCGCCGGCGCCGGACGCACAGACTTGGAAACCGGCACCGATCCTGCCGCAACTTCTGCCTTCTTCTGTTTTTCAACCGAAGACCGTGAGCCCAGACGCTTGATTTGACGACTTATCTTTTCAATTAAACGACGTACCATATGTTTCGATACAGTACGCCATCCCCCATCCCAATACAAGCCTGCGCTTTTACCGGATCATGATGAGGAGCATTTTGAACCGTTCAACGGCCCGCAGGGAATGGGGAACATTGGCTGGCATGATGAAAAGCTGGCCCGCCTTGACCACATATGGTTCCCCCCCAACCGTCAATTCCGCTATCCCATCCACAACCTGCACCGTAGCATCATACGGGGCAGTGTGCTCACTCAGCCCCTGCCCCTTATCGAAGGCAAACAACGTCAGGGTTCCGGTTTTCTTGTCCAGAATGGTCTTGCTGACCACCGCCCCCGCCGAATAATCCACTCCCGTGGCCAACTCTATGGCGATCCCTTTATAGTCTTCCATGTTACACCCACTCCTCTTTTAAAATATCCCCCTGCAACCCCACTACGATGCATTTGAGGGGAAC
>JAABPW010000385.1 GCA_011391785.1 Verrucomicrobiota bacterium
ACCGGCAGCGGGAAGACCGAGGTTTATCTCCAGGCGATTTCGCATGCCCTTGGGAAAGGGCTTGGAGCGATTGTGCTTGTTCCTGAAATCGCCCTGACCCCCCAGACTATCGAGCGGTTCCGCGGCCGGTTTGGCGATATCATCGCCGTTCTTCACAGCCATCTTTCCGATGGCGAGCGCCATGATGAGTGGCACCGGATCCGGGAAGGACAGGCGCGGATCGTCATTGGCGCCCGTTCGGCTGTCTTTGCCCCGGTCAGGAATCTGGGCCTGATTGTGGTGGATGAGGAACACGAGCACACCTACAAGCAGGAGGAAGCTCCCCGCTACCACGCCCGCGATGTGGCGGTGATGCGGGGACATATGGAAGGCTGTGCCGTGGTTCTCGGGTCGGCCACTCCCGCGCTGGAATCGTTCCGAAATGCGAAAATCGGCAAATACCGGCTGGTCGAGATGGTCCACCGGGTGGATCACCGGGCCATGCCGCACATGCGGATTGTGGATATGCGGATCGAGGCTGAACGTACGGGTAAAGTCTCGATTTTCTCAAGGGATCTCGTCGAGGCTGTCAAAAAACGCCTGGGCAAGGCCGAGCAGGTGATTCTTTTCCTCAACCGGCGGGGATTTGCCTCCTCGCTGGTGTGCCCGAAATGCGGTGCCGTGGCCCAATGTAATGATTGTAGTGTGGCGTTTACCTACCATCGGCAGGACGAGACCCTTAAATGTCATATTTGCGGGCTTTCCAAGCGGGTTCCCGAGCGGTGTCCGGGTTGCCAGGATCCGGCGTTTAAATTTTCAGGGATCGGAACCCAGCGGGTCGAGGTGGCTGTGGCGAAAATTTTCCCCGGCGCAAGGGTGGTTCGAATGGACGCGGATGCCACGCAGGGCAAGGATTCCCATCGCCGCATTCTTGGGGAATTCAAGACCGGAAAAATCGACATCCTGGTGGGGACCCAGATGATTGCAAAAGGCCTTGATTTCCCCAATGTCACCTTGATTGGAGTCCTTAATGCCGACTTAAGCCTGCATATGCCTGATTTCCGGGCAGGCGAGCGCACTTTTCAACTTCTGACCCAGGTGGCGGGGCGTGCCGGGCGCGGGGAAATCCCCGGGGAAGTGATTGTCCAGACCTTTTCCCCCTTTCATCAAGCCATTCAGGCGGCCCGTCGCCTGGATTATGATGGATTTTGCGATCAGGAGAATGAATTCAGACGGGAACTTGGGTATCCACCCTTCGGCCACTTGGTTTGTGTCGGCATGAGGGGGGCGGATCAGGCCAAGGTGCTTCGGTCGGCTGACGAATTCGCCAGGCGTTTGGCCCCCCTTTTGACGCCCCAAGTCGTGGTAACAGGTCCTGCGCCAGCCCCTTTGGAGAAGGCCAAGGGACAGTTCCGGCATCAGATCATCCTCCGGGCTCCGACGGCAAAGGCCATGACCGGCCCCTTACGGGTGGCGGTACGGGAATTCCGCTGGCCAACCGGGGTCAACGTGACGATTGACGTTGATGCGGTGTCGCTGATGTAGGCGTCCAGCTTCCCGCTTATTTCTCGTTTTCCAGGATTTCGACCATGGTGCGGGCCACGGCGGGATCGAACTGGGAGCCGGAGCAGCGACTGATTTCAGCGATGGCTTGGGCCTTCGAGAAGGCTTCACGGTAGGGCCGATTGGACGTCATGGCATCATAGGTGTCGGCTACTTGAATGATCCTCGCCCAGAAGGGGATGGCTTCACCACTCAGGCCGGCGGGATAGCCTTGTCCATCGAACCGCTCGTGATGATGGCAAACAGCAGGGAGGATATCGGTGAGAAAATTCAGGGGTCGCAGGATATTCTGCCCCTCCACCGGATGTTTCTTGATCAGTTCGAATTCGGCCGGTTCAAGCTTTGTCTTTTTCTGGAGTACGGCCTCCGGCACGCCGATCTTACCGATGTCATGGAGGATTCCCGCGATTCGGACCCGCTCAACATGGGCATGGGAAAGACCCATCATCGCGGCCAGATGCTCGGACACTTCGGCGACACGCTCGGAATGGCCCTTGGTGTAGGGATCCTTGGCTTCCACGGCCAGCGCCAGGGATTGAACTGCCTGGAGGTTCAGCTTCTTGATGTAGTTCCCGTCAATGGCATCCATTTGCAGGAATCGCAGGTTGGTCTGGCCTAGTCGGATCACATCCTGATGGGCCAGCCGCATGAACTTGATCGGCTTCCCGTTCACCGTGGTGCCGTTCCGGCTGTCGAGATCCTCAATGTAGTAGAAATTGTGGACGACCAGGACTCGCGCATGTTTTCCGGAGAGGTAATGGTCGTTGATGGTGAGGTCAGCCTCCTTGCCCCTGCCAATGACGATCTGGGGGGCATCCAAGGAATAGGGGGGGGTGCGGGCATCGTCCTTGAACTGGAGGATGGCGCGGCGTTTTTCCTCGATCGGCGCCTCACCCATGCCTCGTGAAAGGGTCATGGTCATTTCACTCTCAGGTATGTCATTATCCATCATGAGGTAGATATATACCCTTCAAATTTGATCGTCAATGCGCAAAAGGGTGATCTGATCGTGCAGTTCCTTGAGTTTTCCCGCCTGATCCGATAGTCTCTCAAATCTTATGACAACTTCTCCGAAAGTGGCGCTGGTCGTTGGTGGGAGCCGGGGGATCGGGCGGGCGATTGCCCTGAAGCTGGCCCAGTCCGGATTCGATATCTGGCTGACCTTCCACCAGAACCAGACGGCGGCGGACGAGGTCAAGGCGGCCATTGAGGCGATGGGGCGGGCCTGCGACCTGCTGAAGTTCGATGTCGGTGACCATGATGCCGCCAAGGCGGCCCTGGCGGACAAAGCCGACCGGCGCGCGCCGGATGCCGTGGTCTTCAATGCCGGGATTGCACGCGACAATCTGTTCGTCTGGATGACCAAGGCCGAGTGGGATGCCGTGATCAACACCAACCTCAACGGGTTCTACAACGTCATCCATCCCGTGATCTTCCCCATGCTGCGCGAGAAGCGCGGGCGTATCGTGGTGATTTCCTCCACCTCCGGCCAGGTCGGCCAGGCGGGGCAGGTGAACTATTCAGCCTCGAAAGCAGGCTTGATCGGGGCGGCAAAAGCCCTGGCCCGCGAGGTGGGGAAGAAAAACATTTTCGTGAATGTCGTTTCACCCGGCGTGGTTGAGACCGAGATGGTCGCCCATTTGCCAAAGGAGCAGATCCTTCCGCTGATTCCGCTCGGCAAGTTCGGACGGGTGGAGGATGTGGCTTCGATCGTCAATTACCTCTGCGCCGAGGAGGCGATGTATATCCAGGGACAGGTGATCGGGGTGAACGGGGGACTGGCGATCTGATCGCGGATTCACGACCATGAAAGTTACTTTTGTATACCCCAAATTCAACAAGTTCCTCGACAGTCATCCCGGACTGAAGGATGAGTTGACGGGTTATTTCCTCGGGAGCTTCACGACCCCGCCATCGCTGGGGATTCCCATCCTGGCATCGCTGACCCCGCCGGAAGTGGACATTGAATTGGTGGACGATAACAGCGGCGATCCCCTGCACCCCGAAGCGGAAACGGACCTCGTGGCGATCAATTGTTTCACGCCGCAGGCCACCCGGGCTTTCGAGATCGCGGATATCTATCGCGCTCATGGCCGGAAAGTGATCATGGGGGGCATGTTCCCGAGTTTCCGGGTGGAGGAGTGCCTGCAGCACGCCGATTCGGTGAACACGGGGGAAGGAGAGCCGACCTGGCCGCAGATTCTGCGGGATGCGGCGGCTGGCACGCTTCAGCCCGTCTACAAGGGAGGGTCCCGCTTCGACCTTGCCCGGATGAAGCCGCCGCGCCGTGACATTTTCTACAGCCGGAGTCACTACGACTGGGATGAGGATCTGGTTCAACTTACCCGCGGCTGCCCGTTCTCCTGCGCCATGTGCGTGTTGCCGGCACATATGGGTACCCATATCCGCTTCCGGCCGATCCCGCAGGTTGTCGAGGAGATCCGCGCGTTGCGTTTCGAGAACGTATACCTGGCCGATGACACGCTCTTTCTCGAGAATCGCCGCATCCGGGCGTATACGACTGAATTGCTCAAGGCACTACAGGGCCTGGGCAAGCGCTACTTCGTCTCTTCCACGCTGGCGCTCAACCGGGATCCAGCCTTGATGAATCTGATGGGAAAGGCGGGCGTTGCCAATTTCTACTGCACCATGAATGTGGATCCTGTCTCCAAGGCGGCAATTGCCGGCAGGGGGCCGGAGCGCCGCTTGCTGGCCGACCTGGTGAAGCAACTGGAGGATCAGGGGATCCGCTTTTTTGCCTCCTTCGCGGTCGGGCGCGACTGGGACGATGCCTCGATCGGCGACCGTATCCTTGAGCTTTCCGCTGAAACCGGTATCCGCACGGCCGAGTTCTTCCTCTTCACCCCTTATCCCGGCGGGTTGCACTGGGACCGCATGGAGAGCCAGAAGCGGATTATTGACCGCAACTGGAGCCACTATAACGGAGCCCATGTGGTGTTTCGTCCAGAGCTGATGAGCCCCGACAAGTTGCTGGAGCAATTCCTGGGAGTCTGGAAAGGTTTCTACCGTCAACAGGCGACCCTGTCCCGGTTTGAGCCGTCGACGTGGCGGGATGGCGCGCAAGTCGTGGGCAAGCCGCTGGACCGGCAGGGGGTTGTCGGGCAAGCCGCCATCGTTGGCATGGGGGTTCTGAGCCCGATCGGTAATGACTGTGACGCCATGCTGGATTCGCTGAAGAAGGGCCGGCACGGGCTGGGACCGATTACCCGTTTTGACACGTCATCATTTCGAACATCGGTGGGCGGCGAGGTGCGCGGGGCGGATGTCCCGCCCCTCGTCAGTGCGGCAGAAGTCGCCCTGTATGGCGATATCTATCTGGCCTGGGCTATTTCCACGGCACGTGTCGCCTTGCGCGATGCCGGCTGCCTTTCCCCGGACGGGCATGCCACGGAGCCCATGGCCATGGTGCTGGCCACCTGTAATGGGGGATTGCTTTCGGCAGAGGAGGAATACCGCTGGTTGCACGGGCGTTCGACGCGTCACTTCAGTCCGCTGGATAATTTGAGGAGCCAGTACTACGGCTTCGCCAAGGCAATGGCCCATGCCTTGGGTATCCGCGGCGAGACGTGGTTGGTCTCGACGGCGTGTTCGACCAGCACCGCCGCCATCGGGTTGGCGAACGACTTGATCCGGCGCGGGGACTGGAAACGCGTTCTCGTGGGCGGGGCTGATTCGCTCTGTGTCTCGAACATGGCCGGATTTGATGCCCTCAAGGCGACCGCCTCCGGCCGGACCGCGCCTTTTTCGCAACCACCGGGCATCAACATCGGCGAAGGCGCGGCCTTCTGGGTCCTTGAGGATATGGCCCAGGCCCTGCTGGCGGACCGGCATTGTCATGGCCGGTTGCTCGGCAACGCCAGCACATCCGATGCCCACCACCCGACTGCGCCCGATCCCCGCGGCGAGGGCGTCACCCGGACGCTCCAGCGGGTGCTCGAGGATTCGGGGCTTACCGTGGAGGAGCTTGGCTGCATCAACGCGCATGGCACGGGGACGGAGGCCAACGATGCGGCCGAGACCCGCGGCATCCTTCGCTTCCTGGGCGGCAAGCCCTCGGTGCCTGTCATCTCGCTCAAGTCCTTTTTCGGACACGCCATGGGCGTCACGGGGATTCTTGAGGCCACAGCCAACCTTCTGGCGATGAACGACGGGTTTATCCCGCCCACTCTGAATTTCACTGAACCCCGGCCCGGGTGCTCGCTGGACTATGTTCCCAACACGCCGCGGCCGGCATCCTACCGGGCTTTCCTGTCCGCCAACTATGCCTTTGGCGGCAACAATGCGGCCATCGCCGTGGCCAAGGCTGATTTTCCCGCCAACCCTCCCGCGGTCAAACGTCAGCGGGTGGTAATCACGGGCGTTGGCGCCATCACCCCCCTCGGGCTCTCGGCCCAGGCGCTGGTGACGGCTTTGCGTGAACGGAAAGTTGGAATCGGCACGGTCGAGCGGCTGGGCCTTGCCAAGCTGGAATCCGGCCGGGCGGGCCTGGTGCCGGAATTCCGGTCGGCGGATATTGACCGCCGGTTGAATTTTGCCGGAATGAACGGCATTACAAAATACACGGTATCCGCCTCCAGCCAGGCCTTGGCGCAGGCAGGTATCCGCGTCGGGCCCCGTAATGCGGATGACGTCGGGGTCGTGGTGGGATTGTGCAACGGCACGCCGGAATCCCTATACATGAACTCGGTTTTCGCCTCGACGCAGATCCAGGCCAGCGTGACAGCCTTTCCCCAGGTGGCGCCTTCGTCCGTGAGTGGATTCGTGGCGGAAGCCCTGTGTTGCAAGGGGGTGAATCTTACCCTGATTCCCGGCGCGCATGCCGGGTTGCAGAGCGTGGCCTACGCCTATCGCATCGTGGCGGGCGGCAAGGCCAAGGTGATGCTGGCGGGAGCGGCGGATGAGGTGTATGACCAGATGTTCTGGAATTACGATTTCATGAAATACCTGTGGCCCGATGCCGATGCGGAAGCCTTTCGCCTGCGGTCGGACGATGCCGTGCGCAAGGTTGTCGGGGAGGGGGCCGCCGTCCTGGCCCTGGAGCCGCTGGACGAGGCGCGTAGCCGGGGTGCGGTACCGTTGGCCGAAGTGTTGGGCTATGCGGCGACCATGGACGCGGATGAATTCGAGAAGCCCTGCCTCTTGCCCGATGGGTTGAAGGATTGTTGCCGGCAGGTTCTGGAGCGTGCCGCGCTCACGGCGGCGGACATTGATCTGGTTGTGTGGGCGCCACAAGGCAACGCACAGGACGACAAGATGCTGGCGGCGTTGCGCGATCTGATGGGGCCGGAAGGCGACTGCATTCCCCTGGTGACCACGACCTTCAACACGGGGTACGGCGAAAGCGCGTCCATCCTGGTGAGCCTGGTGGCCTGCTTGACGGCGCTCAGGCAGGATGGCGGACTCTGGCCGCAGATCACCGGTGCCGCCCGGTTCGACAACCGGCCTGTAACGCGGCCCATACGGCATATCCTGGCGCTGGGTTCCACGGATGTGGGAGTGAATCATGCGCTCGTGCTGAAAACCGGGGAACTGGCATGAGGCCCCGTGTCGTGGTGACAGGCTTGGGTGTGGTTTCCAGCGCAGGGGTCGACCGACAGGCTTTTTTGGAAACGGTTGCCGCCGGTCGCAGTTGCCTGACCCAGGTGAACGATCCGCGCTACCAACCCTCTCTCCGTGTGATGGCCGGGCTTGTGGGCAAGCTTCCGCAGGTGCCGGGGCTTCCGCCCGATTGGCCCGCCCTGGACCGGTTCGTCCAGCTGGCCTTGGCGGCAGCGGATCAGGCGCTACGCCAGGCGGGAGTAGCCCCGGCCGGAATGGGGTGTCGCATGGGCGCCGTGCTGGGAACGTGTTCCGGGCCGACGACCCTGATCGAGGAATTCTACCAGGCGGCTCTGGATGGCAAGGCTGAACTTTCCGACGGGCAGGCGTTCCGGATGTCCTACGGGTCGGCGGTTCGCGCGTTGGCCCGGGTGTTCAGCATAGGCGGCTTCACGAGTACGGTGACCACGGCGTGTTCCGCGGGTATCACGGCCATCGGAACCGGAGCAGACCTGATCCGGTCGGGCCTGTGCGATGCGGTTCTGGCGGGCGGGGCGGATGCCTACAATATTTCCACCCAGATCGGTTTCGATGGCCTGAAGGCGCCAAGCGACGGTCCCAGCGCCCCGTTTTCCAAGCCCACGGGGTTGTGCCTGGGCGAAGGCTCCGCCTTTTTTGTCCTGGAAAGATTCGATTGCGTGAAACAGCGTGGAGGTTCCATCCTGGCCGAGGTTCTCGGGTTCGGCACGAGTAATGACGCCATCCACTGCTCCTCGCCGGATGCGTCCGGAACCGGACAATCGTTGGCGGTGGTGCGCTCCCTGGAAGATGCCGGACTCGACCGGGATCGGGTGGGCTATGTGAATGCCCATGGCACAGGGACGCTGGCCAACGACAAGGCGGAGACCAAGGCGATCCGGCGCGTGTTCGGGGATAAGGCGGCACGCCTTCCCGTCAGTTCCCAGAAGGCGGTGTTCGGGCATACGCTTGGGGCCGCTGGCGCCCTGGAAGCGGCGGCAACGGTGCTTTGCCACGAAAAAGGGGTGCTGCCGCCGACCGCCAATTTTACGGAGGCACGGGAAGGGTGCGACTTGGATTATGTCGCCAAGGCGGGACGACCCTGGCCGGACGATTCGCGCGGGCATGTCTGGATCAAGGAAAGTTTTGCTTTCGGCGGGCACGATGCCAGCCTGGTGCTGGGGGCGGCGCAGTCCGCCGAGCCGGACCGCTCCAGCCCCTTGCCGTTGGCGCGAGTCTGCATCGCGGGCATCGGACTGGTTACCTCCGCCGGGGCAGGAAGGGAAGCGTTTCTGCGCCTGCTTTCTTCATCCGGGCCGACGTTGAGTGAGTGTGCTCCGCCGGGACACGTCCCTTTCCGGGCGGCCTTGGTTCCCGATGAGCTGGATCCCGCGCTGGAGCGGCGCCTGGGGTTGCGCCGGATGGACAAGGCCGGGGCGTTGGGTACGGTGGCCGCGCATCTGGCCCTGGTGGATGCCGGGATTGTGCTTCGTCCGGATGTGGCGGCAGGCGTGGGCTTGTATCTCGGTCATTCATCCGCCTCGAATGCGGCCGAGGCCTCCTTTGTCCCTGATCTGCTCCGGAACGGGTATGTCCTCCAGAGCGTGGCGGAGTTCCCCTTTGTCGTCCCGAATGCCACGGCGGGCACGATTTGCCGGAGCCTGGGGCTTCGGGGACACAATGCCGCCTTCTGCTTTGGAGATGGCGCCGGGCTGATGAGTGTGCTGGCGGGCGCGGTGGCCATCCAGAACCGGCATACCTCGATGCTTCTTGCCGGGGCGGTGGATGTGTTGACGCAAAGGGGATGGGGCGTTCCGCTTCCGGATGGCGGACAGGCGCCGGCCGAGGGAGCGGTGTTTTTCCTTCTCGAGGAGGAGGAGCATCTCAGGCAACGGGGCGGGCGATCGCTGGGCCACATCGGGGGGCTGGCGGTGGCTACCCACGCCGGCGGGAGTTGGTCGCAACGGCCAGCGGCGGACACGGTGCGGTCGGTGGCGGAGCTGGCCCTGCGGCAGGCTGGAATGGACGCGGCGGCGCTGGGGGCGGCCTGCGGTCCGGCGGCATCGCTGCTTGGCCATGTGACGTTGGGAGTGGCCTCGCGGATGGGCCTGGCTCAGGCCTGTGACCCCCTGTTTGAGCTGGCCTCAGGCCTGTTTGCCTCTTCGCCGTTTCCGCGCACCCTGCTGGGGTCACTTTCAACTCGACAGGGCTTGACGGCTTCAGTAATACTCGACTCTTTGTTTCAGGAGGGTTCATGACACCGGAAAACCAGCAACTGATCGATGCCCGCAAGCCGATCATCGACCATCTCAAGGTCGAATTGATCAAGCGGCTGAATCTACCCTTGGAGCCTGCTGACATCCATGAGGATGTCGCGCTGCTGGGATCCGGCCTCGGGTTGGATTCCCTGGATGCCCTGGAAATCGTCCTGTGCGTGGAAAACGCCTTTCAGGTGACTATCGCCGATAATAACATCGCGGTGCTCCGTTCCATCAACACGCTGGTGGATTTCGTGCTGGAACAGAAGAAGGGGGGCGTCGTAACGCCATGAGAATGACACCGCTCCATGATTTCTTCGAAAAGGCTGGCGCCCGGTTCCAGGAACGGAACGGGGTTGAAACCGTAACGGCTGTCTCGACTCCCGAAATCGAATACGGCCTGGTGCGCGATGCCGTGGCGCTCTCGGATGCCTCCTATATGCAGGTGTTCCGCATTCCCGAGGCAGGGGCTGTGGATATTCTGGACCCGCTTTTGGCCGGCAATGTGGCCCGCACGCGCTTCGGGCGCCTGCTCCATACCTTCCTGGCGGATGACGAGGGGTTTCTTGCCGCCGATTGCTATGTGGCGAACAACGACGATGAGTTTCTGCTGATCTGCGAAAGCATTGTGGATGATTCCGCGGTGCGCCACCTGTTCATGGAGAGCGGGCGTGAAGCGGGCATGGAGGATCTTACGGAGACCTATGCCATGCTGAGCCTGGATGGCTATAAGGCCTGGGCGGTGGCGAAAGAGGTTTTCGGGGCGGATATCCTCGGATTGCCCTACCTGTCGGTGGAAAATTGCACGTTTGGCGGCGAGAAGGTTCGCCTCTTCCGTTCCGGCAAGACATCCGAATTCGGCTACTTGATCCTGGTTCCCTGCGGCAAGGCGGCCGAGTTGGCCGCGGTTCTGGCGACGGCGGTCGAGAAACAGGGCGGCGGGCTCTGTGGGGCGGCGATCCACAATGACCTGCGGCTGGAAGGCCGGTTCTTCAATATTTTCTCGGAAGGCGCGGTGGTTCGCGATCCGCTCTCGCTGGGGCTCCAGTGGATGATCGACTTCGACAAACCCGCATTCCGGGGCGGGGAGGCCATCCGGCAGCGCCGCGCCGACGGGGTCCGGAAAAAGATCGTGGGTGTCCGCGTGGCACCCGGACAGGCCTTGGCTCAGGGCATGTCCCTGTTCGATGGTGGCGAGGAAGCGGGGCAGGTGGTAACCGCTTGCATGTCGCATGTCCTGGGATGCCGCATGGGGTTGGCGCTCCTGAACGCTGAAGTGGCTTATGCCAGTTTGCGCTTCCATCTGGGCGCGGCAAACGGGCCTGAGGTCACAGCCATTGCCATGCCTCCGATCATGCCGAAGAGCCTTTCGGTCAAGCTTGATGAGATGTAGGCGTCGGAATCAAGAATGAACGAGCAGCCCACCAGAGGTCGACGGATTATCCGCAAACTGCTCATTGCGCCGGAATTTCATCAGGTCGACATCATGGGGATGGTTCATAATGCGGCCTACTTCTACTGGTTCGAGAAGGGGCGGCTGGATATCCTCTGGGCCATCCTGCCCTTCGAGGAGGCGGTCCGGCTCCGGCTGGGTCTTCCCGTGGTAAGGCACGTCTGCAACTACCGCAAGGCGGCGCGGTTCGGTGACAGCCTGGTGCTCACCACCACGCATGAACTCCTGCCGCGCTATGAGGGTCGTCTCGTTTTCCAGCATTCGCTGATGCATGAAACCAATAAGACCGAGATCGCCGAGGCTGAAACCACGCTGACGATCATGGACATGAGGGACGGGCAACTGGTTCGCGACTTTCCCGCCGAGGTGTGGAAGCGCTATCAGTCGCTGACGTGAGAGGCGAGACGGGTGACATGCGGGGGAGGACGGAAATGATGCTTCAGGACCAGGTTGCGATCGTGACAGGCGGCTCCCGTGGAATCGGGCGCGCCATTGTGGCGGAACTTGCGGCGCAGGGCGCCCGCGTCTATTTCACCTACCATTCCCGTGAGGAGGCGGCGGTCGAGACGGCTGCAAGCACCGGAGCCACCGCCATACGCTGCGAGCAGGGTGATGCGGCGGCCATCTCGCAGGCCGTGGACGGCGTCATGGCGCAGGCTGGACGCATCGATATCCTGGTCAACAACGCGGGGGTCCGCTCCGACAAGTTCATCATGATGATGCCCGAGGAGGATTGGCAGAAGGTGATCGATGTGAATCTCAGCGGGGCGTGGCGTTGGGCGAAGGCGGTGTGCCGGCCCATGCTCGGGGCCGGTCGCGGGACAATCGTGAATGTGTCTTCAGTGGCAGGGTTGCTGGGCATTCCCGGACAAACGAATTACGCGGCTTCCAAGGGCGGCCTGATGGCGCTTACCCGGGCACTGGCCGCCGAATTTGGCGCCAAGGGGATCCGGGTGAATGCGGTGGTGCCGGGGTTCGTGGAGACGGATATGACGGCGGCCTTGCCCCGGGATATCAAGCGGCGCAATCTTGACAACCTGGTCCTCAAGCGGTTCGGGAAACCCGAGGAGGTTGCCTCGGTGGTGGCTTTTCTTGCCTCACCGGCTGCATCGTATATCGTTGGCCAATCGATTGTGGTCGATGGTGGCTTGAGCGCGGCGGCGGGCATGTGAGATGGGGATGCAGGCCGTGAAAACTGTTGCCATAGTGTTTCCTGGGCAGGGATCCCACGAGGTGGGAATGGGGGCGGACCTGCTCCGCTCCGATGAATGGGTCCGGGCGATGATCCAGGATGTATCCAGCAAGGTCGGCGAGGATCTTGAACGGCTGTGTTTGCGCGGGCCCGAACGGAAGTTGATGCGGGCCTCCTTTGTCCAGCCGCTCTTGACAACGATTTGCCTCGGGATCTGGCGGCAGTTGATGGCGGCCGGGGTGCGGGTTGATCTTGTGGCCGGCCACTCGCTTGGTGAGATTGCGGCGTTGGCCGCGAGCGGAGTGCTTACGGCGGAGCAGGCCGTGCAGGTTTCCCTGGAACGGGGCCGGTTAATGGATGAGGCGGCGGAACGGTCGCCGGGCGGCATGGTGGCGGTGTTCCTCCCCCTGGTTGAGGTTCAGGCCCACATCGAACGTCTGGCGATGAACGAGTGCGTCTTTGTTGCCAATGACAATGCGCCGCAACAGGTGGTGGTGTCGGGCCGGACGGCCGATCTGGAATCATTTGTGCGCCGGATGGATGAAGTTCGACCGGGTTTGTGCAAGCCCCTGCGGGTTTCCGGTCCCTGGCATACCCCGCTGCTTGAGGAGGCTCGCCGGCATTTTCAAGACTGGCTTTCCGGGATCCCGTTTACTCCACCCTCACTCCCGCTCATATCGAACACTACGGCGACCCTTGAAAGCGCGGCGGATGAGTGCCGGATGAATGTGGCCCGGCAGTTGACGCAGCGCGTCCGTTGGCGCGAAACCATGGACGCCTTTCGAGAGAGGGGGGTGGACGTGATTTTGGAGGTGGGCCCGCAACGTGTCCTGGCCGGATTGGCCCGTCTCAATGGGTTCGACAACGCCACCCTTGTGCGCGGGGTGGATAGTCTCCGCTCCGTTCAGCAGGTTTGCGGCGATCAGTCGCTGGGCGGCGGGAAATAACGGGGCAGGCGCCTGAACAACTGGGTGTCGCCCTCCAGATGCAGGTCCGGATGCGCCATCAATTGCGCCCCGGCGATGGTGCGCTGCACCACGGCGGACCAGAGTGATGACGGACAACGGATAAGCAGGGTCGGAGAGGGGCAGGCGGACTCTGTCAGCGAACAGGTTCCGTTCCGGATGGCAACGGTGTAGGCCAGGCCCTTGTCCGGGAATTCAAACTGGATCGTGGCCGTTACATCCTGAAGGGTGGTCGGGCTGGCGTTGCGAACCATCTCATGGATCAGGATTCGCACATCCTTCCCGGCGGCCTCGCCGGCGGCATCGCATTCGTCGCCAGCCTCAAGCGCATGTTCCCAGAAAATGCGCGAGTATTGGGCGAAATAGGGAAGGCCGGCGAGCAACGGAGCTGATACTTCCTTTAGGATTGTCTCCGAGATACACGGTTGGGTCACGAACTCGATGCCCGCCCGTTCGCATCCCGTGAGGATGGCCTTGGTGCGGAGGGGCTTGGCCTGGGGAAAGCGAAGGGCGCATGATTCCGGGCGGGACAGGATACCAGAGCATTCCATGCGCATCGCCCCGGCCCAAAGCTCCAGCATCTTGATGGTCGGCTGGATGATGTCGGGGTTTTTTCGGCCGGCAACGAGAATGGCGGCCATGCGTTTCGGGCCGCGGCCGGGGTAGCGCCAACGGTTCCGTTCAATTCCATTCTCCCCGATCTCGGCGCCCGGACTGAGAATGGTCAGGGTGCGTTCCATGAAATGTTTCACATAGGAGCTGACCGAAAAGGCGTAAATGGGGGAGGCGACAAACACCAGGTCGGTTTCCAGAAACAGGGTCAACAATCGTTCCATTTCGTCCTGTTGGACGCATTTCCCCGGGTTTTTGGTCCAGCAGGAATAACAGCCGAGACAGGGGCGCACGTCAAGGGTGGAGAGATCCTCTCGCTGGATCTCCGCTCCGGCAGAAGCCGCGCCTTTCAGGAACAGTTCAGCCAGTCGGGCGGTATGGCCGTGTTTCCGGGGATAACCCAACAGGGCGAGCAGTTTCATGCGTCCTCCTTTCGTGCGGCGAGGACGACGGTTCCGGTCGCGATCTCGTGCCGGCCGGTGTAGGCGGAGACGACCAGGTGGGACAAAGGCCCGATGGTGCGCTCGAAGCTGGCATGGAGCGACAGGCACTCCCCGGGGACGGCCGGCCGGAGGAATTTAATATTCACGGCGGCAAGCACCATGAAGCGGGGCGTCTCCGGAGTGAGCGGGTGACCGGTCCGGGCGCTTAACGCCAGAAGCAGGCCGGCTGACTGGGCCATGGCCTCGCTTACCAGAACCCCGGGCATCATGGGGCGCCCCGGAAAATGACCCGTGAAGTGCGGCTCGTCGCCCTTGAGATCCAGTTCCGACACGATGCGTTGACCGGAGGTGAATTGCACGACCCGGTCCACGAAGAGAAAAGGGGGACGGTGCGGGAGGATTTCCTCGATGGTGGCGCGGTCGTAAAGCGTGACGGGCATGGTCATGATCTCCAATGGGTTCAGTTGGGGGCCGGGTGATTCCATGTTTTGAGGATGGCTGACATCTGGCGCGAAACCAAGTCCGAGAGACGATGGGGGTCTCGCTCGGTTGTCGTGGCGATGGGCGCGAGTATCCGGATACGGAAAAGGACGGTCTCGGGAGGGAAGTAGCTGCCCGTGATGCGGTTCAGGAAGGGGCGGTCGGAATGGATGACGACTGGAACGATGGGGCATCCCTGTTCGATGGCGACACGGAAGGCGAGGTCGGCGAAAGGCATGAGCTGCGATGAGGAAGCTCGTATGCCCTCGGGGAATATCAGGAGGTTCATGCCACTGGCCAGAAGCTGCCGGCATTTATCCAGGGAGTGGCGGATTACCGAGGGGGCGCCCGCCTCCGTGCTGACAAAATCGAAGAAGCGGACCAGGCAGGCATAGGCGGGTTTCCGCGCATGGCGGGCCTTGATCACGAGCCCTGTAGGGGGGAGTACGGCCAGCAGCAGGATGGCGTCGATGGAGCTGCGGTGGTTGGCTACGATCACGGCGGGCTGGCCTTCCGGCAAATGCTCCAGGCCGGAACATTCCACGATCCGGCAGGCGCGGACAGCCGGGAGATAGGAGAGGGAAAAAAAGCGCAGGTAACGGCGCAGGAGGGGGTTGGCCACGCTTCTGCGAACACGGGGGAATGGAAGCAGGGGCAGGAGCAGCACCAGGCTGGCCAGGATCACGATGACCAGCGTCAGGAGGTAGCTGCAATGCGCAAGAAGGGCCAGGGAAAATTTCAGGCAGGAACGGGCGCGGGCGGATTGGCTCGCCTGTCCCTTTGCTGGCATGGTGTTTTCTGGATGATTCATCAGGGGATGGATATTATCGGCCCGCGCCCGCTCCGGTCAAATTCTTCGTATAAAATCTGCTTGTATGTCGGGGGAGATAATATATTACATTCAGTAGTCGGGTGTCGAAGTGTTGCAGGCAAAAAAAGGAATAGGGAATCATGAAAAGAATGACCATTGGAATGAGCCTCTGTCTTGTAGCGGGAAGTCTCTTTCTCTCAGGGTGTGCGACGCCAATCGCGCAACCGGTGGCGACTCCTCAGCCCTGCAAGGAGCGTCTTGGCACCTTCAAGTCGGTTGAGTACCAGAATGTTATCCTGGCGCCAGGGTTTGCCGATGCAGGGGCCAACAAGAAGGCCGCCAAGAAAATTGATGATCTGCTGATTGCCGGCATGGGGAATGTGTTTCCGGGGATGAAGGTGGGAGTGCAGACCAATAGCCCGGCGACTGATAAGACGCTGGTTATACGGCCGGTAATTAAAAGGATCAAGTTTATCGGGGGGGCGGCGCGTTTTTGGGTCGGCGCCATGGCGGGCAGCTCTGCCGTCCTGATGCAGGTTGATTACATCGATAAAGGGTCCGGCAGTCTCCTGTCCAGCACTGAGTTTTACCGGGTGGCTAATGCCTGGGGCGGCGGAATGTCAATGGGTGGAACCGACAACATGATGCTGTCCGAGATTGTTCAGGATGTCATCACCTATACCGTCAGCAACCGTTAGTCATTCAATGGCTTCAAATTTATACCAGAGGCGCCCGTCCGACCCAACCTCCGGGGAGGCGTGAAAGACCCTGTTGTTGGCGGGAATGAAGGCGACCGTCTGGTGGCCGGGGTGCGGAGTGATGGGCGCCGGCGCGGAAACCGGCCTGGCTACCTGTCGTTCATCGTGGTCTTGCGTCTGTTTGGGCGGCGGGGGGCCTATGGATTGCTGGGCGTTGTGGCCCTGTATTACCTGATGTTCGATCCGGTGGTGCGGCGGTTGGCGGTCCCCTACCTGTGTCGCCGGTTTCCCGGCCATTCGGGGTGGCGGCGGGTGCGGGACATCTACCGGCTCTTGTACAACCAGGGCATTTCGTTGATTGACCGGTTCCGGATGCTGGTGAGGCCCCAGGACTTCAGGCAGGAAGTGTCCCGCTATGATCGGGTTGAAACGCTGGCGGCGGATCGGCGACACGGCTTTATTCTGCTCGTTTCGCACGTGGGGAACTGGCAGGCCTTGATGCTGGCCCTGAGCCGGATGGAACGGGGGATCACCCTGCTGATGAAGCCGGAGGAGAATCCTGCGGTGCAGGAATACCTTCGCATCCAGGATTCCGGACAACGGCTTCGCATGGTTTCACCGGATTTGCCGATGGGCGGGGTTGTTGAGCTGACGCAGCGGTTCGGGCAGGGCGATGTGATCGCGATCATGGGGGATCGCGCCTACGGGGCCGCGACGCTACCCGTTGATTTCCTGGGCGAGCCTGCCCATTTTCCGCGCGGGCCATTTCAATTGGCGGCGGCATGGGATTGTCCGGTGGTGGTGATGTTTGCCGCCAAGACCGGCGCGGATGCGTACACGGTGGATATGGCGGATGTGATTCGCGTCGGGCGGGAGGGGAACCGGCAGGAGAATCTCCGCCAGGCCATGCAGCGCTACGCGCAACGCCTCGGGGAATTCGCGGCGAAATATCCCTATCAGGTTCATCTCTTCGAAGACGTGTGGAAGGCGCCGGAGAGTATGGCGAAAAAGAATGCATCGCGAAGCCGTTAATCTTATTGCTAGTATATAATTAATCATGTAGGTTGTCGGCAACTAATTGGTGGCATTGACTCGCTACGCTTGCCAATGTGGCGTTGGCGAGCAGAAGCGAGTTAACGCCGCTTGAGATGGTTGAGGCAATGAAGAGTTACATGAAGCCCGACACGCACCATGCGGCTGTGCAACGGGTGCTGGAATTGGGGCGGAGTGGTGACGCCGCAGCTTTTGCTGAATTGGTGGAATTTCTCCGCGCGCCTTCGAATGAGGTGCAGCGCTTGGCCGTGTCGGCGATTGGTAAATTGGCCGACTTTGGCGTGGAGCCTGGCTCGGCCGTGGCGGTTCTCGCGCCATTGGCCTTGAAATCGCGACACCCTCAGACGCAGCAGTATGCGCTACGGTGCCTCAAGAAATACGCCGCCTCGGCAAGCGAGCACTTGCCTGATCTGCGCGACGTTGTGCGTAATGCGGCAAATCGAGACTATGTGCGTGCCGCCGCGCACGCGACAGTAGTGGCGATTGAACAAGCCTCCAAAGATGCGCTAAACGGTGTGCGTTGCCGCTGTCAGCGATGTAATGCGTGCGTTTCAGCAGATGAATATGCCCGATCACGCCAGGCGTTTCAGCGTGTTTTTTGTGACCGTTGTTTCGATGAGGTTTTCCTGGAGCGGCGTAACTTTGAGACGCAGGTCGAAATCAATAAAACTATTGATGCTCGCGATGGCACCGTGGTGCAGTCAGTAGGTGAACGACGGGTGGCTGATTGGCTGACTGCCCATGGGCTTGCCTTTCGCTACGACGCCAAATTCCGCCTGATTGCCGAGTTTCAAATCCGACCCGATTTTTACCTGCCCGAATTGGATGTTTATATCGAGTATTGGGGTATGGATACCCCTCAATACAAAATGAGCATGTACAAGAAGCAAGTGCTTTATCAACAGGAAGGGAAGCGGTTGATTTCCGTGTATCCGAAGGATTTGCCGGCCTTGGATGGCTTGCTACAGGCAAAACTGCGCCTTTTCGGGTATAATCCCTTGCTTTGACGCGCGCAGCAAAGTCAGCGTGTTATTTCGGTGGCGGGGCATTCCACCGGCGGTTGTTGCGGGCAAACCCCAGGAATGAACCGGCATCAGCGAGGAAACGGCGCCAGCTGTCAGGGGATCTCCAGAGCATGGCGAGATAGCCGGCCAAGATCCTGGGTCGCATGAAGTGGCGCTTGTAGAATTGCATGAAGAGTGCCTGGAGCCGTTGCGGGGAAAGCCCGTTCGGCGTGAAAAGGAAATGCATGCAGTCCATGCGGTCCCAGTCCTCCTCGAAGGTCCCATGCGACCGGATATCCGCATAGAGCGGCGTTCCCGGGAAGGGTGTGAATTTGGCGACATTCAAGTCGTCGATGGGGAGGGCGTGGACATAACTCATGCTGCGTTGGATGGAGGCTTCGGTTTCGCCGGGCAGGCCGATCATGACCAGCCCCTTGACCCGGATGCCTGCCTGCTTGATCATGCGGATCACCTTGGAAAGTTTATCGAGGTCGCCCTGCCGGCGATGGCGGGCCAGGAGCTCGGGATCGCCGGTCTCAATGCCGAGGCTGATCATCCAGCAACCGGCCTTTTTCAGTCGGGCCAGGAGTTCGGGGTCCACGCGATCGGGACGCGCGGCGCAGTTGAAGGTCATTCCGAGCGGCTTGTCGACCAGAAGCCCGGTCAGTTCCATGATGCGGTTGCGGTCGAGGGTGAACTGGTCGTCATAGAAGTTCAGGTGGCGGATGCCGAAACGGTCGCGCAAGTGACGCATATGGGCGTAGACATAGGCGGCCGAGTTGAAGCGAAAGGTGGCGCCGAAGACGGAACGGTCGCAGTAGCTGCAGGCATAGGGGCAGCCGCGGCTGGACAGGCAGCTCGCATTCGGGGCACGGGGATAGTTGAAGATCGGCAGGGTGTAGCGTTCCGGGTAGCCGGGAAGTTTCTCGTAGGCCGGGAACGGCAGGCGGTCGAGCTCGATACCCGGCTCGCGGCGTCCCCCGCAGCGGACAACCCCGTCCTCGCGATAGATCAGGCCGGCCCGGTCCGCGGTCCTGCCCTTCATGAGGGCGCACAGGGTTTCCTCGCCTTCACCCCACACCCCGTAGTCGAATTGGGGATAGCGGACGAGGAGTTCCTCCCGGAGTGCGGAAACATGGACGCCGCCAACCACGGTCGTGATACCGGGCGCCCATTGCTTGATCCGGGCAGCCAGGTTGGCCGCATCAAGAAAGGCGGAGGTGGTGCAGCTGAACCCCACGAAACCGGGTGCGGTGGTGTGGATAGTGTCCTCCAGCAGGGCTTCACTGGCGGGATCGGCGTTGAAGTCCATGATGTCCGCATGCAGGCCCTCCTGCTCCAGCCAGGCGGCGATGGAGGCCAGGCCCAGCGGGGGCATCAGGTTGGCCTTTCGCGCGATATCGGATGCCGCCGCCTGCTTGTTGCCGCCCAACGGGTGGATGAGCAGGATTCGCCCGGTGTCGGTTTTTTTGTCCATCGTCATATATCTCGTTGAAAGTCCCGGTTCATGAAAGGCGTCAGGCTATCCTGACACCTGGGTGTAATCAACATTTTACCTTCCCGTGTGCCCCGATTCCCACCTCGGGTTCGGACACGGGTCTTGATTTTACCCCATCGGCGGCGTATTGTCCGTCCTTCGAATATGACCATGGAGTCCTTATGAAGCGCCTCAAATTGCAACCTGACGGCGAGTTTGACGCCGGGGTGGCGCGAGCCATACAGGCGGAGAAGTTGCGCACGCACGCCGACTGGTGCAGGCGGCATTCCCCTTTCTATCAACGCCGGTTCCGCGAGGCGGGTATCGCCCCCGGAACGCTCGGGCTGGATAATCTCGAGTCGCTTCCCGTGACGACCAAGGACGATTTCGCCGGTAACAACCAGGACTTCCTGGCGGTGCCTCTGGAGTCCGTGGTGGATATCGTGTTGTCGTCGGGAACCACGGGCAAGCCGGTGCAGGTCATGTATACCGAGCGCGATCTCCAGCGGCTGGCCTACAACGAGGAGCTTTCGTTTGCCGCCTGCGGTGTGACTGCGCGGGACGTGGCGATGCTGACCTGCACGATGGATCGGTGCTTCGTGGCGGGGCTGGCGTATTGCATGGGATTGCGCCGGCTGGGAGCCGCCGTGATTCGCAACGGGCACGGGACGCTGGCCAGTCACCGGTCCATTCTCAAGAGCATCCGCCCCACCATCCTGGTGGGCGTGCCGTCCTTCCTGCGCAAGCTGGGGGTCTACCTGCGGGAACACGGGGAGGATCCTGCGGCGGGGCCGGTGCGCAAGCTGGTCTGTATCGGCGAGCCGGTGCGGGGGCCGGATCTGGCGCCGCTCAAGCTGGGGGCCGACTTGAAGGCCCTGTGGAACGCCGACGTTTATTCCACCTATGCGTCCTCGGAATGTGTCACGACGTTTTGCGATTGCGTGGCGCAGGCGGGCGGCCACCTGCATCCCGAACTGGCGGTGATCGAAATTCTCGACAAGGCGGGGAAGCGCGTGCCGGCAGGAGTGCCGGGCGAGGTGGTGCTCACGCCGCTGGACGTGGAGGGTATGCCCTTGCTGCGCTTTGCCACGGGCGACATCAGTTTCCTGATCGAGACGCCCTGTTCCTGCGGGCGGACCGCCCCGCGGCTCGGCCCGATACTCGGACGCAAACAGCAATTGATGAAGATACGCGGCACCAGTGTCTATCCCCAGGCGGTGTTTAATGCCCTGGATGAACTGGCGGGAGTGGGCGATTACTATCTTGAGTTGCGGACGAACGAGGAGCATTCCGAGGAACTCGTGGTGCATTTGGCGGAGACGGCCCGGCTCCCCGCTCCTGAAATGATCGCCGAGCATCTCCAGGCGTGGATCCGGGTGACCCCGGTTATTTCCATTGATCCCGAGGACAAGGTGCGTCACCACCTCTATCCGCCGGAATCCCGCAAACCGGTTCGCGTTGTGGACCGGAGAGCGTGATTGATGAATATCCTCCTCGTTAATCCTCCGAATTGCGGACGCAGTGTGCCCGAGGAACAGTATGGCATGGATTCCATCCGGCAGATTTTCCGGGGGGAGCCCCTGGCGCTGGAGGCGTTGGCCGGAAACCTGACCGACCATGCTGTGCGCATCCTGGATCTCAAGGTGACGCCCGACGGGCTGGACGATGCCCTGGCGCAGTTTCAGCCGGATCTGGTTGGCATCACGGGGATGACTTGCGAGGCCAATGCGATCGTGCGCATCGCCGGGCAGGTGAAGGCGCAGCGGAATGCCCTTGTGGTAGTGGGGGGCATCCACGCCAGCAATGATCCGGATTTCTTCAATGTCCCGGCCATTGATTATGTGGTGGTGGGGCTCGGGAAGGCGTCCTTCCGGGATCTGATCGGGCAGATTCTTGCCACGGGAAACGGCGGGGGAATCCCCGGAGTTGCCGGGACCGATCCCGGAAAACGTTTGCAGATCACTCCCCGCGTCTATGATGCGACCGATCTGGTGCCGGAGCGGCCACCCGCCTACGACCTGGTTGCCGCCAACCGCCACCAATACCGGCTCGAGACGTTGGGGTTGTCCATGGGGTTCGCCATCACCGCTTTCGGATGCCCCCACCGGTGCAATTTCTGCTGTATCGAGGCGTTGACCGATGGCCGGTATCTGCCTTATCCGGTGGAGGCGGTGGTGCGCGACATCCGGCTACTGGGGGATGTTCCGGTCATTCGGTTCGTGGATGCCAATACGTTCCAGGATGTCGCCCGGGCCCAGGCCCTGTGCCGGGGCATAGCCGAGGCGGGAATCCAAAAACAGTTCTTTGCCGATGTGCGTGCCGACATGGTGGTGCGGCATCCCGATGTGATGAGGGAGTGGAAGCAGGTTGGGCTGCGTGCCGTGATCGTCGGGTTTGAGGAGATCGACCAATTGCGCCTCACGGAAATGGGGAAGGGCTGCAGGGCGGATGACTACCGGCGCGCGATCGACATCCTCCACGAGCTGGGCATCGCGATCGTCGGGGATTTCATCATCTCGCCCGACTATTCGGAACACGACTTTGCAGCGCTACGCCGTTATATCCGGGAGACGGCGATCGAGTTGCCGATCCTGTCGGTGTTGACTCCCCTCCCGGGTACGCCGCTGTACCGGACCATGGCGGATAGGATTGTAATTCACGACCTGGATTTCTATACTTTGACCAATGCGGTGGTCAGGACCAGGCTTCCTGAAAAGGATTTTTACGGGCTGTATGCGGAATTGACCAAGGCCTTCCATCGCAAGCCGGCAGTATGAGAGACAATTGACACGATGAGTGCGTATATTTGTGATACGGGATCTTTCCTGCCGAACCGGCCCATCCGGAATGATGAGATGGAGGATGTGCTCGGCAAGGTGAGCGGCCTGCCGTCAAGGGTCAGGCGGATCATCCTGCGCAACAACGGCATTCGCCAGCGCCACTATGCCCTTGATCCCGTTACGGGACGCATCACGCATACCAACGCGGAACTTACGGCGGAAGCTATCCGCCGGTTGGCGCCCCGGGAGGATGGCGTCCTGCCGGAGATCGCCTGCCTCTGTTGCGGAACTTCCTCTCCCGACCAGTTTTTCCCGGGACATGCCTCCATGGTGCATGGGTTGCTCGGCGGACAGCCGATGGAAGTGGCCAGCACGGCGGGGGTGTGCGTGTCGGGCGTTGCCGCGCTGAAGTATGCCTGGATGAGCGTTGCTGGCGGTCACGCGAAAAATGCCGTGGCGACGGGTTCCGATGTGGGCTCGACGTTCCTGCGGTCCTCCTATTTTGAACATTCCGCGACCCTTCCGGACGCGGATCCCGCGACCACGCCGGCCCTGGCGTTCAACGCCGAGTTCCTGCGTTGGATGCTGTCGGATGGCGCCGGGGCGCTGTTTCTCGCGCCCACGCCGGCGCCCGGGAGACTCTCGCTGCGGATTGACTGGATTGACATCATCTCCTACGCGCATGAACATGAAGCCTGCATGTACGCCGGTGCCGTGAAACAGGAATCCGGCCGCCTGATGGGCTGGCGTGAGTTCCCGACCCTGCGCGCCGCCGCCGAGGCGAATGCGTTTGCGGTCCAGCAGGATGTGCGGCTGCTGAACGATGTCGTCGTCGGGGCCACGGTGGGAAAAGGATTAGCGGAAGTCAGGGAACGCCGGAACCTCCGGCCGGACGCGTTCGACTGGTTTCTGCCGCACTATTCCTCCGCGTATTTCCGCGAGAAAGTGGGCGCCGAAATGGAGCGGATCGGCTTCGGGATTCCCTATGGGAAGTGGTTCACGAACCTGGCCACCGTGGGGAATATCGGTGCGGCCTCGATCTATGTCATGCTGGATGCGTTGTTCCGTTCCGGTTCGCTCCGGGCGGGGCAGCGTATCCTGGGCTTCGTGCCCGAGAGCGGGCGCTTTTCCGTGGGGTACATCGGACTGACGGTGACCGCATGAAAAAGGAAGATGTGCCCCAGGATGCAGGCAAGCTTGGCGGGCTCATGGAACTGGCCTATGTCGTATCCGCCAGCGGCGCCTACACAACCGCGCAGAGCTCGGGCTGGTCGGCAAAGAATGTTGCCAATGACCTGGTTTGGGAAGAGTTGGGGCGGCACCAGGAGGCCGCTTTGCGGGAGGTGAAGGAAGGGCGGAAAAGCCCGCTCGCCTATCACATGGTCCGGTTCCAGATGAACGAGGCGATGGTAGCGGACTATACCGGGTTCAGCCGGCGGAAAATCAGGCGGCATCTGACTCCGGACGGATTCCGCGCGCTGGAGCCTGATGACCTGCGTCGTTATGCCGATGGCTTCAATATCAAGGTGGATGAACTTTGCACGACACCGTAAACGAAATCGTTTTGCCCTTCGAGCACCGTCAGAGCGCCCATTGCGAGAGCGGCGTTACCGCGAACCTTTTCCGCCAGGCGGGGGTCCCGTTGACGGAACCCCTGGCGTTTGGCATTGGCTCCGGGCTTTTCTTCTTTCACATGCCCTTCATCAAGATGGGCGGCTACCCGCTGACCGCCTTCCGCTATCTGCCCGGGCATGTGTTCCGCCGCGCGGCGAAACTGCTGGGCATTCCGGTCTGCGCCAAACAGTATCGCGATCCCGATCTCGCGATGGCGGACCTCGACCGGTTCCTGGCGGCCGGCCGGCCGGTTGGCTTGCAGGTGGGCGTGTACTGGCTTCCCTACTTTCCCCCGGCGTTGCGATTCCACTTCAACGCGCACAATCTTGTCGTGTATGGCAAACGGGGGGATGACTACCTGATCAGCGACCCGACCCTTGAGGCCCCGGTGGTTTGTCCTTCCGCGGCCCTGCGGAAGGCGCGCTTCGCGAAGGGGATCATGGCGCCGCGTGGCTGCCTTTATTATCCGGGCAACATTCCCGCCGCAATCGATATGCCCCTTGCCATCCGGCGCGGCATTCTCAAGACCTGTTCGCGCATGGTCGATATCCCGATGCCCTTCCTGGGCGTTCGCGGTATCCGCTACCTGGCGGCGAGCGTGCGGAAATGGCCGAAAAAGATGACGGAGAGGGAGGCCCTTCTGCAGCTGGCCCAGCTGATCCGCATGCAGGAGGAAATCGGGACCGGCGGCGCGGGATTCCGGTTCCTGTTCGGCGCTTTTCTGCAGGAGGCGGCGCCATTGCTTGGCGTGCCGGCGCTGGCGGGAATGTCCGTTGAGATCACCGCCATTGGCGACGTGTGGCGGGAGGTTGCCCTCCGTTCCGCGCGGCTGTGCAAGCAACGTCCGGTCGCGGGCGACGACTATGAGTCGATTGCCGGGCTCCTGCTGCAGTGTGCCGACCGTGAGGAACAGTTTTTCAAGAACCTGAAAGGGCTGTGTGCGTGATGGGCATCGACGCGACAGGGACTGATGGGGTCAACGCCATCGAGGTGCGAAATCTTGTTAAGCACTATCCGCATGGAACACGGCCGGCGCTGAGGGGCCTTTCGCTGCAGGTCGCGAAGGGCGAGTTTTTCGGGCTGTTGGGGAAGAACGGTGCCGGAAAAACAACCCTGGTGTCAATTTTGTGTGGCATGCTCGATGAGTATGAGGGGACAGCCGCGGTTGCAGGGTGTGACCTGGCGCAGGGGTTTGACCCCATCCGCAGCAGAATAGGGATTGTTCCCCAGAACCTTGCCCTGTACGAAGACCTGACTCCCCGCGAAAACCTCGCCTATTTCGGGGGACTGTATCGCCTGCAGGGGGCCGTGTTGCGGGAACGGGTGGCGGAATGTCTCCGGATGACAAACCTGGAAGCCCGGGCGGACACCAGGGTGTCGCGACTTTCAGGCGGGATGCAGCGGCTGGCCAATCTGGCGGCGGCCATGGTGCACAAGCCGGAAATCCTGTTCCTGGACGAGCCTACCCTGGGGATCGACGTTCATACCCGCAAGGACATCATCGGGGTCCTGGCGCAGCTCAACCGCCAGGGGATGACGCTGTTGTTCACAACCCACTACATGGGTGAAGTGCAGGATTATTTTTCGAAAGTGGCCATTATCGACGAGGGGGCCCTGCTGGCCCAGGGCAGCATCCCGGAACTTCGCGCGGCCTATCCCCGTTGCCGGGATTTGGAGGAGCTGTTTTTCACCCTGACGGGCGGGTATGACAAGGATGATGAGGCGGCGCCAGCGGCCTTCCCCGGAAAGGGTGGCCCGGCATGAAGCACGCCACCACTCAACCGTTGTCGGCCATCGTGATCAAGGACCTCCTGTGCCTGTGTCGCGACAAGGCCGGATTGACCGTCCTGTTCGTTATGCCGCTGGCCCTGTTGCTGGTGATGGCGCTGGTGCAGAACGCGGTCATTTCCAGCGGGCCGCGCAGCGTCAGGTCCGAGCTTCTGGTTGTCGATGGGGACGGGGGGGCACTGGCGGCGGAGATCATCGGGAGTGTCTCCTCGAACGCCTATTACACGGTACGGCGCGAGATGGGGGGCGGCACGCCCACTCCGGAAGAGGCCCGGCGTGCAGTGTTGCACGGCGACATCCATGCCTGCCTGATCATTCCTCGCGGTTTTTCAGATGCCTCCGATCCGGTCCCTTCGCTTGAAGTCATACTGGACCCAACCCTTCCGGGAGCGTTGCGTGAAGGCTACCTGAACATGCTGAGCAGGCTTGTCCTCCTGCATGAGGTCCGCGCGACTTTCCAGGCCATGGGCGTGGAGGTGCCGGCCGGGGTGGACGATGCCGGCCGGTATGGCGGTCTTAATGTCCGCATAGAGGACGGCACCTTTGCCGGCAGGAAAGGATCCGATATGCCGACGGTGACGCAGCAGAACGTGCCGGCGTGGACGATGTTCGCGATGTTCTTTATCGTGGTGCCGCTGGCGACGCAGATGATACGGGAGCGGAATGACGGCACCCTGCGGCGTTCACTGGTGGCGCCGGTTGGGTACGTATCCCTCGTGAGCGGCAAGATTATCGTGTACGGGACGGTTTGTGCGGCGCAGTTTATCCTGCTGTGCGCGGCGGGAATGACGGTGCTTCCCTGGTTCGGTCTGGCGTCCCTGACATTGGGCGCGCATCCCGGGGCGATCGTGCCGGTGGTGTTTGCCTCAGCCCTGGCGGCCTGCGGGTTTGGCGTGCTGATCGGCACGGTGGCGCGAAGCCATGTTCAGGCCTCCTCATTCGGGGCCGTGGTCGTCATCATCCTGGCGGCCATTGGGGGGGTGATGGTGCCGGTCTACGTTATGCCGCATTATCTCCGGGAGTTCAGCGTGATTTCGCCGCTGTCCTGGGGCTTGAATGCCTTTCTGGATGTCTTCATGCGGGGTGGCTCGCTGGGGGATATCCTGCCTGAAACGTGCGGACTGCTTGGCTTTTTTGTTTTGACGTTCACCAGCGCCATACTTCACAGGAAAAGGTGCGGGCGATGAACACCGATCAGGTGACGGATTTGAAGGAGGGCGGCATGACGCTGGAAGAGCAACTGAAGGGACTCATTATTGCCGAGTTGAAAATAAAGGACATTGAGCCGGCCGACTTGACGGATGACGATCCGCTTTTCGGCGGCAAGCTCGGCCTGGATTCCCTGGATGCCGTCGAATTGGTTGTGGTTCTGAAAAAGCATTTTGGTATCGACATCAAGGATCGCAACGAGGCCCGTGTGTGCTTTGAAACCATCGCCACCATGGCGGCCCATATCCGGGCCCGGCGGGGTAATGTCTGACGGAATGGGTCAGTTATGGGGGTGCCCCGCCACCTTGCGTGGCGGGAACCGAACATTTTCGCGACCCGTGGCACAAGGCCACGGGGACGCCTCATGACGGAATAACCCATTGACCCGTTCGAGGCAGTCCGGCAATATCGGCGGTCGCCTGGGGGTGCGGAGGGTGCTCAAGGGTGTGAAGAGGAGTTGCAGGGATGAGTTGTCATAGTTCCATGATCGGTTCGGAGTTTACCGTGGCCGATATCGAGGCGGCCGTTGCACGCGGCGGCCTGCTTTCCGTGGAAATCGAGCCCAGTCTCGCCTGCAATTTCCGTTGTCAATACTGCTACAACGGAGGCGAAACCGCCTCCACGGATGAATTGTCGTTCGATGAGCTGTGTGATGTCATCCGCCAGGCCAAGGCCCTGGGGGCCCGCAAGATCATCGTGCTCGGGGGTGAACCCATGATCTACCCCCGCATCATGGAATTGCTGGGCTTTATCCGCGGCGAGTCCCTGATGGCGGAGATGTTCACCAACGGGACGGGGGTGTCGGCCGGGGCCGCGCGGCAGCTCTTCGATCTTGGAACCCAGGTCGTCCTGAAAATGAACAGTTTCGATGACGCCATCCAGGATGAGATGGCCGGCTTCAAGGGGGCGGGCGCCATCATCAGGAGCGCCTTCGGGAATCTTTGCGCGGCGGGTTTTCCCGCGCCGGGCCATCAGTTTGCGGTCAGCACCGTGATCTGCGCCCGCAACCTGCCCGAGATCCGCACGATGTGGGCGTGGCTGCGGGACCGGAAGATCACCCCGTATTTCGAGATCATCACGCCACAGGGCAATGCCCGCGAGGGACAGGAGCTGGAGGTGGAATCGGCCGCCATGCGCCAGTTGTTTGAGGACCTTTCCGTCATGGATCGTGACCGTTATGGCGTCGCCTGGGAGGCGCAGCCCCCGCTGGTCGGGGACCGGTGTCTGCGACACCAGTACTCGTGTTTGGTCGGCGCCACCGGCCTGGTGATGCCCTGCGTGGGGGTGACGATTCCGATCGGCAATGTGCGTGAACGGAAACTGGGTGAGATCCTGCATGACAGTGAGGTGATCCGGGATCTGCGGCGGTATCAGCAGACCATAAAGGGCCCGTGTGCGGAATGCGAGCGGGCGAAGGTATGTTATGGGTGCCGGGGCGCGGCCTATCAGCTTACGGGCGACTACCTGGCATCGGACCCGCTCTGCTGGCACAACGAGGCCCGCCTCGACCGGATCGGAAAACTTCCGGTGCCGGTGGATGGCTTGATCCCGCACGTGGCACCGATGCAGCTTGTGGATCGCCTGATTTCAGTGGGCGAACGGGTGGCGACGGTGGAGACCACGATCCGTGCGGATCACCTGTTTGTTGAAGACGGTGGCACCCTGAACCCGTCCGCGTATGTCGAGCTGATTGCCCAGGCTGCCGCCGTGATGAACGGCTTCAGGCCGGCGGGGCGCAAGGGTGGTGGTCCCGAGGGGTATCTGCTCGGGGCGCGACAGGTCGAGGTGGCGGACACCGCGCACGTGGGCGACACGCTGCTGATCCATGTCTGCAAGACCACCAGTTTCGGTGATTTCGGCGTGATTGAGGGACGGGTGTCCCGGGGGGAGACCCTGTTGGCCACGGGCGAAATCAAGGTGTGGCACAAGGCGGCTGAACTGAATGCCGGGAAATGAATGGCGAATGGTAAAGCTGGTTTCAGTCTTGATGGTGCTGGGTTCCGTGCTGAACTCGCTGGCTGAGGACATGCCGCTGCTGGCCGAGCTCCGGAAAAGTCTGGCGGGCACCACCAACGTCCAGAGCGAGTTCATCCAGGAAAAGACCCTTTCTGTCCTGCAACAGAAAATCGTGATCAAGGGGCGCCTCGCCGTGGCGCAACCCTCCCGGTTGTCGTGGCAGGTTCTGGATCCGATTCGCTACACCATGGTGCTGGATGGTGCCGTCCTGAAACAATGGGATGAGACCACGGGGAAAGTGCAGACGATGGCGTTGGCGGGGAATCCCGTATTCAAGGTGGTGGTAAATCAACTCCAGGGCTGGTTTACCGGGCAGTTTGATCTGCTGACGAATGACTTTACCGTTGCCGTGAATGATTCCGCGGCCAGTCCGAAAATCACCTTTACCCCGCGGGAGGCCAGTTTCATGTCCAAGGTGATCCGGCGCGTGGAACTTACCTTCCGGGAGGACCGTCGTTATCTTCATGGCTTGATCATTGAGGAGAAAACCGGGGACCTCACGACCATGATCTTTACCAATACGGTCCTCAATGCCACGATTCCCGCAACGGTGTGGGAGGTCCGGCCGAATGGAAAATAGCATTTTCACCCGTCTCTTTTCCTGGGTGGAGCGCCGCCGGAACCTGGTCGTGGGTCTGGTTTTCACGGTGCTGGCCGTCGCGGGGATCAGTCTTGTCCGGATCCGGTTGGACAACACGCTGGATATGATGATGCCGACCGGAAGCCCGGCCCAGCGGATGCTGGCCTTCCTGCGCGAGGCCAATTTCTCCAACAAGATCGTGATTTCATTGGAAGCCGAGGACACGGTGGAGGCGCGGGGCCGGTTGCTGTCCGCGGCGGATGACCTGGCTCAATCGTTGGGATCCCCGTTGATCACCCGGGTGACCACCGGGTTTGTCGCGAACGATCTCGTGGCCGATACCGGTTTTTTCCTGCGCCATGCCCCCCAGATCCTGACGGCGGGCGATTTGGCCGAAATTGATGCGGGCCTTACGTCTGCCGGCGTCAGCGGCGTTGTTCAAAGGTTGTATTACCAGCTCCTGAAGCCTGAGGGCATGTTCATGGCCCGCGCCATCCAGTCGGATCCGCTGGGCATCAACATGGTCATCCTGGCACGCATGGAAAAGCTGTCGACCAGCATGGGGTATGATGTGGCCCTCGAGAATGGCCATTTCATCAGTCGCGATGGCCGCCACACGATGCTGCTGCTGGATACGACGGTGCCGCTCACCGATGCCGCCGGATCCCGCCGTCTCCTGGATTTCCTGGGACAGAAACTCAAGGCGGTGCCGCCCGGGATCAAAAGCCTGCTGGTGTGCGGGCATACGCATGTGGTGAGCAACGAGGACACCATCAAGCGGGATCTGGGCGTGGTGATGTCCCTGGCCTCGGTCGCCTTCATTATCCTCTACGTCGTCTTTTTCCGGGATGTGCGCGCCCTGTTGATTTTCCTCATGCCGGCCCTGGCCGCCGTGGTTTCCCTTGCCGTTATCGCCCTGTTCTTCCCCCGCCTTTCATACTTCGTGATCGCCTTCGGGCCGGTGATCGCCGGGATCGCCGATGACTACGGGATCGCCGTCTATGTCGCCATCCGCCACGGTGTGAAGCGGGCGGACGCGGTGCGCCATGTCATGGCGCCGGTAACGGCCGGTTGCGTGACCACGGCCGGCATCTTCTTCGCCTTTTTCTTTTCCCGCATCCCCGGGTATTACCAGCTGGCATGGTTCTGTATCCTCAGCCTGCTCCTGACCCTGGTGCTCGCCCTGTTCTTCCTTCCCCTGTTCCTGCGGCCCGGGAAAACGCCGGAAGAGCATGATGCGACCCCGTCTTTCCGGCCCCCGAAACATCCCCGGATTTACCTGGCCGTCATCGCTGTCCTTTTTGTCGTTGCCGGCACCTTGGCCAGCCGGGTCGGGTTTGATACCGACGTAACCCGGTTGGACGGCACCGATCCGGCCATTCTCCAGGCCGAAAAGGATTTCCACAAGGTGTGGGGCACTGGCGAGCGCAAGGAGGCGATGCTGGTGGTGATGGGTGACAGTTACGAGGAGGTTCTCGAGAAGAATGATGCGCTTTTTGAGCAGGCGGTGGAATCGGTGGGGGCCACCCAGATTGTGAGCCTTGCCTCCGTGTGGCCCTCGGCCAAAACCCGCGCCTCCCGGGCAAAGGCGTGGATGGAGTTCTGGCGGGACGGGCGTGAGGAAAAGCTGAGGTCGCTTCTGGCGGAGGCCGGTGCGGCGCGCGGATTTTCCACGAACGCCTTTGACCTGTTCCTGGGGCACTTGTATGACAGCGATGGCCTGATGGATGAACCCGTCTCGAACCGCATGCTGGTGAACCTGAAAGACCGCTTCGTCCAGAAACCCAACGACCGGTATCAGACGCTGTCCTTCTTTCCTGACAAGCCCGCTCTGGTGGCGTCGCTGAACCGCGTTTTGGGGACGCGGCAGGATGCCTCCGTCATTTCCCGGACCGCATCGGGCGAAATCCTCTCAAAGGCCTTCACGGGGGAGATTGCCAAGACCTCCTTGCTGGCGGGGCTGATGATCATCCTGATGTCCTGGCTTTTCATCCGCAGCCTGCCGCTGACGGTGGTGGCGCTGTCCCCTGCCTTTGCGGCGGTGGTCGGCCTTCTGGCCGTCATGGCCGTGATGGACCGGCCGCTCAGTATTGCCAACCTGATTTCCGGAATCATTGTGTTCGGACTGAGCATTGATTTCGGAATGCATATTCTGCATGCCTGCCGGCATCCGCAGGGGGCTCACGCCCGGGTGGCGGTGACCTTCGCCGCCATCACCACCATCATGGGCGGGGCGGCGCTGCTGTTTGCCCGCCATCCCGCGTTGTATTCGGTCGGTCTGACCCTGACCATTGGTGTTGGACTCGGGTATGTGGCCGCCATGTGGATGGTGCCGGTGCTTTATGCGGTAATGGGGAGGAAGGGATGAAGAATAGGGGTC
>JAABPW010000375.1 GCA_011391785.1 Verrucomicrobiota bacterium
AGGTGTTCCAGGGCGCGGTCAGGTCATGAAGCAGGTCGCCGATCTTTCCCTCGAGATCGGCCCGGCTTGCGATCAGGGATTGCGTCAGGAACCAGGCGCCAAGACTCACTCCCACCAGGAGAAGCTTTATCGCCAACCGGCCACCCCTGGAAACCAGGAAGGTATCGCCGGAGGCGGTTGCCTGCCAGGACGCCACCGCCAGCAATCCCGCCAGCAGGGCCAGGAGAAACACCGCCATTCCCAATTTCAAACTCCGCCCGGCCTTCACGTCCGCCTCCTGGATTTCAATCCCGCCAGCATGGTTTCCAGGTCGTTCCTGATCCTGGCCATGACCGGGTCGTTCTCCACCCCGCGCTCCCTGACCGGGCTGACCTCGATCGCCTCCCCGACTTCGACCACGGCATGAATGGGGCGGTGAACGGGCATCTGGTCGGTCAGGTCTTCCTCGAAACGCTCCACGGTCTCGAGGAGTTTCTCCGGCGTCGGTGCCGGGGAAAAATAACCGGGGGGATAGAAGAACAGCTGCTGGGCCAGATAGATGTCCGACAACTGGCGCCAGCGGCGGGTGCGTTCGGCCTCGTCGATCTCGCCGGTCACCAGCTCGGGCAGGATCGCCGTCCGGAGGTTTTTCACCCGTGTCACCACGTTGGCCTCGCGCTTGCCCTTCAGCCATTCGGTTTCCAGGGGAACGAGCAGGTGGTCAATCAGTCCCGTGAGCCGTTGCTTCAGGTCCCCTTGTTGCGGCGTTTCGAAATATTCGATCTCCTTGAGGGCCAGCAGGGTTTCGCCCACTTTCACGATGCGGTCGACCAGTGACAGGTGGGACTGCGGCCGCCATGACAGGCGGCGCTCGATATTTTCCAGGGCGGGGACCAGGACGGATTCAAGGTTTCCCTCGAAGAAATACCGGATCGCGACCGGGTGGATAACGACTTTCCCGGGCGGAGTTTGTCCGGCCCGCTGCTTGGCCGCCGTGCGGGCGATGAAGACCGTGCCGTCCATGAGGTTGTTCACCTGGTCATTGGTCCGGGAGATGACCCCCTCCGGAAACAGCACCAGCGGGCGGTTGGCGTCGGCGAGGATTCCCGCCGCGCATTTGAGCGCCTCGCGATCCATTCCCTCGCGGTAGACGCTGAAGGCTCCGGCCTTTGGCAGGAACCATCGTTGCGCGGCCGACTGCTTGAACAGGTGCCAGCTCGCCATGACATGGATCGGACGGCCGACCGCATAGCCGAGGTGGGCCATGACCATGGGGTCGGGCGGGCGGCAATGGTTGGGGGTGAGCATGATCCCGTGCCCTGCCGCCACGGATTCCCGCAAGCGATCCACTCCCAGGAGTTCCACCGACTCCACCCCGTGTACCCGGTTCAGGTAGGCGGGCAGGATCAGTTTCAATATCCGTGGCCAGAAGGCGCCCCGGCAGGGCGGGACGAACTCATAGGGCTGGTCAATGACGATGTTCTGCATGCTTAGCCTTGCTCCTGACTTCTGTATTTCGCCATTTCCTTCAGGGACCTCAAATCAATTTTTCCGGTTCCCAGGATCGGTAGCGCCTCGATCCGGTGGCAGGCATCGCGGCCGGGCTTCCACAAGTTCGGCATCTCGGCCGTTTCAATGGCCTGGGCGATCCGGGCGGCATCACCGGCTTCATCCGTATAAAGCAACACCAGCTTCTCTCCTTTTTTCTCGTCCGGGACCGAGGCGATCGCCAGAACCTGACCGGTGCACCCGAGCTTCCGGTGCAGTTCCTCCTCGATGGCCAGGTGCGGCACCATTTCGCCGCCGATCTTGCTGAATCGGGAGAGGCGGTCGGTGATGGTCACAAATCCTTCCGCATCCTGGCGGGCGACATCGCCCGTGCAGTACCAGCCGTCCTTCAGGACTTCCGCCGTCAGGTCCGGTTTCCCGAGATAGCCCAGCATGACATTGGCGCCCTTGACCATGAGGAGCCCCGCTTCCCCGGTGGGGAGGACTCGCCCCGTGTCGGGATCCACCACCTTGATGGCCACGCCGGGCAGGGGCAGGCCCACGCATCCTTCCTTCCATCCCTTCTGGGAAACGCCACCGGCGTTGACATGCGGGAGGCTGAGCGTGGCAACGGGCGATAGTTCGGTGGCGCCATACCCTTCCAGCGGGCGGAGCCCGAACCGTTCCTCGAAGGCAGTTGCCAGCCGTTCCTTGAGTTTCTCGGCACCCACGACAACATACTTGAGCGAGGCGAAATCCTCCCGGGTCGCCTTGCGCAAATACAGCATCAGGAAGGTCGGGGTGGCGAACAGCATGGTGGAGCGGTTCTCACGGACGAGTTTGGCGATGGTGCCGCCGTCGAGCGGGTTGGCATGATAGGTCGCCGAAAATCCGCTCAGGAGCGGGAACCAGATGGTGGCGGTGAATCCCAGCGAATGGAAGAAGGGCAGGGCGGCGCAGACATTGTCCGTGGGGGACGAGTTGAACACATTCCGCAGGGATTCGATGTTGGAGATGATGTTGTGGTGGCTCAGCATGACGCCCTTGGGCTCGCCCGTGGAACCGGAGGAGAAAATGATGGTGGCCACCCGGTCGGCCTGGAAGCCGGGGATCCGTGCCAGGGCCCGAGCCGGCAGCATGATGGCGCGGAACCAGGCCAGGCGTTTTTCCGTGTTCGACAAAGAGGCGAGGAGATCCTCGATATACACGGCGCCAGGGGGAGGCTCCTTCATTCCGATTTTCTCGAGAAACTCCCGCGCCGTGAGGATGGTCTTCAGGTCGCATTGGCGGATGGCCGACTGGAACGACTCCGCCGAGGCCGTGAAATTCAAGTTCACCGAGGTTTTGCCCAGCAACGTCACGGCGAGGTTGGACAGGGCACCACCCACGGAGGACGGCAGCAGGAGTCCCACCTTTTCCTGCCCTGCGGTCATCGGGCGCAGCCGGGCCGCCAGGGCCAGGGTTCCCGCCAGGAGCTTTCCGTAGGTCAGGCGCTTGCCGTTGGCATCCGTCATGGCCACCTGGTCCCAGTTGGCATGGGCCGACTTGGCGAACAATTCGCCCAGGGGGCGCCGTAATGTCTTCCGGTCCTGGTAGTATTCGCAGGAGAGTTCCATGACCGCGAGGCGGACTTCGTTGACGGGGGTCGTGGCGGGCAGGGGTTTCCCGAACAGCACGGTGACGGGATAGCGGAGCAGGACGGCCCACCGGCGCACCAGTTGGCCGTGATAATAGCTGGTGATCGCGCCCCAGGCCCCGCCGATATACACCGGAATGATCGGGTAGTTGGTTTCCCGGACCAGGTAGGCGAAGCCCCGCTTGAATTCCCGCAGGTTTCCGGTGCGCGTCTGGGTTCCTTCCGCGAACACGCACACCATGTAGCCTTCATCGAGCGCGGCCCGCGCGGCATCCAGCGAGTGGGACAGAAGTTTGGGCGAGGCCTTGGGGTCGACCGGAATGCAACCCATGAGGGTAAAGGCCCAGCCCAGCCGGGGCCATTTTTCATGCAGGGATGTGGTCACGATAAAGCGGAGCCGGCGTTGCTGGGTCGCCACCAGCAGCAGGCCGTCCAGGTACGACACGGAATTGCACACCAGCACGGCGGGTCCGTCGAGGGGGATGTGATTTCCACCCAGGATGCGGATGCGATAGGCCAGACGCATCACCAGTAGCAGGATGAACCGCAGGAGGAAGTCGGGCAGGACCTTGAGGGTGAACACCAGCAGGGCGGCCGTCAATCCGCCCAGGAACAGGAATCCGGTGGCCGCCGACCAGCCCAGGTGGACGGTCAGCATCACCAGTCCGGAAGCCAGCAGCGCGCCCACCCAGCTCAGGAAGCTTGAGGCCGCCAGGATTTCGCCCCGCTGTTTCACGGGCGCCTGGGATTGGATGAAGGAATCCACCGGCACGATGAACAGCCCGGCGCCGATGCCCGCCATGAATACGGCCGGGCAAACCGCCCACACGTTGGCGGGCAGGAATTTCAGGATCGACGCGCCCGCTGCCAGGATCAGCGCGCCCAGCGGCACGATCCCGAACTCGATGTTCCGGCCGGAGAGCTTTCCCGAGAGGAGGGCGCCGGAGGCGATGCCGATGGACGCCACGAAGAACAGGTAGCCACTCTGTTGCTCGTTCAACCCCAGGTGCTGGATCCCGTAGGGAATCAGGTTCAGCTGCATGTAGGCGCCCAGCATCGTGAAATAGGCGGAAGCGGCGACGGCCTGGAGCAGATAGCGGTCGCCCCGGATGGACCAGAGCGTGCGCCAGATGTCGCGCACAAAGAACGGGGTGATCCGCTTGTCCGATCCGGCTGGCGGGGTGCGGGTAATCATCAGGGCGGAACCCAGTCCCACCAGGGCCGTCACCACGCAGGCGCCCTGGGCCAGGGTGTAGTTGGATCCGCTGCAGCCAACCAGGAACGGAGCCATGGCCGAGCCCAGCACCACCGCCAGGAAGGTGGCCATTACCAGCAGGCTGTTGGCGCGTGACAGCTGGTCCCGCTCAACCAGTTCGGGCACAATGCCGTATTTCGACGGGCTGAAGAGCGCGCTGTGGGTGCCGATCAGGAAGAGCACCATGTAGAGTCCCGGCTCATAGCGGTAATGGAACGACACCACGGCGCCCGCCATCGCGCCTACTTCCAGGATCTTGCAGAAGACTAGGATGTTCCGCTTGCTCAACCGGTCGGCCAATACCCCGGCTGCTGCCGAAAACAGGAGGAAGGGGACGATGAACACCACGGCCGCCATCGAGGAAATCGTTGCCGCCGATTCCAGCCCCTTCAGGTGGATCAGGAACAGGATGGCCAGGACCTTGAAGACGTTGTCGTTCAGCGCCCCGCAGAACTGCGAGATGTTGAGGAAGGTGAATCCGGACAATGGACGCCTGGCAGGGATGTTTGTCATAGACCCTCTTTTTGCGGCTGGTCTGCAAGACGGTAGCAGGTGCTTCGTCCTTTGCCCGGGTTTTTAGCCAGCACCCCGAGATCAAGCAGGTTCTGGATATCGCGCAAGGCGGTATCCGTCGAGCAGTGTGCCAGCTTCGCGTACTTGGACGTTGTCAGGTTTCCCTCGAGCCCGTCCAGAAGGCGGTTGATGAGTTCCCTTTCCCGGGCATTGATGGGGGCCTGGTTGAGATGATCCCATTGTCTGGCCTTGTGCAGGACTCCTGCCAGGGTTCCGGTGGCGCGTTCGAACGCGCGGCCCAGACATTCCAGGAACCATTTTAGCCAAGGGGTGATGTCGAGATTCCCCTTCTGGGTGGACTCCAGAATCTGATAGTAGGTTTTCCGTTCGGCCTCGATCTGGGTGGACATGCTATAGAACCGTTCCATTGTTCCATCGGCGCGAGCCAGGGCCATATCCGCAATGGCCCTGGCGATGCGCCCGTTCCCATCCTCAAAGGGGTGGATGGTCACAAACCAGAAATGGGCCAAAGCCGCCTTCAGGACCGGATCCGTGCAGGGCGGGGCATTGAACCAGTCCATAAACGCCGCCATCTCGGTGTCGAGGCGTTGAGCGGCGGGTGCTTCGAAGTGGATCTTCTCGCGACCAAGCGCGCCGGACACCACTTGCATCGGCCCGGCGGCGGGGGCTCTCCAGTTTCCCACGGTTATTTTCCGCATACCGCTGTGTCCGGTAGGGAATAGCGCCGCATGCCAGCTGAAGAGGCGTTCCCGGGTCAGGGGGTCGGTATATTTCTGTGTGGCATCGAGCATCATCTCGACGATGCCTTCGACATGGCGTGACACGGGCGGTGTCCCCCCGATATCTATGCCCAACTTTTGCGCGAGGGATGAACGGACCTGTTGCGGCTCCAGAAACTCTCCTTCAATGGCGCTGGATTTGATGATGTCGGCCGTCAGCATGGTCAGGCTTGCTTCACTCCGTAGCCTGAACCCCAGGGCTTCCATGTTTCCCAGAAGCCGTCCTTGCCGGTGTCGGCTGTCAGCCAGCAAGGGCGCCAAGGCCGCCTCATCCCAGTGGAATTTCGGCCACTCTTTAAGCTCATGGATGTAGGTCATATGACCCATATAATGCCTCCGTGCGGCGAAAAAGGCAAATAAATACCGCATAAAATGCGGTGATTAAGGTGCTTAATCGCCGCATTTGCCTTGTTCAGGGACATGACCAAGCCATGGCTGGGGTGCCACGCCACCTTGCGTGGCGGGAACCGGACATTTTTGCGACCCGTGGCGCAAGGCCACGGGGACGCCCCCTTTGCTTCTGAAATTGCCATGATTTATCGATATATCATGGGTATTTTCGGGGTTCTGTGTTCAGGTTTAAAATGGGGAGGCTACGATTCCACACCCAATTCCCTTCTTCTGGAGGGCGAAGCTTGCTGAGCCGTTATCAACTGGGGAGCATGTAAAGCGAACCATCAGACTGAACTACAAGGAGTTCGATAGTCATGCGCTCCTCTCGACTGCGGCTCAGCAAGCTTCGCCCTCCAGAAGAATAAGGCATAAGGTAGCCGTCCTGGTTCCTTTTTTCTGTACTTCACGGGGTCGCGTGCTAGGCTCCGGTTTTTGAATTTTGAGGCGGGAGGAATCAAGTATGAGGCATGAGGCGTTGACACGGTGGACGGCGGAAAGTTCCGCCGAATTGTATGGCATCCGCAACTGGGGGCAGGGTTACTTTGACGTCAGTTCCGGCGGTGAAGTCGTGGTCCGTCCCAACGGGCCCAAGAGCCCTACCGAAGTCAGCCTGATGCACTTGATTGACGAGTGCCACAGCCGGGGCCTCAACATGCCCGTGATGATCCGCTTCTCCAATATCCTGGCCTCGCGCATCCGCGAGATCAACGAGAGCTTCCGCTGGGCCATCTTCGACGCGGCCTACCAGGGCCAGTACCGCGGCGTGTTCCCGATCAAGGTCAACCAGCAGGACGAGGTGGTCAGCGACATCACGGAATACGGCCGTGAATACCACCACGGCATCGAGGCCGGCAGCAAGGCGGAACTGATCGCCGCGCTCGCCCTCATGAAGGATCCCGAGGCCTTCGTCATCTGCAACGGCTACAAGGACGAGGAGTTCATCGATATGGCGCTGCAGGCGCTCAAGATGGGGACGCGCACCGTCCTGGTCATCGAGATGCCCAGCGAGCTGGAGCTGGTCCTGTCCCGCGCCGAACGGCTCAAGATCCGCCCGGTACTCGGCGTACGGGCCAAGCTTTCAAGCCGGGCCGGCGGGCACTGGGACTCCTCGGGCGGCGACCGCAGCAAGTTCGGGCTGGATGCCAGCCAGATCATCGAGCTGGTGGACCAGCTCCGCAAGCGCGGCATGCTGGATTGCCTGCAGATGCTTCATTACCACCTCGGTAGCCAGGTGTCCGACATCCGCCGTGTCCGCACCGCGCTGCGGGAGGCGTGCCGCTTCTACGTCGAGCTCGTGCGCGAGGGCGCCGGAATGGGGATCCTGAACATGGGCGGCGGGCTGGCCGTCGATTACGATGGATCCCACACCAACTTCGCGTGCAGCACCAACTACTCCACCTCGGAATATGCCGCCACGGTGGTCGAGACCGTCATGAACACGCTCGACGAGTGCGGTGTGCCGCATCCCACCATTGTCACCGAATCCGGCCGGGCCACGGCCGCGCACCACTCGGTGCTGATCTTCAACATCCTGGATGTGCGCCGGTTCGAGCCGCTCAGCATTCCCGAGAAGCTGGCAGGAAGCTCCAACGAGATGCTGCAGAACCTGATGGAGGTCTGCCATTCCCTCTCGCCCCGCAACATGCAGGAGGCCTATCACGATGCCGTGTATTACCGCGACGAGCTGCGCACCATGTTCCTGCACGGGAACATCTCGCTGCGCGAGCGCGCCCTGGCCGAGACCATCTTCTGGCATATCGTCTGCCATATGTCCGAGATGACCCGCGGCCGCAAGTACATCCCCGATGAGCTGGAAGGCTTGGATGCCGTCATTGCCGACGTGTATTACGGGAATTTCAGCGTCTTCCAGTCCATTCCGGATTTCTGGGCGATTGACCAGTTGTTCCCGATCATGCCGATCCACCGGCTCAACCAGCGGCCGACCCGCAAGGGCGTCATTGCCGACATCACCTGCGACTCGGACGGGAAGATCGACAAGTTCATCGACCTGCACGACGTCAAGCATGTCCTGCCGCTCCACGAGTGGGATGGCCGCGACTACTATCTCGGCATCTTCCTGACCGGCGCCTACCAGGAGACCATCGGCGACATGCACAACCTGCTGGGCAACACCAACGTCCTGCACGTCCGCATCGACGACAAGGGCCGGATCGACTGGGCCAAGCAGATCACCGGCGACCGGGTGGACGAGATCCTGGAATACATGGAATACAAGCCTGCAACCATGGTGGCCACCATCAAGGCCCGCGCCGACAAGGCCTTCAAGCACGGCCTCATCACCGCCAAGGAAAAGGCCGCTTTCCTGAAATCCTACAAAACCGGCATCGGCGGCTATACCTACTTCGAGCAGTGAAAACCAAGAGCATAACCGTTTCGCCGTGCCGGCGGTTGCAGGGCACCCTGGCGGTGCCGGGCGACAAGAGCATCTCGCACCGGATCGCCATGCTGGCCTCGCTGGCGTCCGGCACCTCGACGGTGCGCGGGTTTCTCCGGAGCGAGGATTGCGTCACCATCCTCGAGGCCTTGTCCCGGCTGGGCGCGCATTACGAATTCCTCGGCGATGAACTCCGGATCACGGGTACTGGCGGGCGGCTTGTCCGGCCCGGAGCCGTCCTCGATCTGGGCAATTCCGGCACCGGGATCCGCCTGCTTGCCGGGCTTCTGGCGGGGCAGGGGTTCACCTGCGAGATGACCGGCGACGCCTCGCTGCGCTCGCGCCCGATGCGCCGCATTTCCGAACCGCTCACCCGGATGGGCGCCACGGTCGAACTTCTGGGCGGCAACGGCTGCGCCCCGATCCGCATTACCGGCGGCTCCCTGCGCGGGATCGAGTACGCCCCGCCGGTCGCCTCCGCCCAGGTGAAGTCCTGTGTCATGTTCGCCGGGCTTTTTGCCGAGGGCGTCACCACGGTGGTGGAGGCCAGTCCGACGCGCGACCATACCGAGCGGTTGCTGACCGCCATGGGCGTTCCTGTGACGGTCGATGGCCTGCGGGTCTCGCTCAAGGGCTACGGCGCCGCGGGGCCCGCCTTGACGGCGCGCCCCTGGGTGGTGCCCGGCGACATTTCCTCGGCGGCCTTCTGGATCACGGCGGCGGCCAGCGGCGAGGGACATGCGGTCGAGCTCCCGAATGTCGGGTGGAATCCCCGGCGCAATGCCCTGGTGGCCGTGCTCCAGCGCATGGGCGCCGCCATCTCCTTCCAAGAAAGCGGCGATGCTGCGGCCTGCGAGACGATGGGGACGATCCGCGTCGAAGGACGGCGGTTGCAGGGCACGGAGGTGGGTGGCGCCGAGATTCCCGATCTGATTGACGAGTTACCCCTGGTGGCGGTGGCTGGCGCGCTGGCGCAGGGCCGCACCGTGATCCGCGATGCCGCTGAACTGCGGGTCAAGGAGTCCGACCGGATCCGCAGCGTGGTCGATAATCTCACGCGCATGGGGGTCCGGGTCGAGGAGCGGCCGGATGGCATGATCATCGAGGGCGGGTCGGCGATCCGCGGCGGGGTGACGGTCGACAGTTACGGGGATCACCGTCTCCCCATGGCGATGTCGGTGCTGGCGATGCGCGCCGATGCGCCGGTCCGGATGGAGGATATCGCCTGCGTGAACAAATCCTACCCTGAATTCTGGGACGATCTGAGGATCCTCACCGGGCCGCAAGGGGCGCTCCCGTGAACGGCGGAAGAAAAGCGTTTACCACGGAGGCCGCGGAGGGTTGGGAGAGAGGGATGGCGGGGAAGAAAATGGCCGCAACCCGTTCCCGCGGAAGAGAGAAACTCCAATTGTCCTTCGGGCGCAACGAAACTCTGTCTTTCTTCAGGGAGAACCCGTTCCGCGATTTTTCCGGGCAGGGTACTCGCTGCATGGGAAAATCGCGGAACATTCTCTTCTCCGTTATTTCTCTCCCGTTTCCTCCGCTCCGTGCCCTCCGTGGTAAACTCTTTTTCTTTCTGAAAGGCGTGAATGAATAATCCGACAAAAGTGATAGCGATTGACGGGCCCTCGGCCTCGGGGAAATCCACGGTGGCGCGGAAGGTGGCGGCGGGATTGGGCTACCGTTACGTGGATTCCGGCGCCCTGTACCGGGGGATCGCCTGGAAGGCGGCGGACTCGGGCTGTGATGTCGCCAGGAACGAAGACGTTGTGGCCGCGATGGGCCGCATGAAGGTTGAATTCTTCGAGGAAGCCGGTGCCATCCGCTACCGGATTGACGGGGTCGAGCCCCGCGCCGAGATCCGCACCGAGCGGGTGAGCGGCCTGGTCAGCCTTGTGGCGGCCATGCCGGAGGTGCGGGCGCAGGTCACGCGCTGGCTGCGCGACATGGCGCAATTCGGCGACCTGGTGATGGAAGGCCGCGATATCGGCACCGTGGTGTTTCCCGGCGCGGATGCCAAGTTCTACCTGGATGCGAGCCCGGAGGAGCGCGCCCGGCGGCGTCATGCGGAGCTCAAGCCGGCCGGTGAAACGGCGGACGTGAACCGCGTGATGGATTCCCTGAAAAACCGCGATCAGCGCGACAGTGGCCGCGCCACCGCCCCTCTCAAGCTTGCCGCCGACGCCCAGGTAGTCGACACCACCGGCCTGAACATCGATCAAGTGGTCGAGGTGATCCTGAAACGGCTGGACAAGCCTCTCTCGAAATCGTCACCTCCACTTTCTTGATGATATCTTTTAAAGGGGAAGGCTGTCTGAAAAAGCCATCAGGAAAATCATAAGTAATATGTTACGATGTGTTCCTGCTCCGCATGAGGTGAAGTCAAATGCCGCAGGTAGTCGATCCACGGCGTGCAACGCTTTCTTTCCTCACTACGGCATTTCACATTACAACTCTTCTTCATAAAGGGCGCATGTCCGAGTTTTGGCACTTTTTCGCATGGGCTCAAGGTGGACGCCGGCCTCCCGCCTTCGCGATGTACGCTACGGCGTGCCACGCCGGGCGGCGTTAGGTGCATAGGATGAGCATGGATTAACCAAACCGCGCCCGGCGTGTCACGCCGAAGCTTCCTGAGCGAAGGCGGGAGGTCGCGGTCCACCCTGAAAACGAATGGTCCGAAACCCGGAGAGGCGCCGACCCACAACCCACAAGACAGGATTGACCTCGATGGAACGGAAGGGCTACGATTGCCGGAATGAGTGAGGAAAAAGCAACCCGGACGATGAACAGGAGCCACCCGATTGTCCTGATTCTCGGAAAAAAACAAGGGAA
>JAABPW010000376.1 GCA_011391785.1 Verrucomicrobiota bacterium
CGCCTCTTTACATGGCACCTGAAATCCACCGGCGTCAGCAACCACTCATCCAGTCGGACATTTTCAGTGTCGGATTGGTTTGTCTTGAAATGCTGCGGGGTGCGCCTGTTTGCGATCCTGCCATGAACGAAGGCGAATTGCTCCAGTTCAAACTTAAGCTGGCCGACAATCTGATTGGGTATCTTCCGCAGTACGTAAGCCAGAATGAACGCTTTGTCCACACCCTTCGGCGCATGTTGGCCGCTGATCCGGCGCGGCGATTCTCCTCTGCAAGCGAGGCCGACTCGGGACCTGATGGAGCGTTGCATGTCCATAAGCAACTGGTTCACATGGGCAAGGACACGGAATACGGTCGAGAGCTGGAACACTACCTTTCGAAATGCATGGAGCCGCCACATGTCTGACGCCTATGTCACCACTGAAAAACGACTGGCGCTTGAAGAGCGGATGACCAAGCTTGGTGTCAGGGAATCTGACCTTGTTGAAAACTTTATCCTGGGTGCCGGGTCTGGCGGGCAGAAGCTGAACAAAACATCCTCCTGTGTCCAACTCCGCCATATCCCCAGTGGGCTTGAGGTTAAATGCCAGAGGGAGCGATCGAGGGAATTGAACCGATTTCTGGCTAGACGCGAGTTATGCGACCGGATTGAGGAACGAATTCTAGGCCAGAAAAGTGCCCGGCAGCAGGAGGTTGAAAAGATTCGAAGACAAAAGAGGCGCCGTTCGCGTCGGCAGAAGGAGCGGATGCTGGACGATAAGCGGAAGCATTCAGCCAAGAAACAATCACGCCGGAGCCACCCCCTTGAATCCTGACTTGACCCAACCTAGGGGTAATCGACTCGGGGGAATGTTTACCCGATGGATGCTCACGGCCGTTGCGGTATGGGCATCAACCCTGATCCGTGGTGTTTATTTCGATGATGCAATCAGCCTGCTTGTCGCCGCCATGATTCTTGGCGTACTCAATACGCTTGTTAAACCCATCCTTGTCATGGTGGCCTTGCCGCTGGTATTGCTGACACTGGGGTTCATGATGTTTGTTATCAATGCGCTTCTCCTGATCCTTACATCCACGCTTGTGCCGGGCTTTCATGTGGAAGGATTTTGGCCTGCCCTGGGAGCCTCCCTGATCATCAGCGTGGTAACCCTGATACTGGGCGGTAACCAACGCGGGGGCTCGCGCCGAACTCGGCAACCACCCATGGAGCCAACCTATTCGGAGCCCGTGCGCACTCGCACTCCGCCACCGGGGAAGGGGCCGATCATAGACGTATGAATCCCCGGAAACGAATCCTGGTCATCAAGCTCAGCTCTTTCGGTGACATTTTCCATGCCCTCCCGGCTGTCAGCAACCTGCAGCAGGTTCTTGATGCCGATGTCGATTGGGTGACCCAGCCTGAGTATGTGGAACTGGTGAAGTGTTTCCCGATTGTTTCCCGGGTCATCCCTTTTCCCCGGCGCCATTTCTGGACCAACGCCCATTCGTTCCGCAAGAGCGTCCGTTTGTATCAGTATGATCTGGTGATTGACCTGCAGGGGCTTTTGAAAAGCGCTTTTGCGGGCTGGATGGCGCGAGGTTTCAGGAAGATCGGTCCCTCTTTCCAAAGGGAGGGCGCATGGTTGTTTTATGACTCAGTGGCCGGCCCCCGCAACAAAGAAAGGCATGCCGTTGAGGAAAACCTGGATGTGGTGAGGCATCTTGGTTTCCCGGTGTTGTCCGCCGCCTTTCCGGTTCAATTCCCGGCACAATCCTGCAGCGAGCCACGTCCACGCATTGCCATCGTTCCGCTTTCCAGACGAGCCAATAAAAACTGGCCCATCGCCAAGTTCATTGAAACCGCCGCGGCCCTGCGCGCCGAATATAATGCAACGATTTTCCTGTTCGGAAGCCTGGATGATTATGATGCATGCAGCCAAATCCAGTCCGCGCTCTTGGCCGGGAAGGGGGGCGCCCGGGTCGTGAATCTTGCCGGCAAGACCAGTCTGGTGGAAATGGGTGGCTGGTTCCAACAGATGGACCTGATTGTGGTAAACGATTCGGGACCGCTTCATATGGCGGCAGCCCTGCATGTTCCCCTGATAACCCTATTTGGACCGACAAATCCTGGACGGACCGGCCCCTACGGTGAGGAACATCAGGTGATCACAACAGCAGTGGCATGCCGCCCCTGTTATGATAGAGTGTGCACCTTGAAATCGGTTGAATGCATGGATGGGATCCCTGCCGGGAAGGTCATTGAGGCCGCTCGGCAAATCCTGGAAGCGCGGGCATGAAAAGAACCGGATCGATAATTTGCATTTTATTCGTTTTGGCGGTCGGCTCCGGGTGCGGTGAAAAGACCCGTATTTCCGATGAGGCTGAACGGGATCATCCCGCCATGAAGAAAGCCAGGGCCCAGGAAACATCAGGCGACCTGGCGGGTGCTCGACTGACCTACGACTCGCTTCTGGAAGTGAATCCCTCCCTTGCACGTGCCCATCTCGGCCTGGCTTTCCTGCTGGATCAGAAGGCCGAGTTCCCCGAAGCCCTCTACCACTTCAAGCGTTATCTGGCGCTTCGCCCCAATACGGAAAAGCGTGGGATGATAGAGGCCCACATCAGGGAGGCGCAACTTGCCTATGTGTCGACAGTATTCACCAATCAATCGGCAATTCTCAAACGGATGGGCACTGTTGAAACCGAAAATTCAGCCCTTAAAATAAGAGTTGCCAATTTGGAGGGCCAGACAACCCATCTCCGCGCAGCTCTGGCCTCTCTTCGCGCGAAATATGCCGCAGAAGGGGAGCAGGCTTCGCGTGAACTTGACAAAAGCGGCATTCCCGTCCCAGAGTTGCGGCCAGCGGGCAAGCTGGTGCGGATCGAAAAGGGTGATAACCTCCGTAAAATCGCTGCCCGTATCTATGGGTCACAATCACGGTGGCGTGAAATCTTCGAGGCAAATCGTAATGTTCTTAAAACACCGGAGGACGTGAAGGTAGGGCAAACCCTCTGGGTTCCCGACGGGAATTCCGAGTAACACGGGCTTGAATAGGACGGCACGCGCTGGTAACTTGATGTAAGTTAACGGGAATTTCGACTATCAGGGGATTAGGGCATAACGAGGGCAAGGAGCGTATATCATGGGTACTGATTTTTTCGACGATGATTTGTCGCGGCATGGTTCCAATAAAGGCGTTGCATTAGGTTCGGGTGTCGAGGGGATTCCTTCCTTGAAATCCGATGAGATGCCGATCCGCCCCATCTCCGACCTGAACCTGACCCGGATGGCGCGACACCGCGAGGAAGTAAATACTCAGATGGCCTCCGCCAAGCTTCAAATCGAGAGGCTGAAGCAAAAACAGGGCGAGATGGAGCGCGAAAAGCACATGCTGGAAGATCTCCTGGAAAAGCAGGAGGAGTATGAGCGTGGAAAACAGGAAATGGCGGCTCGTCTGTCCGAGAGTATTGTCTCGCTCCAGAAGCTTGGTGAACATGCTGCCCGTCAAGTGGAAGTCTATTCCCTTACCCGGGACCGCTTTGTTGCCGATCTTGATGAGCTTCAGCAGATCAATGACGCCGAATGGACTGATGAGTCGTTCCGTGATGAATTAAACAAGGCTGTTACCCAGATTAATGGAATCCGGAATGATTTTGTGAAGGCCCAAGCCACGGTTGAGGCAGTGGGTGGACCAATCCGTTTGTTCGATGAATCCAGGGCAAAAACTCCCCACGAGGAGGATAGCGAATTTGCCCCAGTTAAAGGATTTGGATATTGGATGAAGGTTGGTCTTGCGGTCAGTCTTCCGCTCATCATAACGATTATAATCACGGCAATCGTGCTTGTCGTGAAGGGACGCTAAATTATCATGAGGCCGGCAGGTCGCACAAATCCCCGCTTGCAGGAGAAGCTCGATGCTCTCCAGAGGGAGCTTGACCGCGTTCAAAACGACATAAAAGGTATCTCCAAGGCTGTTGAGGCTCCGGATCAGGATCAAGCCTTGAAGCAATTGCGCCGGGTGACGGGCATACCCCTGGCGGGTGAGGTAAATCCGGCACGCTCGTCCGCGGAGGGCCTTCTAAAGGACTCGACTGATGCGATTGCTGATAAGCAGCAACTCCTGGCTGCCGGTCTTCGCCCTGTCCAGAATTTCTCAACCGAGACAAGCGATACCCGAGTTCCAAAGCATGTTCCTGATCAACGCTTTGCAACCTATTTTGGCAGCGGAAGCTTGCATTCCGTGCGCCCTCTCCGGCAGGAACTCCGGGTCCAGCGGAACAGGGCGCTCGTCATGTTGTTCCTGGCGATCGTGTTCCTCTACGGTGTGTACAAGATGATTTTCTAGGGGCTGTCCCGGGCAATCGCCACACAAATTCTGTAATTCTTCGCAAATGGACCGGACAGGGTGATTCGCTTAAGAACGGTGCCGGAAGCCCCCTTGAACTCCACGTCAAAACGCGTCAGGCTCGCAGGGCAGGGGACGCGGGCGACCGCAAGTTTCGCTGGCAACGTCTCCCATCTCCGGCTGTCATTGGTCTCCAGGGAAAACAAGATCACGCGAAGCAGTTCGCCGAGATCATGATTTTTTGTTTCTGCCGCCTCAGCGATAGCCTCCTTCAGGGCTATACGGCTTAGTTTCTTGGTGGCATGACGTGCCGCCATGCGTTGGCTGCTGGCGCATTCAAGCTGGAGTCTTCTGGCAAGCGTCCGGCTCGATCCAACGGTTTTTCCATCCACCACAATATCGGCATGGTCAGGGATCATTCCGAAGGTTCCGTAAAATCCAAGCAGGCAGACCAATTCACCTTCTGCGGGAGCCGCGACGAAAGAGTTGGTAGGCGCGACCGGGGCACGGAAACGGCCGGTTGTCGCATCCAAGTCAGAATCCGGGGCCAACCGCAAGACCTGCCGGTATTGCATGGCGGCATTACTTTCATCGCCGTTCAACTCAAAACATAATCCGGCCAGATAGCGGCAAAATGCGTCATCCGGAAATCCATCAAGTTTTCCCAAACGGTGGGCGATACTGCGGGCCTCCACGGCGGCATCTTCCCATTTTTCTTGCGCCAGGAAGTTCTGGGCCAGAAAAGCGTGGAGATAGGTGAACTCATAAGGATATCCCCTGAAGCTCAAAACCGAATCATTAATGATCATGCTGGTGCCGGCCCGGCTGACACTGTGGACTTCAAGCTCTTTTTCAAGTCGGACGGCTTCGAGCCAGTCTGCTGTGCTGTTTGTGTAGTCGCGAAGGTGATGGCGAATCATTCCCCGCTCCATCAGGTAAAGAACGCTATTCCCGTCGCGGGGGAGAACGGCCAGATTCTGATTAGCCTCCTGAAGCCGTCCCGCAATGAAATGGGATCGGGCCTCGTGAAGCGGCACGGTGGCGCAGCCAGCACAAAAAAAAGACGCCAGCAGGAAAAGGATTGCTTGATGGGTTACCCTTGCCATAAGGGGGCTACCGTTCCTGCCCGAGTGGAATCTGGATTACCATCCAATGATTGGTTTTCTGGCGCCCCGGACTCTTTCCTTCTGAGTGGTCCAGGCAATAAGCCCCGTTTGTAGATCGGTAACTTCGACAGTCAGCTGGAGATAGACCTGCTCCTGTTTTGAAACCCGCACCTGGCGGGGGGTGTCTTTGGTGAGTTTGACAAGGGATCCGGTCAACATGTAGCGGGCTCCCAGCTGCTTGCCGATCATTGTTCGGGTTTCTGGCGTACAGTTGGCCAGCTGATACCCTTGCTCCTTGAGCAGGCTGTCCCGGCGGCTTTCGTTGACGAAATCAGCCTTGCCTGCGTTAATGATCTTGGTCCGCATGGTATCGGTAATGGCCTTGGTATCTATGTGTTCATCTGTCCGATTCTCGATACCCATGACCACGAGGATTGGTTTACGATTTGCCTCCCCAATGACGGGAGCGGCGATCATGTCAGAGGCTACGGTGTCCCCGAGCCAACGAAGATCTCCGAAGTCATACCCGGTATCCATGGGTTTAGCCGATGCGGTCGCCACATCTTCATTCTGTACCGAGGCACGAAACGCACCGCAGCCTGCTCCCAGCGTGATTGCTGAAAAAACGACTGCCATGGATTTGATTGTGGACGAAATTCGCAACATAGTCGGGTCCTCCTTTAAAAACAGATATATCGTAACTAACAGCAGGGGCAACTGTCGAGTGACAAATGGTCATGGACAATACGGAGGCAGGCACCACCAGGGATATGCCGCGTATCAGCGGGCATCTTATCATGTCTCGCCTTCACTCAAAGCTGAACTTGAATTCCGACCTCAATAACCCGGTTCGGAGGAATGTTGAAATATTTCGAAGCATCCTGTGCATTTTTAGAAAGAAATGCAAAAAGGTTTTTCCGCCAGGGACGCATTGTCCGGGTTTGTGCGAGGATCAGCGTTTCCCGTCCAAGGAAAAAGGTGACTTTGTTGGGTGCCAGGTCTAAACCCTCAACTTTGAGGTCGGTAAGCAGAAGGGTCAGGTCTGGATTTTCACTGAACCCATAACGTGCGGAGATCAGGGTGAATCCTGCCTCAAGCCGCTGAACCTGTACCCGGTCTGCCTCGGGGATCCACGGCAATTCTTCATTGATCAGGCTGAACAGGACAATATTTTCGTGAAGTACCTTATTGTGCTTGAAGTTGTGCAACATCGTTCGAGGGGCGATGTTCACGGCTCCAGTTAAGAATACCGCCGTCCCAGGAACCCGCAGGGGTTTGCTCCGTATCACATCCTCGATGAACAAGGGAAGCGGCAGACTCTCCTCCGTGAGTTTCTGTCTCAAGATTTCCCTGCCTTTTTGCCAGGTCGTCATGATGGTGAACATAAGAACAGCCACGCTAAGCCCCACCCAGCCCCCTGCTTGCAGCTTGAGGATATTGGAGGTAAAGAAGGTGACGTCAAACATGAATATTGGGATCATGACCAAGGCGGCGAGCAGCGGATTCCACTTCCAGTGGCGCAAAATGAAGATGGACATCATGACCGAAGTCAGCAACATGGTCATGGATACAGCCAGCCCGTAAGCTCCTGCCAGGCTATCCGAGTTCCGAAATCCAAGTACCAGCGTCAGCGTCCCCACAAAGAGCATTCCATTAACGGCAGGAAGATAAACCTGTCCGATTGTATTGGCAGAGGTGTGTATAATGGTTAGGCGCGGGCAAAAACCCAGTTGCATGGCCTGACGCGTCAGGGAATAGGCTCCTGATATGACGGCCTGAGAGGCGATGACGGTCGACAGGGTGGCCAGGACGACCAGGGGATACAGGGCCCAGGAGGGGGCCAGATGATAAAGCAGGTTTGAGGTGTCAGCCGAGCTTTGTCCGTGTGCCAGCAGGTAAGCCCCTTGACCAAAATAATTGATCAGAAGGCAGGGCAATACCAGATAAAACCAGCCAATTCGAATGGGAAGGCGACCAAAATGGCCCATATCAAGATAGAGATCTTCACCTCCCGTCAGGCAAAGGAAAATGGTGCCCATGGTCACAAATGCATGGAATTGATGATCGATAAAAAACTGCACGGCATAGAGGGGGTTCACGGCATAAAATACCCTTGGCATGCTAAGGATGTGGGGCAGGCCAAGTGCCGCGATGGTAATAAACCAGACCACCATGATCGGGCCGAAAACAGAGCCCACTTTCTGGGTCCCGTGTTTTTGAACCCAAAATAGACCGGCGAGAATTAAAACCGCGATGGGTACGACATAGCCCTCAAAGCGCGGGGAGGCCACTTTCAAACCCTCGACCGCACTCAGGACTGAGATGGCGGGAGTGATTAGGCCGTCACCATAAAGCAATGCCGCCCCGAATAATCCCAGCGCAATAATAACCACATTCCGCTTGAAACTGGAGGACGGCAGATCTTTTCTGACCAAAGACATGAGTGCCAGAATTCCTCCCTCTCCTCGATTGTCGGCCCGCAGCACAAGTAAAAGGTATTTCACTGAAATCAGTCCCGCCAAAGACCAGAAAATCAGGGAGAGAACACCCAGAATGGCGGCCTCAGTAGGAGGGGTATCTTGATTGAAGCAAAGACGAAAGGCGTAGAGGGGGCTGGTGCCAATATCGCCATAGACAACGCCCAGAGCGGCCATAGCCAATCCGAAAACCGCTCCTTTTGAATGGGGCTGGACGGGGCTGTCCGGACGAATGTCTTGCATCGGCGGTTGTTCAGAAGATGGATTAGGGTTCATTAATGGATTAGAGTTCATTGCAAGTGCATATATAAGGCGGAAATCAGGGAATGTTTCTGTTTGAATTGGGCAATCCGGAGGGACCTTGTCCGCTTGTTTCCGTCTTGAAATGGCGTGAACTCTTGAAGAAAGGTTTATATCCGGCAGTTGCCAGTTTTTGTGTCAGGCTCCTGATTGTCGCAATAGGGATGTTAGTCTGCATTTCTATGACAAGCGGGTCATTTTTGGGAACCTTCTCCCTGTTAAGGATTTTAATCAAATTGGCCGCACTAACCGACCTGTCATTTATCACGAACAGGGCGTCTGACTTCATGGTGATCGTAAAAGGAGCGGTACTGGCCTTCGACGGGGCTGTCATGCATCCAGCCAGTAGCACCAAGCCGGAATACCACACCAAGGGAATATACTTCAATTGCCAGAAGGTTTTCATAAAAGGCGTTAAGATTAGAGAATTACTCCCAAATATTCCAGCAAAGAGTAAAAATGGGGCTAAATGACTGATTCGTACATCCGGATAGTCTGATCTACCATCACGGGGAATGAGAAGGACGAAAGAATGCGCTCCCGCCCATTCCGGCCATGGGTTTCCCTCAAGGATTTGTCCTTTGCATAATACCGAATGGCCTCGGCCAGGGCTTGGGGATCACCCGGGTGAACAATTCTTCCTGTCCTGCCATTCTCGACCAATTCCACCATGCCACCCACGGCCGACACAATGGCAGGCACTCCCATGCACATGGCTTCCATCACGGCTTTGGATAATCCCTCATTACGGAGTGTGGGCATTACAAATGCATCGCAGGCGCCCATCAATTCCGGGGCATCCATTCGGAAACCTGTCAAATGGATGCGGGATGCAATGGCGCCATTACCGAGAAGACGCTGAAGTTCGCCGTCCTTGTTCTGGCCAACCAGAAGAAGATGAACGGGCCATTCCTGCGCCAGGCGCCCAATGGCATCGATGAGCACAGGCACTCCCTTTATCGGGCGGGTATTTGCGGTGCAACCGATCACCATGGCATCGTCCGGTATACCGAATGTCTTTAAGGCGGAACGAGGGGCGGCTGTAAACCATGCCGGATCATGACCCTTGTAGATCTGAACGAGACGATGATCCGGAAGTCGTTTCGACAGGAGATAACTCCTGATCGCCTTCGACAGGCAGACGATCCGGTCAACACGAGGGTTCAGGATGGAGAGATAGGCGGACGGATCCCAGCGGTTCAGGTGCCCCATGGTGCCGCAATACCCTATACATTTGACCGGAATACCCGTAGAGGCCAACATACTGTTGGAGAGAGCGCGTCCGTTGAAGGCGTGAACGATGTCATAGGCGTTGTTTTTGAGCATCCGCCGGATGGTGCGTATCGCGTTCGAATCCAGTCGGGCTTTCAGTTTGAGGTGGGTCATGGGGAACCCTGAATCCCGCAACGGGTCGAAATAGGGGGATGAAGTATCACAGAGGAGGTCCACCTGTATTCCCCTGGCCGCCAAAGCCGGGAAAAGATGGGCCTCCGGACGTTCGCCTACTCCTGCAACTAGCAATACTTTCATGATGATTCCGACTTGAAGCTGAGCATCTTCACCGCCACCGGGCCCACCGTCAAGTTCAAGTTAGGCGCCTACCGCGAATCTTATGATGAGAATTGCAGGATCTTCGCGGAAAACGCTTTATGAAAAAGGGCGCTTGCGATACAGTCAGGCGCTTTGAATTCGGAAACGAGCACACTCATGGACAATAAGAAAAGAATGCGAATCCTGTCGGGGATCCAGCCCTCTGGAAAACTGCATCTGGGAAACTATTTCGGGATGATGAAGCCCGCCCTCGAACTGCAGGAGCAGGGGGACGCTTATCTCTTCATTGCCGACTATCACGCGTTGACGTCCGTGTCGGATCCGTCGGCGTTGCGCCAAAACAGCCGCGATGTCGCCTTGGACTTCCTTGCCTGCGGACTGGATACGAAGCGAACCGTTTTTTTCAGGCAGAGCGATGTACCCGAGGTGCTTGAACTGTCATGGTTGCTGTCCATCGTGACCCCAATGGGGCTCTTGGAACGGTGCCACTCGTACAAGGACAAGACGGCCAAGGGAATTGCCGCGTCACACGCCCTGTTTTCATATCCCGTGCTCATGGCGGCAGACATCCTGCAGGTGCAGGCCACGACCGTTCCCGTCGGTCGCGACCAGAAACAACATGTGGAAGTCACTCGCGATATTGCGATTAAGTTCAATCTGCAATTCGGGGAGACCTTCACCATACCTGCTCCGTCGATTCGTGATGAAGTTGCGGTCGTGCCGGGTGTGGATGGACAGAAAATGTCTAAATCCTACAACAACACGATCGAGATATTCGGACCTGAAAAGGATACCAAGTCCCGGATCATGAAGATTGTTACAGACAGCAAGCAACTTGAGGATTCAAAGGACCCCTCCACCTGCAACGTATTTGCACTTTTCAAACTCTTCGCTTCCGGGGACGAGCGGCATGAGATGGAGGCGAAATACCGGGCAGGCGGATTCGGTTATGGGGCCGCCAAGAAGGCATTGTTTGAGAAAGTATGGAATTACTTTGAGCCTTACAGGACAAAACGAGCCGAACTGGAAAAAAATCCCGCTTATGTCGAGGCTATCCTCAAAGACGGTGCGGACCGTGCGCGGCTGGAAGCCCGGAACACCCTTATGCGGGCCCGTCAGGCCGTCGGATTGGAATAAAAAGGACTTTTCATGACACAAATCGTGGTTCAAGATGATTACAAAGTGCAACTCGATGTATTCGAGGGACCGCTCGACCTGCTCCTTTACCTGATCAAAAAAGATGAGGTGGATGTCTATAACATCCCGATCGAACGCGTCACGAAGCAGTACATGGAGTACCTCTCCTTGATGAAACTGCTCGATCTCAATATCGCTGGCGAGTTTATCGTGATGGCGGCCACCCTGATGATGATCAAGAGCCGTATGTTGCTTCCGGTGGACGAACGCCCGGAAATGGAGGAAGAGGAAGAGGATCCCCGCTGGGAACTTGTCAAACAGCTTGTTGAGTACAAAAAGTTCAAGGAAGCGGCCTCCCATCTGCAACATCGGGAGTATCTCCAGGAAAACGTTTTTT
>JAABPW010000377.1 GCA_011391785.1 Verrucomicrobiota bacterium
TTATCCTGGGCGTTCGGGGCCGAAGCCCGGCTGAAGTAACCGCTCTTCTGCACCATGGTCTTCTCGGCGCCGAGCATGTCGCCAAACTGCTTGGCAAACCAGCCACCCACATTCACCTTGTCTAGCCGGGGGTGCCCGAACGCATCACGCGGGACTTCCTCGCCCTTGGACTCCAACTCGGCAATGATCGTCTCGACACAAGCGCCCTCGGAAACGAAGATATTAACGCAATCGTTCTGATCCATCACCGTGCGCAGGCGGGCCGACTCAGCCTTGGCATCAAAGGCCATCTCAGGCACATACACGGCATGCACATCCTCGCCTTCACGGCTCAGGCCGAAAGCGGGCAGATAATGAAAGCCCTCCGCCATCTTGCGGTATGCAGCGGCCGTTGCCGCCGTCAGCCAGCCACAGTTGCGCCCCATCACCTCATGCACAATCAGCATGCGGGGATTGGCGGAATGCTCCTTTACGACATTCGCGAAGAACTTGGCACCCTCCTCCGCCGCCGTCCAAGCCCCAAGGCTCTGCTTGATCGGGATCACGTCGTTATCAATGGTCTTGGGAAGTCCCACGACGGTCAGCCCGTAATTGTTCGTGGCAAGGAACGCCGCCAAGTCGGCCGCCGCCGTATTGGTGTCATCGCCGCCAATGGTGTGCAGCACATCCACGCCGTCCTTGATCAATTGATCCGCCGCCACCTGTTGCGGGTTCTGCCCCTCCTTGACGAGACCGCGCTTCACGCAATCCTTGATGTTGGTGAGCTTGACCCGGCTGTTGCCGATCGGGCTACCGCCATGCTCTGTCAGGAACAGCGCATTCGCGCGGACCTCGGGAGTGACCTTGATGCTCTGCCCTTTCAGGAGGCCCATGTAGCCGTTGATATACCCGATGATCTCGACATCCGGAGCCACGCGGGTGTACTCATCAATCAAATACCCGATTGCTGAACTCAAACACGGCGCCAGTCCACCCGCCGTCAAAATCCCCACCCTCTTCACATGTTTGCTCATAATACTCCTGATGGTAATTACTGTCCTGCTTCCTGAAAAAATCGTGGTCAGTATAAAAGCGGCTGGCAATTATTCAAGAACTTCTCTACCCGACAACATCCGCCTTGCGTCCGCAGCCGGCACAGACCCCGTCGGTCAGCCCGACCCGGCGTGTCTCATACCCCTGCCGCTTGATCAGCGCGGCTCCGCAGTTCGGGCACATCGTATCCTGCCCCTCGGCCACCGACACATTCCCCATGTAGACATAGGCAAGGCTTTGGCGGCAAATCTCCCACGCCCGGCGCAGGGTCGGCGCCGGAGTGACAGGAGTGTCCAACTGGTAATCCGGATGGTAGGCGCTCAAATGCAGGGGGACCATGGGCCCCAGATTATTCCGGATCCACTCCGCCAGGGCCGAAAAATCCTCATCGGCATCATTGAGCCCGGGAATGATCAGATTGGTTATTTCCACATGACGCCCCGCCTTCACCGCCTGCTGGCAGAAACTCAGTACCGGAGGCAGGGTGGCCTTGCAATACTTGCGGTAAAAACCATCATCCATGCTTTTAATATCCACATTCAGGGCGTCCACCAGCGGCAACAGCCCTATGGCCGGTCCCTCCTCGACATATCCGTTTGTTACAAGGACGTTTTTCCCGCCGGCATCACGGACCAGCCGGCAACAATCCTTCACAAATTCATAGCCGACCAAAGGCTCGTTGTAGGTATAGGCAATCAAGGCGCTTTTTTCCGACTGCATTGCCTGAAGCACCTGCTTGGGCGAATGGACAGTACGTCCCTTGCAGAACTCCTGGGAAATCGACCAGTTCTGGCAGAAAACACACCCCAAGTTACACCCCCATCCCCCAATGCTGAAAATGGAGGCACCCGGGTGAAAATGATAGAGTGGCTTTTTCTCGACCGGGTCTACATGTGCCGATGACAGGAACCCATAACCCAAAGCCTTCAACTCACCACCGTAAACACCCCGCACCCGGCACCGCCCCGCCTGCCCCTCATGAATCCGGCAATGATGCGGACATAATTCGCACTCGACCCGTTGGTCATCGAGCCGATGCCAGAACTCAGCCTGATGCATCTGGTGAATATTTGTATTCATATCACTCCCTGCCGGCTTGCACTCTCTGCGGGATTAGGTTAACAAATGCCCCTGAGAGGGACAACCTAGATGAGCACCGATCCAATATCACTTTCTGCCGCGGGTCGCGCGCTTGCGGCCATGATTGACCATACCCTGCTCAAGCCTGAGGCAACTGCCCGTGATATTGAGCGTCTATGCAGGGAAGCCATCCAATACGGGTTTGCATCCGTCTGCGTGAATCCGGCACTGTTGCCTGTCGCCGTGAAAACGCTTGAAGGCACACCCGTCATCCCCTGTACCGTTTGCGGGTTTCCCCTCGGTGCCACGGCAACCGCCACAAAAGCTTTCGAGGCAGGACTGGCGGCATCAACAGGTGCCAGGGAAGTCGACATGGTACTTGCCGTCTGGGCCTTGAAACAGAAAGCCTACTCCGAAGTCCTTTCCGACATGCGTGCCGTGGTCGAATCGGTCGGCTCCGGGTGCGGGGTCAAGGTGATCATGGAGACCTGCCTCCTCACCGATGAGGAAAAAGTCACCGCCTCCCGACTCGCCCTCGAGGCGGGCGTCCAATTCATCAAAACCTCAACCGGCTTTAGCACCGGCGGCGCCACACTTCACGATGTGGCCCTGTTGCGGGCCACCGTGGGCACCCGCACCGGAGTCAAGGCCAGCGGTGGCATTCGCACCCGCGCCGATGCCGAGGCGATGATAGCCGCCGGCGCCAACCGGCTGGGAACCAGCGCGGGAATCACCATTGTAACCACACCATGAAAGCATACCTGATCGTCTTGGATTCCGTGGGGATCGGCGCCGCTCCGGATGCAGACGCCTATGGCGATGCTGGTGCCAATACTTTGGCCCATATCGGCCAGGCGGTGGGTGGATTGAAGTTGCCCACCCTGCAATCCCTCGGACTGGGCAATATCCCTCCCCTGTTGCCCGGTGGCCTTCCCATTCCCGGAGTCCCGCCTGTTGCGCCGGCAGGGGGCGGTTTCGGCGCCATGCGGGAACGCTCAACGGGAAAGGATACCACGACCGGCCACTGGGAGATGGCGGGCTTACTAATGGAAAAGGGGTTCCATCTCTTCCCCCATGATCACCCCTCCTTTCCCGACTCCCTGATCAGTGAATTTGAACGCCGGACAGGGAGGAAAACCCTGGGCAACAAGGCGGCCAGCGGATTAGCCATTATCGACGAACTCGGACCCCGCCAGATGGCGGAGGGAGCCTGGATCGTCTATACGAGCGGGGATTCCGTCTTTCAAATCGCCGCCCACGAGGGCGTTATCCCCCTCGCCGAGCTTTATGCGGGCTGCCTGATCGCACGGGAACTCTGCAACCCCTATGTCGTCGGCCGGGTCATCGCCCGCCCCTACATCGGCACACCGGGCGCGTTCAAGCGAACGGAAAACCGTCGCGACTTCTCTTACCCGCTTCCTGAGCCCACGATACTTGACCGGCTCTCGGGTAGCGGCATCCCTGTCATCACGGTCGGGAAACTGGACGACATCTTCGCAGGCAACGGAATCACGGAATCATTCCATGCGGAAAACAATCCGGATGCCCAGGCAAGCATCCTGAAGTTGGCGGATCGTCCCGGCCCGTTTTTCTGTTTCGCCAACCTGATTGACTTCGACATGCTGTACGGGCACCGCCGTGATGCGCCCGGATATGCCGCCGCATTGGAGCGGACTGACCATTTCCTGGGAACACTCATCCCGAAACTGGCACCTGACGATCTTTTGATCATCACCGCCGACCATGGAAATGACCCGACATTCAAGGGAACGGATCATACCCGGGAATTTGTCCCGCTGCTCACCCGCGGAAAAGGACAGCACAACCGGTCCCTGGGAATTCGTGACGGCTTCTATGACATTGCCCAGACACTCGCCTCCTGCTTCATCATCCCCCCCCTTCCCCGGGGCATCAGTTTCCTTTGATCACAGGCCATTTTGTTGCTAGATTCAAAACATGGCTGACATCACCATCACTTGCCAAAACTGCGGAAACGTCATAACGGTTTCGGAATATGTATCCGCGGACTTTCTGGTCTGCATGAAATGCCAGACCAAGGTCGCCATTCCATCACGGGAAGTGATCGCCCCCGTGACCCAGAAGTTGAAAGTCATGGCTGAAAAGCCCCCGGAGCCGCCACCTCCCGTTCCGGTGCCCGACAAAAAAGGCAAAAAGAAATCAGGCAAGACGACAAGCGAGGCACCACGGGATGTACGGCAATTCCTGCCCAAGGCCAGAAAACGGGTCCGCAACCGTCAAGTCAGCAATTTCCAGGTCAGGGTGCTTCCCTGGCTCCTGTTCTTTCTTCTCTCCATCGTCCTGGGTGTGGTCCGGTTTGTTCCAGGAATCCTGGATGCCGCCACCTTGAAAACAGTTATCAGCGGGGGCGTCATTGTCCTGACATTCCTTTACATCACCGTTATCTGCTACGCATTTTCCGATGACTCCTTCTTTGGTATACTCTGTCTCATCATTCCCGGTTATCCGCTTTATTATCTCTTCATCCAGTCGGATCAGATGGTTTTCCGCGGGGTGATGGCGGCCCTCATGGTCGCTTTCGGCTGGGACACAGCTCTGGCGGCGGCCGACCTCTGGAGTAGCATGTACGCCAGTATCTCGCATTGGATTGCGACCACGGATAGCGTCAAGAAGTAGACCTACCGTCGGGCAGCGGGTTTCCGCCAGGAAGCCACGGTAACATCGATCAGGCAGGCCACATAAATCACCGTGCTGGCCAGAAACGGCAACAGCAGTGCAACCGGGCTTGGAGCCTGGCCCGTGGCATTCTTAAAATCAAATCCCAGCGCATAATACGCCTTGAGAACGGCCCACACCTCGATCAGGAACCAAAGGAAGAAGATCGAGTAGGTGACGGCATATCCAGCGGCAGCGACCCACCGTCGCTGCATCAACTGACCTGCGCCTGGGAACACCAAGGCCGACAAAACCACAGGCGAAAAGGAGAGCAGCCCCTTGGAGGGAGGCGGCGCCAACGGAGGAGGTGGCAATCCGCCGGGCAGGTGGCTGGGTTGATCAAGCTGCATGGGACCTTTCTACACCCGGAGGAATAATATTCAACTCTTGTTTTCAGTGGCTTACTCAGGTAAACCCCAAAGACATGAATTACATTCCTACCCTTCTCCTGGGAACAGGCCTGCTTGTTGCGTGGGTTTTACCCGCTGAAGCAGCACGGGTAACTTTGACTTTCAATAAGTCAGTTGAGCTGCCTGCCGCCGGCATGAGAGTCAAAATGATACCTGACGCCAGGGAAACCCCGCTGCAAGCACCCCAGGCATTCATCTACCAGATCAGAAACGGCGACCAGGAAAGGAAGGAAGAGCGCTACACCCCGGTGGATATGTGGCGGCAAAGCCAAGTGGTAGGACACTGGATCGGGCGCCATGACAATGAACTTTTGCTTTCATGGATGAACCATCCGCTACCGACAGGATTCGCAGGCGAACATGCCACCCGGGCCACCTATGATGAAAAAGTCGCGAATGCCACACCACCCCCAACCGTGCAAACTGAAGCCGAGGCAACCCGATGGGTTTCTGATTTTACCGGTTGCGCAACCCCCTCTGTCCAACGAGTTGAGGGTGGCCCCACCCGGCTTGCCCCAGTCTTGCGTTACCGGCTTGATGACACCGGAAAATACCAGGTTGCCTATGCTTTCCGACTAAACAGAATCCCCGGAAAAACGGCTGGAACCACCTGGATGTGCGCCCTCTTTACCCTCAATCGGGAGGTCGGGATGGAATCGGCCTGCAAGGCCATTGAAACTGAATTCCTTGGAACACTGACCTTTACATCCCTCTCCCGGTCGCCAGCCGACACAACCACTGCCGATAAATCAACGAACGACAAGAACCCCGATAAAGAGGGGGGCGACACCCGCAAACAAGTCCTTAATAGCATCCTCAACATGAATGGATGGTGGTATAACGCCGGCCCTCATTACATCATCCTCTCCAATCTCAAGGGTTCCGGGCGTCTCTGGGTTGAGCAGCTCCAGAAGAAAATGGCAGCAATCCGTCCTGCCTATGCGCAATGTATTCCCGCCCCCGCCGCAAACACCATCAGCGTCATCCGGATACCGGCAACCGGTGACGAGTATGTGAACTATGTGGGAACGAACAGCGCCTGGTCGGGTGGCATGTGGGTCCCTGCAAGGAAGGAGTTGCTCCTGCGCGCGGCAAGCGATCAGAACACTCGTGATCTGCGCAAAAACCTGTTCCGCGTCGCCTTTCATGAGGGCTTTCACCAATATGCGTTTTATGCCTTCAATCAATCCAGTTGCTCCTTGTGGTTCAACGAGGGATTTGCCCAATATTTTGAAAATGCCACCCTCGTGAACGGAAAAATCCGGATTGAAGAGGATCCCAGGATCATCCCCCTCCTGCAAAAAATGACACAGGAGCGGCAACTGGATCTGGATCGATTATTTCACCTGACAAACGAGAACTTCTATAACGAGAACGATGCCATCCGGCGCCAGAATTACGCCCTGGCCTGGGCCTTGGTGTACTACTTGAAAAAAGGGGCCGGAGCCGAAATGAAATCCCCCTTCGCAGACCTCCTCAACCGATATGTGACCGCCATGCACCGGAACGGCGGAAATGCTGAAGCCGCCACGGAAACAATGCTGGAAGGAATCGATCTCCCGAAACTCCAGCTCGACTTCAATCGATTCTGGCACTCCTCAGCCCGACAGGCAACCGCACGGCGTCATAATCCCTGAGCCATTGTGCCGGACGGAATCTAGTTTGTGTCACTCCGAATATTGGTCAGGATCTCATACGGGATGGTCTGACACCAGCGTGCAAGGTCATCGGCCCAGAGAGACTCGCTCTCCTGCGTGCCGATCAAGACGACCTCGTCACCGGCCTTGACGCCACCCGCCGGGCCGACATCAATGGTGGTAAAATTCATCGTGACACGTCCGACGACCTGGGCACGGCGCCCTGCCACCAGCACATGCCCCTTGTTGCTCATCAGGCGCGATAACCCGTCGGAATATCCCACATCAATGGTGGCAAGCCATGTTGGCTCAGACGTCACATGCGTGCTGAGATATCCGACCGGAAAACCGGCCGGCACATGCTTAACCTGGACCACACGGGTTTTCCATTGCAGAAACGGATCGGTATGAACCCGCGTCCCGATCCGCCGTCCGCCATACCCGTAGGCAAGGATTCCGACCCGCACTCCATCGAGATCCCATTCCGGATGAGCCAGGAAAGCGGCACTGTTGGATACATGGCGAAACAGTCCGTCCAGCCCCCCTGCCCGGCATCCTGCCAAAACGTCCTGAAATCGACTGGCTTGAAGCGCGGTAAATGAATCCCCCTCCTTGCCCGCCGAGGCAAAATGCATGGTAATTCCGCGGATATCAAGCCCGCCCGCCCGCTGAAGGCTGGTCATCACGCGAGCGGCCTGATCCCAAGGGAGACCGAACCTGCCCATCCCGGTGTCAATCTTGACATGGCAAACCAGCGACACCCCGGCCGCCCGGGCCGCGGCAGCCAACATGACGGCCTGCTCCTCGCCCACCAGGACGGGAATAATCCGAAACCGCTGCAACTCCGGAAGATCGGTCGCCCAAACCGCTCCGAGAAGCAGGATATTGGCATCCGGCAACACTGCCCGGAGAGCAATTGCCTCATCCAGACGGGCCACCAGGAACCACCGGACGCCGCAAGCATAGGCGTGCTTGGAAACAACCGACATGCCGTGTCCGTAGGCATTAGCCTTGACCACCATGATGATGCTCGTGGCAGGGTTAAGTACGGAACAAATGGACAGGAGATTCCGGCACAAATCATCCCAGCCGAGTTCTATCCAGGCATTTCTTCGTCGCATCACAGACTCATTCCGAAAGACAAGAGGTATCAAGCCGTCCTGCCTGAATTCCCGACGCTGTCAAGAACTTCAGAAATTCGCAAAAAGGCACGTTGAATGGCTTCAATCTCATGCTGAATCACTTCAAACCGGATCGCATTTTCCGTGCGAATGGTTTCCAGCGAATCGCGTCGCAGGGTGATGTCCTTGACCTCGGCCTCCAAGTCAAGAATCCGCTTCTGGGACTCAGAAATCACTTCACGCATATGAATGAGGCGAACCGCCTTGTCCTCATCCGAGCTATCAATGTCCGTAACCTCCATGTTTTCAGGGATAGGAACTTCGAGCTTATTCCCGCAATCTGGGCAGGAAATAGTCAAGCCAGCTCCACGACAGTCAATGGCCAGACTCTTTCCACAGAAAGGGCAGTTGAAAACGATATCGGAATCACGGATTTCGTTAGGGTCAGCTGTTTCCTTGGACATAATCATATCCTCCTCGTTGAAGTCATGAATAACAAATTCACCCCTGACAATCCATCTCTATCTCGAACACCCAATCACGGGTGCCCCCCAAAAACTGCCAGCAACTGGGCGGCGAGGGCTTCGAACTCATAAGGCTTCTGAAGAAAGCCAGAGGGCTTCCATTCGGAAAAACGCGACACCACGTCCTCCTCCGCAAACCCGCTGCACAGGATCACCCTGACGTCAGGGTTAATCCTCCTGAGTTCCATGATAGCCTCGATTCCGTCTAATCGCGGCATGGTCAAATCCATCAGGACACACCCGATCCGTTCACGATACTTTACATACAACTCCACCGCCTCCTGCCCATCAGCAGCCTGTATGACCTCAAGCCCCATGTGCTCAAGCAACCTTTTGGCAACCAATAGGACCGACGCCTCGTCATCCACCAGGAGAACACACCCCTTGATCTTCCGAGCTACAGGCAAGGCACCCGACTGATCAGCATGGGGCCGCTCGGATAGGATGCGCCCCACCGGGAAAAAGACCCTGAAGGTGGTTCCCCGCCCAACCTCACTATGGACATCCAGACTGCCCCGATGCCCCCTTACAATCCCGAGGACGGCAGCCAGTCCGAGGCCCCGTCCGGTAAACTTCGTTGTAAAGAAGGGATCAAAGATAAGGGAAATGGTCTTATCATCCATGCCGCACCCCGTATCCGTGACATCAAGAAAAATGTATTTGCCTTCCGGAAGCTGTTCCTTCAGCCAAAAAGACGCCAACATGCCGGAATCACACCACAGGGTGCCGGTCTTCAATGTCACGGATCCTGACTCGCTCCCGACCGCTTCGGCGGCATTAATCACCAGATTCATGACGATCTGACCAAGTTGCGTCGGGTCTCCGTCCACCGTGGGAATATCCGGCTCCAGATCGTACTCCAGCCTGGCCTTCTTCCCCACCGATATCTCCAGCATATGTCCCAGATCATGCACCAGCTTGTTGAGGTCAACGGCGTTGATCACAACATGACCACGCCCCGAGTAGGCCAGCATCTGGCGTGAAAGGTCGGCCGCGCGCAAGGCGGCCTTGTCAATATCCTCAAGATATTCATAGATGGCGGACGGAGGCGCCACCTCGGTCTTGGCCAGTTCCACATTACCGAGAATCGCCATTAGGATGTTGTTGAAGTCATGGGCAATACCACCAGCCATGACACCCAAACTCTCCAGTTTCTGCGTCTGCTGCACCCTTGACTCAAGCAGACGGCGCTCATTCTCCAAGCGGGCCCGCTCCTCCATTTCACGACGAAGCGCCTTGTTCTTCCGGAAGAGTTCCTCAGTCCTTTCATTTACCCGGGTTTCAAGGTCGGCACGGGCGGCGGCAAGCTCCGCCTCCACCCGGTTCCTGTTGGCATTTACAATGACATGCGCCATCTGATCCGCCGCTTCCGCCGCAAACCGGATCTCGTCCGCCCGCCAATGTCGCATCCGGGTTTCCATTACAAACATCATCAGCCCGGCCATTTTCCCGGACACCCAGAGCGGAGCCATCAAAATAGACCTGATCCCCTCACGGGCAAAGCGGTCACTCAATTCCTCAAGGCGAGGATCTTCGGCGCAATCTTCAGACGCCAGGGCCCGCCCGCTTAACAAAGCCGCATGAAAATGAGGATAATTCGCATAGTCGCTCAACACCGCCCCGGAAAGATGACTGCCGGTGCGGGAAACAAAAACATCCTCTGCCCGCAATTCACGAGCACCGGGCGTGTAGAGCCAAACCCCCGCCCGATCAACTTCCAGAACACGGGCAATCTGTTCCGACAAGTCCCGCGCCGCAATGAACACATTACCCGCCACTGAAGACTCCGAAAGGGCCATATGCAACAGGATGTCATTCTGCGCCCGCTCCCTTCGCACCTCGATATTCCGAATTTCGCCCTGCTCGAATGAACGGTGCCACATGGCCAGGAACACGATCAGCAGCACGATCAACAACATCGTAGCGGATATGGGCGTCAAGCGCTGGTAGGAAATGTTCGCATTCCACCTTTTCTCGACCTGTTCAATGCACAGGACGCCCACTACCTGCCGGCCGCCTTCATCAAATACAGGCACAAAAACGGTAACAATCTCCGCCCAATCAGGCTTGAAATAGCGGCGAACCACCGGCCCACCTTCGTCAAACACCGCTTTGATTTCCGGCGCCCTGGATGATTCCACGCAGGTACGTCCCGGAATCACAACAGGCTCTGTATACTGCCCTTTGAATTTTGACGGCTCTACATCCACGACAAAACGGAACCCATCCGACTTGTCAGGAACGATCAACGACACCGTCCTGAGATCATCAATCCGATCCGCCAGCCTCTGGCATTGCTTCAGCAGAGTCGCCTGCATGAGACCCGGCGGTTCGGGGGGCTGCTGGGCGACACCCGCGACCATGTCAGGATCAAGACTCGCCGCCAGCGACTGGGCTAATTCGGAAACCTGAAGCTCATTCTGATCCCTGCACTTCCATACCGCCCGTTCCGTCATCAGCCATCCAAGCGCCAGAACCAGCAGAATCACAAGCGCACCGCAGAACTCAATATTGTAGATCCGCCGGAACGATTGAGGCGAAAATATGGCTTTGCGCCACTTCATATGCTCCCACCAGATCGCCATCGCCAGAATTCCAGCCATTAGGCAACGGAGCATTTCCACAGGAACGCCGACGGTGACGAACACCCAATCCGCATTGATGATCGAAGCTGGATACAGGCAAGCCTTGGAAACAATCAGGCCTACCAGGATCCCGTAGCT
>JAABPW010000378.1 GCA_011391785.1 Verrucomicrobiota bacterium
GCCGCTATCGCCACTCCCGCCAGCGCCGCCGTGACCACCCCGTAGAACACCCGCAACTTGCGCCCGTTGTGGGGATGCGCCGCCTGGCTCCAGTACCCCAGCCCGTAGATATTGCCAAGCGCCGAGATCAGGAAAATAGGGAGGAGGAATATCACTGCCAGACCATCCACCCGGATCAGGGCCCCCGCCGTGACGGGACCGCCCAGCGACAACAGCCCCCCCGCCCCCCCCAGCAGCGAGCCCGCCACCGCAAGCACCACCGACAGCCGCTGGCCGGAATCGGGCCGGTGCCGCATAAAGAGCCCCGGCACACCGCTCACGGCGTGGAATACAATCCCAAGCAGAATGAGCGCCTCACTCATGCATCACCCATCGTCGCAGGACAAACCAGGCAAACGCGGCCACCAGGGCCACCACGAAATACATCATGTAAAACTGGATCTGTCCCTTCTGCAACCAGCGCAACCGGGTGAAGTGCCCCACCAACCAGTCGAATGATGGCTGGTAGAAAATCCGGCGCAGCGTGTCGGGATAGCTGGTCGTCATTGCCCCCTTGCCGGGGAACAGCCCCTCGGGCGCCTCCTCCCGCGTCTTCGGGAGAAACGGCCGGGGCAGGACCCGTGTGACGATCATTTCGGAAAACGACTTGCCCGTGTACTGCATCTTCGCCGTGGGGGCGACATACCCGCAACCCCAGGTGGCATCGGCGGCCACCCGGCCCCGTCTCAACGCGATCAGGAGCAGTAGCGCGATAACCCCGAGGGACAGCCAGATCACCCCGTTGACCATGCCCAGGATAGCGAGCGGAGACCGCGCCGTGTCGGTGGCCGCCACGAACACCGGGGCGGGAACCGCGAAGGCCGTTTCCACGGCCCGGGAGAAGGTCCGCAGCAGAACCTGGGGAAAGAGAGCCGCCAGCACGCAGCATCCCGCCAGGATCCCCATGGGGACCGTCATCCAGCGCGACGATTCATGGGCCCCGGCGGCCTGGGGACTGCGAGGCTCACCGAGCAGCGCCATCCCGGTCAACCGCACAAAACAGATCAGGGCCAACCCCCCGACCAGGGCCAGAATGCCGACCATCAGCAGCAGTACCACGCCGCTGATCCCCTGGAACTGAAGGCCGCCATTCACCAAGGCCAGATAGATCAACCATTCACTCACAAACCCGTTCAGGGGCGGGATCGCCGCGATGGCCACCGCCCCAAGCATCATCAGTGCGCCGGTCCGCGGCAGGCGCCGCAACAAACCTCCCAGCTTCTCGATATCCCGGGTTCCCGTCCCGTGCAGGACACTGCCCGCCGCCATGAACATGAGCCCCTTCATCAGCGAATGGTTCCAGATATGAAGGAAGCCTCCTGCCAGCCCGAGCAACGCCACCCACTGGTGCCCGGTGGTCAGCCCCCAGATCCCAACGCCAAAGGACAACACAATCAGCCCGATGTTCTCGATACTGGAGTAAGCCAGCACACGCTTGATATCCCGCTGGAACAGGGCCAACGACACCCCGAGCACCGCCCCGAGAATCCCGATCACCACCAGCACCGGCCCCCACCAGGCGGCGGGCGCCCCCATGAACATCAGGGTCCTGAGCAGGCCGTAAATCCCGACCTTGATCATCACACCCGACATCAGGGCCGAGACATGACTGGGTGCCGCCGGGTGCGCCTCGGGAAGCCAGATATGGAAAGGAACCAGGCCCGCCTTGGTTCCAAAGCCGACCAAACCGAGGATGAACACCACGACGGCCGTCGACGGGGCCAGGGGGGCGGCCGCCATGAATTGGTCGAAGTCGAACGACCCGGCATGCCTGCCGAGCACCAGGAAAAGGCCGAACAGGAAAGCCACCCCGACATGCGCCGCAATCAGGTAAATCCAACCAGCCACCCTGACCTCCTGCTTTTCATGCTCCAGGGTGACCAGGAAGAAAGCGGCCAGCGACATCATTTCCCACACCACCAGGAAGAAAAGCGCCTGGCGGGCTACCACCACAAGGACCATGCCGGCCACGAACACGTTGAAGAGAAACCAGTGCGCCCCGAGGGACTTCCGGCCGCGGTAGGCCAGCATATAGTTCCCGCCATAAACCGCCGCCAGGGCGGAAAGGGCAAAGATCGGGATCAGGAAAAAGCAGGACAAGGGATCGAGCCGGACATAGATCTCACCGTTGGGCACGGGCCAGGGAAGCCGGAATCCTTCCGGAACGCCCCCCAGTAGCCCGGCCACCGCTGGCCAGAGCCCGAGCAGGCATCCCGCCACCACCGCGCCAACCCCAATCCGGGTCGCCCACATCGGAGAACGGCTCAGCAGCAGCGAGAACACCCCGCCACACAGGATCAATGCCACGGCTATGAGTAATAAGTCCATGCCTTCTATTCCGGTTTCACGGCCTTCACACCCATGGCCCTTGCCGCCGCCAGGATCTCGTCACGTGAGCCCTGCCGGGAGACCACTTCCTTGAAAACGGGGTCCCGGAGCGCATGGGCAATCCGCGAGAGCATATAAAGGTGGATGCGCACCGTCGGGCTCACCAGCGTGAACAGGGTGTGAACCGGTAGCCCGTCAATCGCATCGAACTCAATCGGCTTTTCCAGGAAACAGAGGCAGATGGCCGGATGATTCACCGATAGCACAATCGGATTTCGGACATGGGGGATGGCAATTCCCTCGCCTACCCCGGTCGAGGCCATGGATTCGCGGGCCAGGAGGACACGG
>JAABPW010000399.1 GCA_011391785.1 Verrucomicrobiota bacterium
CCGGTCGAGGCCATGGATTCGCGGGCCAGGAGGACACGGTACAGCAGCTCACGATCCATATCCGGGGGCAGCTTCATCACATCGACCACGGACCGCAATGCCGATTCCTTGTTGTCCCCTGCCAAACGGTAGAAAATCCCGCCGGCCTCAAGCGAATCCGCGAAATCAGGCATCAGTTCCGCCCCGCCATCGGGTTCGGCAAACATCTCCGTGGACACGTTGATTTTCTGGGCATTGGCCCATTCCAGCAACTCGGCCCGGTTAAACCGGTACTGCTCATTCACCTTGTAGGCAGGAAGCTGACCCTGCTGGATCCAGCGGTAAATGGACTTCTCCGAAACATTCAGCATTCTCGCCACATCACGCACGCTCAATTGCATACTCTCACCTCAAGACCATATTTGGACAAATATGGACATTCCCTACACCCGTGTCCCCTGAATGTCAATCCGAAGGTGGCGATCGGGGTAGGCGAATACCGAGGGACGGGGTTCAGGGTTCAGGAAAGGCAAACCGCGGATGAACGCAGAAAACGCGGGCAAGGTCCCCTCCCTTGGGCGACAGGATTCTTTCACTTGGGTTCGATCACAACCAGGGAGCTGGAAACCGCGAAGGCGTTTGGGGCTTTCATTCGCTTCAACTCGTGCCCGGCGCCCCAGCTGTCGGAATATAGGATCTCATCGGTCTTCAGATTATAACCGATGATCAGCCTGATGTGCCCCCCTCTGGCCTGGGGAATTGCGGGTGTTTCATCAACAATGCCGAGATTCACGCCCCACAGGATGGGATGACCTTCATTGACATCGTCCTTCACCAGCCTCATGAACTTCTCGACACCTGCGGGATTCTTCCCCTTGATCTTGAGAAAAAGTTCCTTGTCCATGGCCTCCTTGATCTCGGCAACATTGATGACCCCATCGGTAACCAGCGGCACCGGCCGCAGCTTCTGCTTCCGCGCCGCCCGGTTATAGCCATCCACCAGCCTGGTAAGGTCTGAAACCTGTTCCTGCATGAGGACCTTGATCTTCAATCCCATTGGGTACGACATGGCCTTAAGCGCCTTGACCAGCGATACCGGATCCGTCCCCCCGCTGGACGCCGTGCTGGCGCGCTGAGCCAGTTCATGCTGGTTCACGTCCGTCCCGTAATACCGCAGGACGCGTTCGGCCGCGGCCACGGCGCAATAGCCCTTCTGGCCCTGGTCCACCATCGGCACGGACTCCATGACCACATCGCCATTCCCGTTTTTCTTCACACGCTTCTTCAGCGCCATCCCGCCGGCATCCGCCTTGATATCGCTCACGAAGTCCCTAACCATGCGTTTGTCGTTCCGGAGCATCGTCAGGTTGATGAATTCAGGGCGGACCATCCGCCTACCCGTGTCCTGGCTGCGCGCACGCGTATAAGCGTATTCCAACCGGAATACGCTGGCGGCAGTCATCCAGATAACCGTCCGGAATTTGCGTTCGGAATTATTGGCCTCCTTGGGAGAAATCTCCGTCGCCGGCTTTCCGGCAAATCCCCGGATCCGGCCCTCGATGGAGACAACCCGCGACTCAAAGGCATCGGCCGTGATGTCGCCCGCATCACCCCGGTTGTAAAAGGAAAGCCGGACCTCGGACACCGAGTTTGAACCGAACCGGACGATGGCCTCGAGGATGGTCTCGTCCCGGAACGTCCCGGGCGACGTTGACCTCGCTGAGTCCTTCGCCGTGGAACCCCAGAAAAACCGGTACTTGGCCGCATTCTGGACAAACTCATCCTTACTCATCGCCCAGAGGTCGCCCCTCAGCAGCAGCTCGTCAAGCTTGGGCAACTCGCCGGCATCTGGCGCTTCCGGCAACGCCTGCACCCCCCATGCCAGCATCAACATCAAGTAAACCCATAAGCTCTTTCTCATGATCAACACTCCCGTACTGTCCTTCTGGTCCTGCGAAGATAGACCGATTGCGGGGCGGAATCAAGGGGAAGGCCACTCCCGCATGGCGCGGGGGTGCCCCCCCGTTTACTGATCTCTCGAAAAAAACATCAAATTCCTTGCGCTTGTAAAAAAATCAGCCATAGTTCCTTTTCCCTTCAGCCCAGTCCGCAGACAAATCAGCAACAAGGAAAAACCCATGCAAAATCGCCGTGAGTTCATCAAGAGTTCAGCCGTATTCGCAGCCATGATGGCGGCCGCGCCGTCAATCGTCATAGGTCAGGGCACCCCGCGCACTTTCAAGGTCGGTCTGGTCGGTTGCGGCGGACGTGGTACCGGCGCCCTCGGTAACCTGATCGAGGCGGCCAAGCAACTCGGCCACGAGGTCAAGCTGGTTGCCACTGCCGATTTCCTGGCCGAGAAAGCCAAGGGAGCGGCCAGGCAGCACGGGTGTGATGAGAAGAAGGCTTTCGCCGGCGGCGCAGCCTACATTAAGGTCATGGAAAGCGACTGCGATATCGTGATCCTGGCGACTCCCCCGGCATTCCGCCCCCTCCAGCTCGAGGCCGCGGTCAAAGCCGGAAAACATGTCTTCGCCGAGAAGCCGGTGGCGGTGGACGGCGCGGGCATACGCCAATTCCTGGCGGCCACGGCCGAGGCCAAAAGCAAGAAGCTGGCGATCGTGGCCGGCACGCAGCGCCGCCACCAGGGCGCCTACCTCCGGCAGGCCAAGGCGATCCAGGACGGGAAAATCGGTCCTGTGATCGGTGGCGCCGTCTACTGGAACGGATCCGTACCGTGGATCCGCGAACGGCGCCCCACCGATACGAACGCCTCCTATCTGGCCAACAACTGGGTGAACTGGATGGAGATGTCAGGGGACCACATCTGCGAACAGCACGTGCACAACATCGACATCGCGAACTGGTTCATCGGCCGCGTCCCGAGGACCGCCACGGGCTTCGGCGCGCGCATGCGCCGCAGGACGGGAAACCAGTACGACTTCTTCAGCGTCGACTTCGACTACGGCGACGGGATCCACATCCACAGCATGTGCCGCCAGATCAGCGGCTGCAGCGACTTCGTAGGGGAACGCCTGCGCTCGGCGGATGCGGAAATCATGGGAGGCGGCAAGGTGAGGCGCCTCGATGGCAAGGAGATTCAGTTCGACAATGTCGGCAACGATGGCAACCCGTACGTCAACGAGCATGTCAACCTCCTCAAGGGTATTCTCAGCGGCAACGTGCTCAACGAGGGCGAGAACGTGGCCCTGTCCACCGCCTCGGCAATCATCGGGCGCATCTCGGCCTATACCGGCCGGACCGTGCGTATGGCGGATATCCTCGAGAACAAGGCGTCCGAGTTCTACAACATGACCTGCAAACCCGCGGCGATCGACTTCGAGGGCGACAAGGACGTGGTGATGCCGGCGGAGAACGTCGCGCCTGTTCCCGGCCGATAATAAAGTCCCGGCCTAAGCGACATGCTTTTTGCAGACCTTGCGGAAGTGATAGCCGTAGATGGCCAGGATGATCGCATCAGGAAGAAGCCTGGGGCGGCGGAATTGCGTCCAGATAAGGAGTTTCCAGTATTGGAAGCGTTCCCGCCCCACAAACCCCAGGCGGTAGACCGAGCGGAATAGCGCCAGAACATGGGAGACCTGCAGTCTCCCCCTTTTCCGTGGCCCCTTGTATTCCCGCAGAAAGGTCCGGATGCGCTGGTAGTACGGCCCGGGCGCGTAGATGTGGTCCAGAATCCGCCTGTACCCTGACTTCAGGGCTTCCAGGCTCATGACGGGGATGATGTTCGTCGTCCCATCCACGTTGTCACCGGATGATTCCGCACTGAGCCGCCCTTCCTTCTTCATCCGGGCATAGAGCCGCGTCCCGGCCGGGGCCTGTAGCAGTCCGACCATGGCCGTCACGATCCCGCTCTTCTGGATGAAATCAATCTGGCGCTGAAAGATGGAGGGCTGATCGTGGTCGAAGCCGACGATGAATCCCGCCTGCACCTGAAGGCCCGCCCGCTGGATGCGCTTCACATCCTCCACCAGATCCCGATTCCCGTTCTGCACCTTCCGGCACTCGGCAAGGCAACTCTCGTCGGGGGTTTCAATGCCGATGAACACCTTGTTGAATCCGGCCTCGACCATCAGGTCCATCAGGACCGGGTCATCCGCCAGGTTGATGGACGCCTCCGTGAAGAAAAGAATCCCTCCCTTGCCCTTCCTCCAGGCAATCAGGGCCGGGAGCAGGTCGGTCTTCACGAACCGGATATCGCCGATGAAGTTATCGTCCACGAAAAACACGTCGCCACGCCACCCAATGGCATACAGGCTGTCGAGTTCCGCGATGATTTGCGCCGAGGGCTTCATGCGGACACGGTGGCCCAGCAGGGCGGTGACGCTACAGAAATCGCAGTTGAAGGGGCATCCCCTTGAAAACTGGATGCCCATCGTGGCATAGCGCTTGAGTTCCAGCAGGTCCCACCGGGGAATGGGCGTCTGCGTGAGGTCCGCGAACCCGGTGGTCGAGTAGATCCGCTTGGCACACCCCCGCCGCCAATCCTCAAGGAAGGGCTTCAGGGTCAATTCGGCCTCGTTCAGGACAAAGTGATCAACATCCGGAAACTGTTCAACTTCGCTGGTGAACAGGGGGCCACCGGCAACCACCACGATCCCCGCCGCCTTGCACCGGGCCACGATCCGCCGCGCGGACTCACGCTGGACGACCATGGCGCCGATAAACACGCAATCCGCCCAGTCCAGGTCCTTTTCCGAAAGGTCACGCACATTCGCGTCCACCAGCCGCACCGCCCAGTCCGCCGGCAACAAGGACGCCACGGTCAGCAACCCCAGCGGCGGCAAGGCCGCCCGCTTCCCCACAAATTCCAGCGCGTGCTTGAAACTCCAGAACGTGTCCGGAAACTCAGGATTCACCAGAAGGATATTCATAGGCTCCCCGCTTTTTCCCCAGGGAGGTCCCCTGCCACCCCGCGGCGGCCTTCCTGTTCTTTCACCACAGTGCAATGATACGGGGCGGGCGGGTTCCCCGCCATGGGGTGAATCCCTACCGGCCCGGGGCGCCCCGGGCCCGGGAATCCCCGCCGCCGAAAAAAAGGGCGAATTCGCCAGTTGACATCCCGGCGCCGATTTATTATTGAGTGAGCGCTTACTAATTACTCAAGGAAGAGCTCAATCATGTCCAGGCCCGTTTCCATCCGCAAGGAAGTGATGCTTGATGCGGCGCGCCGCGTCTTCATGCGTGACGGCTACAAGGCGTCCACCACCCTCATCGCCCGGGAGGCAGGCGTCTCGGAAGGATCGCTCTTCAAGCACTTCAAGAACAAGTGCGGACTCTTCCTTGCGGCCATGGACACCAGCACGGGCGAGGACACCTGGGAGGACCGCCTTCTGGCCAGCGTCGGAAAGGACAACCCGCACGCGGCCCTCGAATCCGCCGGGATCCATATCCTGGAGCAGCTACGGCTGATCCTGCCCCGCCTGATGATGGTCACCTCCAGCGGGGTCACCATTCCCAAGCATGACCATCCCGGCGAACGCCCGCCGCCCCTCCTCAAGATGGAGGTGATCTGCCGCTATTTCAAGGCGGAGATCAAGGCGGGACGGCTGGTCATGGCCTCCCCCCAGATCCAAGCGCACACCTTCCTGGGCGCCCTTTCCCACTACGCCTGGTGCGAAACCCTGTTCGGCTACCGTCCCGCACCGCCCGGAACCTATGTGAAAACCCTCGCGGAGACGATCCTCACGGCGGCAGGTAGCCCCACCAACCGGACAATGGCAGGAACAAAAAGGACTTCAAGCTTAGCAAAGAAATGATGAGGTTCAACTTATGGCACCACATACTCTAAAGCCCCTCTCCACCGCCCTGCTGGCATTGGCCATGGCGGGTTGCGTGCAAGCGCCGCCCCCGGGCTCGTCCACGGAGGACTGGATCGCCCCCAAGGTAGCGCACAAGCCGGACACGGTCTGGGGCGAAGTCCGCGCCCGTAAACCCGACTTGAGCCAGCCGCTCGCCCTGCCGGCCCTCGCGGATATCGCGCTTCAGAACAACGCCGCCACGAAAAAGGCCTGGCATGATGCCCGCGCCGCCTCGGCGCAGGTCCGCTATGCCCAGGGCTACTTCATGCCCAGCATCACGGCGGGCGCCGGCCTGACCCGGCTCACCACCTCGGCCCACCCCGCCAGTTTCGACCAGAACAACATGACCTACGGACCAGGCCTGCAGTTAAGCTACCTGATCTGTAATTTCGGCGGAGGTCGTAGCGCGGCGGTGGAACAGGCGCTGCAAACGGTCTATGCCGCCAACTTCACCTTCAACCGCGCCTTTCAGGACACCCTTCTCGCCGCGCAAACCGCCTATTACGGTGTCATTAGCGCACAAGCCGCCGTCGAGGCGTCCGAAACCAACGCCGTTGACTCCAAGGCGATCCTGGATGCCGCCATCTCGCGGCGTGATGCGGGACTCGGGGTGGATCTCGAAGTGCTGCAGGCTCAGACCGGCCATGACCAGGCGCTCTTCACCTTGGCCAGCGCCCAGGGACAGCTCAAAATCGCCCGGGGGATCCTGGCCCAGACCCTGGGACTTCCCGCGGACACCCCTGTTTCCCTCGCCCCCCCGGTAGCCGCCTTGCCGGCTCCCGTCAGCAAACAGGACATGAAGACCCTCATTGACGAGGCCCTCGCCCGGCGCCCCGATCTATCCGCCCTGCGGTCAACCCTCTCCGCCCGGGAAGCCGCCATCCGGGTGGCCAAGGCATCGCGCTGGCCTTCGCTCTATGCCAGCGGTTCAGCCAACCGGAATTATTACGAGCTGTACGGCCTCAGCAACCGCGAGTCGGCCATGGACGACTGGACCTACACCGGCGGACTCAGCCTGAAATGGAACCTCTTTGACGGCTTCCAGACCCTGAGCGCCACACGCACCGCCGAGGCTCAGGCGGAGTCCATGCGGGCCACCCTGATGCAGGCGGAACTCGGCGCCAGCGCGGAAATCTGGTCGCGCTTCCAGGCCTATGAAACCGCCCTGCGCAAATATGAGTTCAGCGAAGCCGCCCTCAAGAGCGCCGCCGCCGCGCGCCAAGCCGCCATGGACAGCTACACCTCGGGCGTCAAGGGCATCCTCGACCTGTTGAACGCCGAAAACCAGCTGACGGAGGCCCGCAGCCGCCAGATCGCCGTGCGCCAGGAAGTGTTCACAACCCTGGCGACTCTGGCGCATGCCACGGGATTGATCGAAAAAGGAAAGAATTAAGAATCTGAGACCTCCCCGGATAATCGATTTGAAAGGAAAATAGTGTTATGAAAACAATGCTGAAAGTTTCTGGAATTCTGGTGATGGCGGCGATCGCGGGCGGATGCGGCAAGAAGGCCCCGCCCCCGGGACGCCCGCCCGCCATGGTGAAACTGGCCACGGCGATCAAAATGACGGCTCCGGTCGTCATCACCGCCTACGGCACCACCCAGGACAAGGAGAGCGTGGATATCGTGCCACAGGTGTCGGGCATCCTCCAATCCATCTTCGTCCAGGAGGGCGCGGTCGTCACCAACGGCCAGGCGCTCTTCCAGATCGACCCGCGCGACTACCAGATGCGGGTGCAGCAGGCGGAGGGCATGGTCGCCGTGGATCGCGCGACCCTCGAGCAGGCCCGTTCCACCCTGCAGCGCAACCAGTCACTGGTGGAAAAACGGCTGATCTCGCCCGACCAGTTCGACACCCTCAAGACCCGGGTCGCCACCCTGGAAGCACAACTCAAGATGGACGAGGCCACCCTCGAGCAGGCCCGGCTCAACCTCAGCCGCTGCACCGTGACCGCTCCCCTCGCCGGAATCTGCTCCAAGCGCTATCTGGATGCGGGGAACCTCGCCGGCGCTGGCATGACCCGCCTGATCAACATCCGCAGCTACAATCCCCTTCGCCTGGACTGCACGGTCTCGGAACAATATCTTCCGGCAATCCGCAGCGCCATGGCCAAGGGCCCCATCGCGGTGGAAGTGATGCCGCAGGGCGACACCAACAGCTTCACGGGCACCCTCTCGTTCATGGATAACGCCGTGAATCCCGTTACCGGCACCCTGCTCCTGCGCGGCGAAGTTCCCAACCCGGACCTGAAGCTCTGGGCCAACCAGTTCGTCACCCTCCGCATCATCACCAGCACCGTGGCCGAAGCCATCATGGTTCCCGAAAGCGCCGTGCAGTTCGGCAAACAAGGCGCCTACCTCTATACCGTCAATGCAACCAACGCGGCCGTCCTGCGCCCGGTGACAATCGGTGTCCGCGACAACAACCTGATCCAGATCACCTCGGGCGTCACCGAGGGCGACATCGTGGTGGCCCTGGGCCAGCTCACATTATCGACAGGCGCCAGCGTGATGGACTCTGAAAAGATGAAGAAATAGAAGTATTCAGTGTTCAGTC
>JAABPW010000379.1 GCA_011391785.1 Verrucomicrobiota bacterium
GCTTCGGGATCCTCCATGTGGGCAATCCCAAGCATGCGGACGTCCTCGTGGTGACCGGCTCCGTCAACCACCGGAATTCCCGCGTCCTGAAGAACGTCTACGACCAGATGCCCGACCCCAAGGTGGTGGTGGCGATGGGCGTGTGCTCCTCCACGGGCGGAATCTTCGCGGACGGGTATAACGTCCTGGGCGGCATCGACAAGGTGCTTCCCGTGGACGTCTTCGTGCCCGGCTGTCCCGCCCGTCCGGAGGCCATGATCGACGGCATCCTGAAGGCCGCGCAGATTCTCGAGGCCAAGCACAACGGGGAGACCCCGCTGGCGCAGAAGAACGTATTGACCCGCACCCCCAGCCCCGCCGCCGCTGCGGCGCAGGAGAAAGGCGCCCCCCATGCTTGACAACGTATCAGTGATAACCCTGGACCAGATTGCCGCCGAGGTGTGGCTGTTGAAACAGGACGGCTACCGGTTCGTCACCATGACCTGCTGCGACGAGGGCGAGGTGCATGACGTGCTTTATCATTTCGACAAGAATTACGCGTTGAAGCACCTGCGCGTCAAGGTGCGCAAGGGCGAGTCGCTTCCCAGCATCTCGGGTATTTATTTTGCCGCGCTGCTGGTGGAGAACGAGATGAAGGACCTCCTGGGCGTATCGGTCAGCGGCATGGTCATTGATTTCCAGGGCCACTTCATGCTGGCCGAGGGAGCCCCCAAGGCCCCGCTGAACAAGTCGATCCCCGGGATCGGCATCCAGGTCCAGGAGAAAACCCCCGCGGCCGCGGAAGGAACGGTGAAGTCATGAATCGTCGCAGTACCATCCCCTTCGGTCCCCAGCACCCGGTCCTCCCGGAGCCCATCCAGCTCCACCTGGTGATGGAGAACGAGAAGATCATCCAGGCCCTTCCCGCCGTCGGCTACATCCACCGCGGCCTGGAGAAGATCGCCGAGAAGAAGGACTACATCCAGGACGTGTACCTGGCGGAGCGGATCTGCGGCATCTGCAGTTTCATGCATTCCCAGAACTACTGCCAGGGCATCGAGGAGCTGATGAAGGTCACGGTGCCGGACCGCGCGAAATACCTGCGCGTCATCTGGGCGGAGACCCACCGCATCCACAGCCATCTCCTGATCCTCGGCCTGCTGGCCGACGCCTTCGGGTTCGAGAATCTCTTCATGCGTCTCTGGAAGGTCCGCGAGCAGATCCTCGACATCATGGAGAAAACCACCGGGAACCGCGTCATCCTCGGGGTGTGCGCCATCGGCGGCGTGAAGCGCGACATCACGCCCGAGCTGGCCGACTATGTGCTCCGCCAGCTGGAGTCCGTCGAGAAGCAGCTTCCGGAACTGTGCGATTCCCTGCTCAAGGACTACAGCGTCAGGCAGCGCCTCATCGGCGTGGGCGTCCTGCCGAAGGACAAGGCCCACGAGCTGGGTGCCGTCGGTCCCGTGGCCCGTGCGAGCGGCTTGCGGATGGATCTGCGCGAGCGGGGTTATGCCGCCTACGGCGACCTGGACTTCAAGATGGTCACCGAGGAGGCGGGCGACTGCTATGCCCGGACCACGGTCCGCGTGAAGGAACTCTACACCTCGCTGGAGCTGGTTCGAAAGGCCATCCAGCGGATGCCGCAGGGGCCGATCGCGGTGCCCGTCAAGGGCACGCCGCCCGCCGACGAGGTGCTGGCGCGCATCGAGCAGCCGCGCGGCGAGCTGAATTTCTACATCCGCGGCAACGGTACCCGGAACCTCGAGCGGTTCCGCGTCCGGACGCCCACCTTCGCCAACCTGCCCGCGCTGTTGCACCAGCTCACGGGCTGCGAGCTGGCGGATGTCCCTGTGATTGCCATTTGCATAGATCCCTGCATCAGCTGTACGGAGCGATAAACCATGGTTAACCTGACAAACAGCATTTTCCGCAAACTGTTCAGCCGCCCCGAAACGCTCCGCTATCCGTTCGTGAAGCGCGAACTGCCGGAGGGGACCCGCGGCCGGATTGACATCGAGATCGACAAGTGCACCTTCTGTGGCGCCTGCGAGAAGCGGTGTCCCGCGAATTCCCTGAAGGTTACCCGCGAACCCAAATCGTGGACCATCAATCCCTACTCCTGCATCATCTGCGGCTATTGCATCGAGGTATGCCCCAAGAAGTGCATTATCGCCCACAAGGAACACTACTCGCCCAACACCTGACGCCCCACGCGCGGGTAACGCCCCAAAAAAACAGTTTTGAGAATTGGGCGGGCGCGCCTATAATGCACGGCTATGACTGAAACGGCTTCCGATTCTAATAAAGAGCAACTTGTTATTGATTTGAATTTTGTACCCGGTTGGGCCCGCAAGCCGCCGGAGCACCGGACCTTCGGCGGGGCTTCCGAGCCTGGCCGCGACCGGGGCGGAAGCCGGGAGTCGGATGCCGCGCGGCGCGACCGTCCTGATCGGCCCGGGCGAAGGCCGGAAGGCCGGCCCGGCGGCGGCGCGCGCCAGAACCGGAGGGATCCTTCCCAGGGCGGACGCCCGGCTCCCTTCCGTGCCCCGGTCGAACCCGTGGATCCAAGGCTGGCCTCCCTGATGGTGTCGTTCCTGCCCGAGCGGCGCGGACTGGCGCCCCTGGCGCACCGGCTTGCCAAATCCTACCGGGCTTATTCCCTGTTTGAGGTGTCCGCATTCTTCCTGAGCAAGCCGGACTACTATCTCGTCAAGATCGAGGCGCCGGCGGATCTCAAGGATTTTTCGTTTTTCCAGTGCTCGGCCTGCAAGGCCCTTTTCCTGGATAAGGACGCCGCCAGCGCCCATGCCTTCGCGAAGCATTTTGACAAATACTGCACCCGCGAGGAGCAGGAGATGGAGCCGCCGAAGGGCAATTTCATGTGCGTGGCCCGGTGCGGCCTGTCGGGTGTCCTGCTCGGCCCGCCCAATTACCACGGCTACAACGAAAAGGTCGCGGAAATCCAGCACACCAAGTATCCGGACATGCCGTTGGAGGCGTTCCGCAAGCGCATTGAGACGATCCATGATGCCGCCGTGATCGAGCAGTGGAAAGAGTCGATGCGCAAGCAGGTGAGCTACCGGTTCGGGACCGGGGAAGGCTCGCAGCTGTTTACCCGCTTTTCCGAGGCGGAGGCGCATTTCCGGGAGCACTGCCTGCCGGAAGCCATCAAGACGGTGCGGGCCGCCGTGTTGCCCGGGGCCGTTGCCCACGCCATGGAGCAGGGACCGCTGCGCCGCCTCCTTGAGGACGCCTGGCAGACGGAGTCCCGGTTCCCCCTGAAGCTGTCGGTGACCCTGCGGCTGGCGTTCCGCCATCTCGGGTTGCACACGTTCAAGGCGGCGGGAGGCCATACGTTCGTGACCGCGGTGGCTCCGAACGCCATTGATCCCTCGCATGCCGTGGAGGTGATTCGCGAGATCCTTGATTTCATTTCCGGAAAACCGGGATGTGTCCGCGCCGAGATGCTGGCCCAGCTGGCGCCGCCGGCGAGTCCGGCTCCGGTTGCGGCTGAAGGTGCCGAGACCCCGGCCCCGGTTGCGGTCGAGGCGGTTTCAGCCAAGGAGCTCGAGCTGAAGCGGCAGTTGCAGTGGCTGGTGGAGAAGGGGCACGTGATCGAGTTTTCGGACGGACGCATGGCGGTTCCGGCAGGGGCGGCGGCCCGGGTTCAGATGGCCCGTTCCAAGGGGCATGGCCGGAAAGGGCAGGAAAAGGGCAAGAGTGCTGAAAGCGTGGCAAAAGGAGAGCAGGCATGAGCATGACTGGCAGAATTATCCTGACCGTGGCGGGATTGATGGTAGCGGGCGTCCTGGCGGGATCGGCCCGCGCGAGCTCTGTGACGCTCAAGAATAACCGGACCCTGAAGGGGTCGGTCGAGTGGCGGGAGGCAGCCCAGGAGTATGTGGTTACCACGGCGGATGGCCAGATCCCTGTTCCCCGCGCCCAGGTTGCGAGTTTGGACATCGACAAGCCTGCTGATTTCGACGCGACGGCCGCCATGGTGAAATCGCGCCTTTTCGGGCAGGCGATTCCCCGTCTTGAGGCCATCGTGAAGAAATACCGCATGCTGAACTGGGATGTGGAGGCGGGCAAGCTCCTGGCCCAGTCGTATCTGGAGACCAATGATTCAAAGAAGGCCATTATCGCCATGGAGGCGGTCCTGACCTCCGTGCCGCGTGAGAATGTGCCGGCCTCCCTCCAGATCATGTACTGGAAGGCCCTGCTGGCGTCCGGTTCGAAAACCCAATTGCAGGCTGAATTGACCAAGGCCGTGGGCTCGGGGTCGCTGGAAACCGCCTGCACCGCCTATCTTATGAGGGGCAACATATTCCTCAAGAACGGGGATGAGGAGGAAGCTCTGTCGGATTTCCTGAAGGTGACGATCCTGGGCGCGGACTTCAAGGCGCTTCAGCCGGAGGCCTTGTTCAAGGCGGCTGACCTGCTGGACAAGGCGCGGGACCCGCGTGGGATGGATTACAGGAAAAAGCTGATCAAGGACTTCCCGGGCAATGAATATGCCACCAAGGCCTCCGCGGCGATCATGTCAAAGGGGGCGGCGGCTACTCCGGCGGCTCCCGTCGCGCCGGCCGCGCCCGCAAAGCCCCCCAAGAAAACACCCTGATCCGGTTTACCGGACGGGCGTCTGTCTTTTCCTGGCGGGCGCATCCTTGGCCAGCCGCTTTTTCAGCGCCTTGTAATCCGGCGGGGGCGACTCGATGTCATCCTGCGTTCCGGCCTGGCCGTCCAGTCCCAGGCAAAACAGCCGGATCGTGTCGTTGGTGGCGGAGTACTGGAAGGGGCGTCCCCAGATATCCGGCGGGAGAGTCTCGATGTAAAATCCCTGCCAGCCCTCAACGCCGGGGTTCCGGACCAGCGCCTTCAGTCCTTCCCCGGTGGTTGGATAGCGTTTGCAGTGCGTGCGGAACCATTCCAGGGCGGTCCGGATCACCATCAGTTCCTTCCGGGTCTGTTCGATCCGGGAAGGCGGGGCATAGGGTTTAGGCGGCTTGTAGTCATACGTCATGGTGAAGCCGACGGCCAGGATGCACCCGCCCAGTACCCAGACCAGGAATCGTGGACGATTCATGAAGATCATCCAGACGGGGAGGCGGATGGCGCTGGAATGGGGGACCCGCTCCTGAATGGGTGCCCGCCTGCCCGGGGTCTGTCCCTGGGGGGGGCGCCACTTGTCGGGGTGGCGGAGATTCTTGCCGCAGGTCGGGCATTGAGCCTTGTCAAAGCTCTCGAACATTTCCTTGCAATGGGGGCATCGGTATTTCATGGGATTAGATTATCTTTGTAATATTTTTCATCCACGGGGTAATACTAGATGAAGGGGCGTGGCGACTCAATCGCAATTCAAAGGTTGATGTGATGTGATAAAAGTGTATTCTTCACGACTTATTGTTGGTGGGTCGTCTTGACTTGTCCCATTCTGTTTGTTAACAAGGAATGATTATGGTGACGAAGATGCATGACATCACGGGGCTGCGTTCACTATACCGGCTTTTTGCGGGAGCGCTTGTGTTGGCGGTCCTGGTGCAACCTGTGGCCGCCACGGAGCAGGATGAAATCCAGGAGGAGCTGAAGTTCGCCTCCGGCCTGGTCCAGATGCGGTTTCCCGACTACGCCCAGCGGGCCGTCGACAAGCTGTTGGTCAAGTATCCCATCGCGAAAGCCCAGAGCAACAAGGTTCGCGTGGAGGTGCTGACTTCACGCGGGAAATTCGATGAAGCCGAGGCGTTGCTGAAGGCGATGCCGCCGGGTTCGCCCGAGACGATGGTGGTGCAGCTGTCACTCGGCGACCAGTATTATGCCTGGGGCAAGATGGCGGATGCCAAGCGAACATACGAATCCTTCTTCAGCCAGTTTCCGAAGGGACCGCCTGCCGAGATTGCCCGGCTCTACGGGGAATCGGCCTACAAGTTCTCCCAGATGCTGATGTTGAGCGGGGACCTGACCGGCGCCCTGGATGCCTACCGCCGGGTGATGACCTGTCCGCTGAATTCCAAGGATATCGAGCGACGCGTGCAAACCGAGATGGCTGAACTGTGCGTGCGCGTGGCGGATCTCCCCATCATGACGACGAACGCGCCGGCCCGGAAGAAGGTGCTCGAGGAGGCGGCTGCGCTGTGCAACAAGGTGCAATATGGCGGAACAGACCTCTGGTTTGCCAAGACGGTGGTGATTCTGGCCCATATCAAGATGGCGAACAAGGATCGGGCGGGCGCCCGCAAGACCATCCTCGACTACACGCCCATGCTGACGGATGTCGACTCGATGCTGAAGGAAGCCGGCGAAAACATGAAGCTCAGTCCGATGGCCGAGTGCAAGTTCCTGCTGGGCTCGCTGTTCGAGGAGGATGGCCGTGCTTTCGCCGGCAACAAGGATAAGCTGAAACTGAAGGAAGGTTCGGATCTGCTGCTCAAGTCCCTCTCGCAGTATTGGACGGTGGCCCAGAAGTATCCCGGCAGTTCCTGGGCGCCCGAGTCCCGCCGCCGCGGGGATGCGGTGGTGGACGTGCTATGGAGGGATTTCGGCATCAAGGTCAAGCAACCGGCGAAGCAGAATGCCGACCAGCTGGTCAGCGAGCAGGTGAAGGAGGCCCGGCTGCTCTTCCAGAACAATGATTTCAAGACGGCGGCCGAGCGGTATGTGGATATCCTGAATATTTCCGACCAGTTCACGAACGCGCCGTGGGCCGTCAGCGAGCTGGCCCGGTGTTATATCGAGCTCAAGGACGAGCCCTATGCCCGGGCGATGACGGAGTTCCTGGCCGAGCGGTACTGCCAGACCACGAACCAGTACGAGGCGGGCGGGAATGCCCTGCTGGCGGTGGCCTCGTCCTATGATGATCGCCAGGCCTGGATGAAATCAGACGTCGTGTACAGCCAGTATTACGCCTGCTATCCGAGCCACTCCAAGGCGCCGGTGATCCTGTTCCGCCAGGGTGAAAATGCCCTGCGGGTCACGAATACCGTGGCGGCCCTGAAAAACTTCAAGGCGGTGGCGGACTCCTACCCCAATGCCCGGATCTATCCCGACGCGCTGAGCCGGATGGCCTATTGCCTGTTCACGCTGGGTGACTACACGAACGCGATCCCGGCGCTGACGAACTATCTGGCCCAGTTGTCGGTCGGTACGGAACAGCTCCATGCGCGCTTGAGGCTGGCGGATGCCTACCGGGCGAGCGGGATGGTGATCCCCGCCCTCAATGAGTATGCGCGCCTGCTTAAAATTGTTAAGGATGAGGCTGCCAAGTTCTCCGCCGGCACTCCGGAGGATGTAGCCCGGATGAAGAAGATCGAGGAGATCGCCCTTTATTCAAAGGCGGCCTGCTACTCCCGCCTGAAGGAGCCCGCGGCCCAGCTTCCCCTGTATCAGTCCAAGGCGATTGAGGGATACGAGACGTTCCTGAAGGAGTATCCGAAGTCCGAGCTGGCCCCCACGGCGCTGGGTGCGGCCGGAGTGCTGTATTCCCTGTTAAACAAGCCGAAAGAGGCCGGGGCGATGTTTGACCGGTTGACGAAGGAATATCCCGGCAGCCCCCAGGCCCAGAACATGGTGGCGGTCAGCGCTGGCGTCTATTTGGAAATGGGCATGACTAATCAGGCCGTGATGGCGTATGCCGACATGATGAAGACGCCGGCCCTGTACAAGCCCTCCCAGTTTCTGCAGGGCGGCGGAGTCCTGCTGGATGTGAAGCGGTATGATGTGGCGCGACAGTTGTTCACCGAGGCCCAGAAGACCAAGGACGTTCCCTTCTGGCAGGCGGCCACGCTGGGAATCGGGCAGTCGCTGTCCGGGATGGGCGATAATGCCGAGGCGGTCAAGGTTCTTGAGGATTTCCTTACCAAATTCCCCCGGTCGAGCTATATGGTTTCCGTTAATCTGTGCTTGAGCCGGGCCTACGCCGAGGTGGCGAAGAAGGAGCCCGATGCCCAGAAGTCGAAGCAGTTGTTCGACAAGGCGTATCGCGCCATGAGCAAGGTCCGCCAGTACGCGAAGGATGATCTTGATATGATGGCCCGGGCGGATGTCGAGATGGCGGCCATCCAGGTGCTGATGGGCGACAAGCTGGGGGCGCTCGCGTCCTACCAGCGCATTCTGCTCTTCTTCGATCCCTCGAACATGAAGGCGCGCCCGCATGTCGAGCAGGCGTTTGAACGGAGTTTGGCGCTCTTCCGGGAAACCGGGCGTTATACCGACATGCTCGAGGCGTGTGAAACCTATTTGAAGCACTTCCCGCAGGGGCTGTTTGTCACCAAGGCGCGCGCGGGTCGCGATGAGGCCAAGTCCAAGCTGGCATCGGGAAGCAACTAAGGATCAACGTATCATGAACCGCAATAAAGTGATCATTCTGGCAGCGGCGGCGGGACTCCTGATGGGATCCGGGGTGGCCGCCCTGGCGGTGGACAAGCTGAAAAAGATCACGGGCGAGGAGTTGTCCGGGATCCGGATCAAATGGTTTGACTCGCGCCAGGAATATCAGGTCGAGGGCGCGGATGGCTCGATCATCCCGGTTCCCGCGGACGAGGTGGATTCACTGGATATCGCCAAGCCGGAGGGATTTGACAAGGCGGTCAAGGCGATGGCGGCCAAGCAGTATGACGTGGCCATCCCGATCCTCGACGATGTGGCAACCCGCTACAAGCGGTTGGACTGGGACGGAAGGGCCCGTGAAATGCTTGCCTCGGCCTATTTCGCCAAGGGCGACTTCAAGACGGCCGCCGACAAGATGGCGGAATTGATCGATAACACGCCGAAGAACCAGCTTACCGACGTGCAGTATGGCATCTATTGGACCGCATTGATGGGGGCGCAGCGGCTGGCGATTCTCAAGAAGGCGTTGAATGAGGCGATCGCCGGGGAATCCAAGAGCCTGGCGGCGCTGGCGGTGATCAAGCGCGGGGATCTGGCTAAGGCCGAGGGACGGCGCGAGGATGCCGTGCTGGACTACCTGCGGTCCGTGATTCTCTATGAGGAAGTTCGCGGGGTGCATCCCGAGGCGCTTTCGAAGGCGGCGGATCTGCTGCGTGAGATGCGGGATCCGCGCGAGGATGAATTGAGGAAGAAGTTGATGTCACAGTACCCGGAGAGTGTCCAGGCCAGGAAACTGGGCGGGGGTTAAGGCTGGAATAAACGGAGCAAGGAGAACAGGGCGATGAAAAAAATAGCATGGTTGGGTTTGGCGGTGGCGGTGTTCACGATGTTGATGACGGCGCATTGGGCCAAGGCGCAGGCTCCGGCGGCGGGCGGTGCGGCTCCGGCCGTGGCGGCTCCGGCGGCTCCGGCAGCTCCGGCGGCTGCGGCGACGGCAGGCGCGCTTGAGGTGGCCGAGGGCGAGGGCGCTGCGGCGGAAAAGCATAGCGGCGGGTTGATTTCAATCATCCTCGGTGGCGGATTCTTCGGGATATTGATCTGGATCGCCCTGATCGTCTGCTCGATTATCAGTGTGGCCCTGATCGTGGATTCCTTCATGAACATTAAGGATGCCAAGATCATGCCGGCGGAGGTGATCAGCAATGTCCGTACCGCCATGGAGCAGGGCGACCTGCTGAAGGCGATCCAGTACTGCGACAGCAGCCCGGGACCGCTCTCCAACATTCTCAAGGCCGGTTTTGCCCAGGTTGAGGAAGGCTACGAGGTGGTTCAGGACGCTATTGGCGTGGCCGCCGATCTTGAGACAGAGTCCCTGCTCAGCCGCGTGACCTATCTGAGCGTTATTTCAAATACGACCCCGATGCTGGGACTGATCGGTACTGTGCAAGGTATGATCTCGGCGTTCGGAACCCTGGGAACGCAGGCGGCGGGCGCCGCCCAGCAGTCCATGCTGGCCTTGAGCATTTCCCACGGGTTGTGGGCGACGGCCGTCGGTCTGGGAACCGCGGTGCCGGCGACGATCTTCTTCTATTTCTTCAAGAACCGCGCCATGAACTGCATTCTGCGCATGGAAGCGCTGACGCTGGACCTCATCAAGTCCCTGCGCAATGTCGAAGTCGTCTCGGAGTAGGCAACAGGAGTTTCTCCTATGCGTAAACAACGGGAAGAAGAATATCTGTCCGGCAACCTGACCGCGATGATCGACGTGGTGTTCCAGTTGATCATTTTCTTCGTGGCGACGGTGAATATGCAGGACAAGGCCTATGACGACCGGATCACGCTCGCCATGGCCCCGAACGGGAAGGTGGACGACAAGAAGGATCCACGGCAGGTCGCGGTGGATATTGACAGCAAGGGTACCATCATGATTTGCAAAACACCCCTGTCGTCAGGACTGTTGACCACGATCTTGAAAAAGGCCCGTGCGGATTCGAGGGGATATGATGTCCCTGTCCTGATCCGTGCGGATACCCTGACGAAGCATGAGGCGGTGAAGAAGGTTATGGATGCCTGCACGGCCGCGGGGATCTGGAAGATCAAGTTTACAGCGCTCAAGGAAAGATCAGGTTGAGCCATGGCTCGAAAACGCAGAAGAAGTCATACCATTGCGGGTGAGTTAAACTTGACGGCCATGATTGATGTGGCCTTCCAGTTGCTGGCCTTCTTTATCATTACGACCAAGCCGGTGGATGTGGTGACGAACCTGGATGTGTTCCGGCCATCGCCGGAGAAGCAGTCGCAGGACCAGTCGCCGGCGAAGATCATCCGGGTGACGGTTTTCCCGGACGGCTTCACGATCAACGACCGTGGCGTCGACAGCAGGCAACTGACGTCCCTGCTGGGCAGGCTGGCTGAACTGGATACAACGCAGACCGTTTTGATCCAGTGCCTGAATGCCTCGCCGCACGGCAAGCTGATCGAGCTACTGGATATCTGCTCCAAGCTGAAGTTGACCAACCTGTCGGTGGTCAGTTCCGGCGGGGCGTAAACAAAACGAATGGCGGGTGGATCCCTGAGAGGAGGTTCCCATGGCTAGGAAGCGAAGACTGAACAGTTTCCATGCAGGTGAATTGAATCTTACCGCGATGATAGACGTGGCCTTCCAGCTGCTGGCCTTCTTCATCATCACGACGCATCCAGTGGATGTCATGGCCGGTCTGGACGTGTTGCGTCCGGCAGC
>JAABPW010000380.1 GCA_011391785.1 Verrucomicrobiota bacterium
GCCGACGTATGAAGTTCCTTTTGCAGCACCACCAGCTTCTCGCTAAGGGTCAGCCGGTCGAACCGGGCCTCCAGATCACCTGCATTCTCCTCCTTGTCGCCGGACGGGGAATTGATCCAGTCAACGGGAGTGGGCTTGGGCTTGATCAGGCCGGCCACCTGATTGACACACCGGCTGGCCAGCATCATGCTGTTAAGATCATGCTGGATCGCCGCCCGCTCATCGCGAATCCTCAACTCCGCCGTGCGGACCGCCTTCTGGGCCTTGGCCGCCGCTTCGCGGGATTTCGCCAGCTGGTCAGTCAGGGATTTTACTTCCGCCTTCATCCCGGCGATCTCTTCCGTCAGCTTCCGGGCACACGCCTGCTCAGCGGCCAATCGGGCCTCCAAGTCCGGCCCTTTGGCCTCCGCCTCCTCCAACCGCTGCCTCGAAAGATCGCGTTCCGCCTCAAGTTCCGCGATACGCGATTTTCCGGCCTGCAATTCATCCACCTGCTGGCCAAGAGAATCCCGTTCGGTCTCCAGCTCGGCCACCCTCGCCTGCAGGATTCCGATCTGGCTCTTGAACTCTTCCCGGTGGCTGTAGTCCGATTTCAATTCCTTGCGGAGTGCGGCAAGTTCCGTGATGAAACGCTCGTTTTCACGGGTACACTCCAGAAGTTGCGCGGCGGTGTTCTCCGCCTCCGCGACGCGCCATTGGCTCGCGGAGACCAGCTTCATGTTGCTTTCCAGGTCTTTTTCAAGACGGCTCACCTTGCCCTGCATCGCGTTCATCACGGTGCCGATCAGGCGGCCGCAACCGGCGAGAACCTGCCGGCATTCATCCAGGAGCAGGGGCGCAAGCGTGTCGTCCAGGACCTGTTTCCTGTTTGTACCTTTTTCGGCCAGCGCCACACCGCGGGGAATGGAATTTTCGGAGGCCAGGAGCCAGATCGCCAGCAGGTTCATCGGCCCATACAGGGTTCCATCCTCAAACCGCACGGTCCAGTTGAGCCTCAGTTCGGGCAGGATTTCCACGGAGAACCAGGTGTCGCGGTCTTCCGACAACAGGCAGCCCGGAATCACCCGGGCATCCGCCGCCCACATGCACAACGTGGCAACATCCACGGGGCCATAAACCGTCCCGTCGGGAATCTTGAGCAGGTAGTGAGCGGCTGTTTTATGTCCGGTTTCCATGATTATCAGCCGCCGGCTCCGTTGTCGTTCCTGCGGTATTGACGTTCCTTGCGGGGTTTGCGGCAGGGATTCGGATTGACGGCCACATACACCGAACTTTCGCCCAGAACGTGTTCCAGCTCCGTTACCAGCGATTCATCACAGGTCACCTTGTACAGGTGATCCGTGTTGAGGAACACCTTTTCCCCCGAGGGGAACTCCAGGCAGATATGAACATCGGTCCGTCCGGGGTGGGCGTTGAGAATATCCCGGACACGGACCATGAGATCCTTGTTTCCGCTCAGCTCGCCTGTCGGGAAATGGAGACTCACCCGCTCGACGAAAAGATCCGGACAATCCCGGAGAGGGTACACCTCGGCGGCGATGAGGCGGGGCGTCCCCTCCTCAATCCGGACCTCGCCGCACACCATCACCGCCTGATCCTGCACCAGCGCCGCCTTGTTGTCGCGGTAGGCATCCGGCCAGACAAGAACCTCGACACTCCCGTCCATATCCTCAAGCTTCAGGATCGCCATCTGTTCCTTCTTCTTGGTCAGCCTCGGAGTCAACAGGGAGATCAGCCCCCCCAGCCGCGTCATCTTTCCGGCCTCAACCTCCGCGAGCCGCTTCACGCTCGTCAGCTGATAGCGCTCCAGCATGCGGGCATACTGGCTGAGCGGATGACCGGTCATATAGGTTCCCAGCAATTCCCGTTCGCCGGCCAGCTGTTCGCTTTCCGACCACTTGTCTGCCGCAGGCAGAGCCTTGTCATCCATGGTTACCTGGGGCTCCGATCCCATCAGGTCGAACAGGCTCGTCTGGCCAGACGACTTGTCGCGGGCGGCGGACGAGGCCCGGTTCAGGGCGAAATCGATGCCGCCAAACCGTTGCGCCCGGTCTGCATCGGGCAGGTCGAAGGCACCGCACCGGATCAGGCTTTCCATCACCTTCTTGTTGATCACCTGCCCCTGAAGCCGCGTGCAGAAATCCATCAGTCCCTTGTAGGGCCCATTCCGCTTCCGCTCCTCGACGATTTCACGGGACGCGCCCTCGCCCACGTTCTTGACTCCGGCCAGGCCGTAACGGACGGCCCCCGTGGAGGGGCCGAAGCGGACCTCGCTCGCATTGATGTGGGGAGGAAGCACCTCCAAGCCCATCGCCCGGCACTCGGCAATAAACGTCGGAATCTTGTCGAGGTTGCCCATTTCACTCGAGAGCAGCGCCGACATGAATTCCTCGGGATAATGAGCCTTGAGGTAGGCGGTCTGGAACGCCACGACGCTGTACGCGGCGCTATGGGATTTATTGAACCCGTAGCCCGCGAATTTTTCGATCATCGCGAAGATTTCCTCGGCCTTCCGGGCGGGAATGTGGTTGGTCTTGGCACAGCCCTCCACGAACATGGCCTTCATCTTGGCCATTTCCTCGGGCTTTTTCTTGCCGATGGCGCGGCGCAGGATATCGCCCTGGGCCAGCGAGAAGCCGGCCAGAACATTGGTCACCCGCTGCACCTGCTCCTGGTAGATCATGTAGCCGTAGGTGCCCTTGAGAATGGCCTCCATCTTGGGATGCCCGTACTCGATCTTCTCCCGCCCGAATTTGCGGTTGATGAAGCTGTCAATGAACTGCAGCGGGCCGGGCCGGTAAAGGGCGTTCATGGCGATCAGCTCCTCGATCACCGTCGGTCCCAGCTTCCGGAGACTGTCGCGCATCCCTTCACTTTCAAACTGGAACACCCCGACCGTGTCGGCACGCTGGAACAGCTCGAAGGTCGCCTTGTCGTCCGTCGGGATAGTCTCCATGTCCAGCGTCTCGCCGCGGGTCAGCTTGACCAGATCCACCACTTCCTGGATCACCGTCAGCGTCTTCAGGCCGAGGAAGTCCATCTTCAGCAGGCCGATCTTGCCGATGGGGTCCATGGCGTACTGGGTGATGATCTGCCCGTCCTTGTCAAGGGCCAGCGGGACAATCTCGATCAGGGGCTTCTCGCCGATCACCACGCCGGCGGCATGGGTGCCGGCATTGCGCAGCAGCCCTTCCAGCACAAAGCCATAATCGAGGATGCGCTTGCAGTTTTCCTCGGTCGCATAGGCTTTCTTGAAATCGGGATTCAGCTCCAAGGCGTCCGCCAGCTTGAGCTTCGGATCGTCAGGCACCAGCTTGGCAAGGCGGTCACACTCCGAGAACGGCAGTTCCAGGACCCGGCCCAGGTCGCGGATGACCGTCTTTGCCCCCAGCGAGCCGAAGGTGATGATCTGGGCGCAGTTCTCGCGGCCGTACTTGTCCTTGACGTACTCAATCACCTCGCCGCGCCTGGTCTGGCAGAAATCAATATCAAAGTCCGGGGGCGACACGCGCTCGGGGTTCAGGAACCGCTCGAAGATGAGCTCGTACCGGATCGGGTCAATGCCGGTTATCTCTAGCAGATAGGCCACCAGGCTTCCCGCACCTGAGCCGCGCCCGGGTCCCACGGGAATCTTGTGCATCTTTGAAAAATGGATGAAATCCCACACCACGAGGAAATAGTTGATGAACCCGGTCGTCTCTATGATGGACACCTCATAGTCGCAGCGGGTGACCAGTTCCTTCTCCCGGTCGTCACGGGGATGGGCCGGATCCGTCAACCCGTAGCGCTTGAGAAGCCCTTCATGGCAGAGCTTGAGAAGGTATTCCTTCTGTGACATCGAAGGGGGCACCTTGAACAGGGGGAAATGAAGCCCGGAAAAATCGAATTCGAAGTTACACCGCTCGGCGATCCGGACCGTGTTGCTGATGGACTCGGGAATTTCACGGAAGATCTGGGCCATCTCGTCCCCGCTCTTGAAGTAAAACTCCGAGGAGGGATACTTCATCCGCTTGGGGTCGCTGAGCACCGTCTGGGTCTGGAGGCAGAGCATCATCTCATGCGCCTCTGCGTGTTCCCGTTTCAGGTAATGAACATCGTTTGTCGCCACCAGGCCAAGCCCTGTTTTTTTGGCCAGTGCGATGAGCCCCTTGTTCGCCTTGCGCTGCTCGGGCATCAGGTGGTCCTGGACTTCCAGGAAAAAGCGATCCTTGCCGAAGATGTCGGAATACCGCCCCGCCATCTCGATGGCGCCCGCCTCATCATCCTCCAGCAGCTTGCCGGGAACCTGCCCCTTGAGGCAGGCCGAGAGACCGATCAGGCCGTCGGCATGCTTCGATAGGATATCGTGATCGATACGGGGTTTGTAGTAGATACCCTCCGTGTGCGCGGCGCTGATCAGCCGGACCAGGTTGCGGTAGCCCAGCTCATTGGTCGCCAGGAGCACCAGATGATGAGCCTGCGTTTTGTTGGGACCCTCCGCCTTCCGGTCAAAGCGGCTCCCGCCGGTGATATAGGCCTCACACCCGATGATGGGCTTGATCCCCTTGGAACGCGCCGCCTCATAGAACGGCACAACCCCGTACATCACGCCGTGATCGGTAATCGCGGCGGACGTCATGCCCATCGACTGGGCCGCACCCACCATGTCCTTGATGCGGCAGGCACCGTCCAGCATGCTGTACTCGGTATGAACGTGGAGATGGACAAAGGGAGTCATTGGAGAGGGGAAAAATTCAAACGTCCATGGCCATGGCCACTTCAGGGCAGGTGAAGGGGGAGTCATACTTGGCGCAATTGATACACCCCATGTACAGCTTGTGCATCAGGGAGGCTTTCGGAACCTCGTGAAAGCCCATCTTGGCGAAGAAACCGGGCGTAAAGGTGAGACAGATGATCTGGGAGGGCTTCAGGCCCCGTACCCGCTCGATTGCCGCCTCGACCAGCAACCGCCCCACTCCATGCTTTCGCAGGGACTTCTTGACCGCCAGCGACTTCACCTCGACCGAAGGATGCCGCGCATGGCCGATTTCCGGCAGGATGGCGTAGGAAACGGTCCCGACAATCTCGCCTTTCCGCTCGCAGACAATAAACCGGTCGATGTTTTCCGCGATGTCTGAAATGGGCCGCGGCAGGAGCTCCTTGGGATAGGCTTTGACCAGACTGTAGATCCCATCGGCATCCGTGAAGCCGGCATTCCGAACGACAAATTTTGGTTTTCTTTTCACAGCCGGAAGTTTACCCCACCCTGATTCCCACCGCCAAGTAAAAGATGACCCTTTTCAGCCCGTCCAAACCAGCGCCACAGCCGTGACCGTGATATCGGTCTTCCTTGGGCGTAACTGGATGGGGGTGATTTCCAGCGAGCCGGGATCACAGGCGTTCTGGATCCTGGCCGTTTCCTGGTCAAATTCCTGTTGAAGCGCGTCCATCCGGACCTGCACGGCGGCAACGCTTTCGCCCGCGCGCTGGATATCACCCCGCTCCCGCAGGGTCCGGCCGGCGCCGCGCATCGCCGTAGCCGCGCGGCCTACATTTCCAACACTCATCGACTTGCGCCCGAAAAATGCACCCAGCACCGTGGCGCCGATGGAAATAGCCGTCTGGATCGCCTGCTGCCCCATCTGGGACTTCTCGACCTCCACCCGCGCCTGGGCCCGGCGCAACTGCTCCTGTACCGCCGCCAACTTCGTCGCGTATTGCCGGCGCAACTCCTCGACGTCCTGATCCCGCTTCTCGCGGAGCGTCTGGGTCAGCCGTGCCCGGAAATCCCCCTCGGCTTCACCCGGCCTGGATATCGCCTTGAGGGCGGGACAGGAAATCAGATCAAGGGACACCCCTTGATACAACCAGGATTTCAGCGCCTTTGCCCAGAGCTCGTAGTTTTTGGCCCGCAACGCCGCCGCGGGTATTTCACCGAACCGCGCCCCGGGCGCCGGCTCGGTATCCAGCGTGCCTTCGCCCCCCTCCAGCACCTGGGCCGAGTCCCAGGAGAGATCGGCGCCGGTTGCCGAAAAGGAGGCCATATGGGCCGTCGGCACCCAGGCATCCACTCCGGCCTTGGCATCCACAAAGTGAAGCTTGCCCAACCCCACCACACCCGCCCGGTACGTCGTTCCTGCCCGCACCCCGGCCACAAAATATTCCGTCACGCCAGACGGCGTCATCGGACGTGATCCGGATTCAGGCAGCACTGGCGCGGGTGCAACGGCAACCGGTGCCGGGACCGCCGCCACAGGGGAAGCCACGGGAGCCTGCGCCTTCCGCCCGGCCATGACCGCCTGGATCTGTCTGGGCGTCATGGGCCCACGCAGGTAGGACAAGGTCCACCGGCTCTGGAATAATACCGGGGTGTCCTCGTGAACATTATGCATCAGGAAGGTGCGCTTGCCCAGTTGCGCCATCATGGTTTCCAGTTTCTGGCGATCGAATCCGTTGGGGATCGCGCTTTCCAGTCCATCCATCACCCGCGCCTTGTCGCGATCGGTCTGAAGCCGCCCGATCAACCAGGTTCCCGCATTGGAGAGCCCCTTGTAATCCAGATCCACGGGATTCTGGGTGGACAACACCACCCCGACCCCGAAGGCCCGGGCCTGCTTCAGCAGGGTCAGCATGGGTGTCTTGGAGGGCGGCATGGCCGAGGGCGGGAAATACCCGAAGATCTCGTCCATATAAAGCAAGGCCCTGAGACTGGTCGTTCCTGACTGGGTCCGCATCCAGCTGATCATCTCGTTCAGCAGGAGCGTGACCACGAACATCCGCTCCGCGTCAGAGAGATGCGCGATGGAAATGATGGAATGCCGCGGCTTTCCCTGAGGCGTATACAGGAGCCTCTGGATATCCATCGGCTCGCCTTCCATCCAGGCGGAAAAGCCTGGCGCGGCCAGCAGGTTGTTGAGCGCCATGGCCAGTTCAAGCCGATCCTTGGCCGGAAAGAAGGTCTCCACATCAAACACGCCCACCTTGTCGAACGGCGGTTTCTGGATGGCGTTGATCAGGCCGGGAATATCAATCCCGCGTCCGGCCCGCCAGGTCTGGTCAAGAATGTTTGCGATCAGGATATGCTCACGGCTCTTCACCGGATCCGCCTGGATGCCCGCGATTCCGAGCAGCCCGGCCACGCAGGCGGTGATCCGGTCACGCAGCGTCGCGGCATCGGCAAGCACTTCAGCGGAAGGCGCCGCAAAAGACTTGAGCACCGAAAGGGGAAGACCGGACGAACTGCCCGGCGTGTAGATGGCTATGTCAACGGCATCCCGGTAGCGGGCGATGCGGGCCGTATCCTGGCCCCAGGCGGTTAGGCCGTTCTTCCAGGCCTCCGCAGTCCGGGCGGCAAACTCATCCACCGGCAATCCCTGCCGGGCCGCCTCATCGGGATCCACCCAGGGACGGAATTCGGATGGCTGAAGCCCCGGGAAGGCCAGAAGCAGGTTTCCGAGGTCGCCCTTGGGGTCAATAATCAGGGCGGGAATGCCATCAATGGCCGCCTCTTCCAGCAACCCCACACACAATCCCGTCTTGCCGCTTCCCGTCATCCCGACGCAAACCGCATGCGTGGTCAGGTCCTTGGAATCATACAGGAGCAGGTTTTCGGTGACCGCTCCCTTGGCCGGATCCATTTCCTTGCCCAGATAAAACACACCCAGTTTTTCAAAATCCTGCATGGTATCCTCCGTGATAAAATCAGGGGAATATGTACCACATCGCCCCTTCCAGCCAGAAGAAGAAAAGGGAACCTCAAATCATCAGGGTGTGATGCAGCACGATCTTGAATTCGCACAGGAGTCAGTAGTCAGAAGTCAGAAAGAAGCGTCATGGCGAAGTTGTTGGTGATCATTTCTGAATTCTAACTCCTTACTCCTGAATTCTCGGTGCGATGCAACGAAGTTAAATCGCACCTGATCACTACCGCCAGGTCACGGTTTCATCCAGGGACAGCCGCGGCGATTCACGTTCCGGGCGCGAGACTGGCCACCCGACAGTGATCAGGGCCTGTGGCGTGATGTCCCGGGGCCAGCCCACGATCCGGCGCACATCTCCGGGCCGGATCCAGCCGATCCAGCAGGTGCCAAGCCCCAGTTCCGCAGCCTGAAGGACCGCATGCTCCCCCGCGATCCCCAAGTCCAGCAGAGGATAGTCCACTTTAGACAACAGGGGCGCCACCTGGTGCGTGATCACCGATTTCCTGATGCCCAACACCAGAATAACCGGCGCCGTTGTCGCCCAGGTCATACGAAGGCCCGGAAGCGTCCCCTCATCGAGCAAGCGCGCCCGGAGCGCCGCATCCGTGGCCACGACAAACCGCCAGGGTTGCTGGTTGCAGGCCGAAGGCGCGCGCCGCGCCGCCTCAAGCATTTTTTCCAGAGCCGCCCGCGGCACCGCATCAGGCCGATACGCCCGGCAACTGAACCGCGCCCCAACCAGTTTTTCAAATTCACTCATATCACCTCCGCAATCCTGCGGTTCGCGCGGGGCATGGGATAATCCGTCAGTTCAGCCGGCGCAATCCACTTGAGCTCCACCGAGGCCTTGGGCCTGGCACGACCAGACACCCACTCGCACCGGAAGGCCGTCATCGTGATCTTGAAATGGGAATAGGTATGCTTCACGGTGGCGACCGGCGCCCCGACACCGACGGTCAGCCCGGTCTCCTCCCTGATCTCACGGGCGGCGGCCCGCTCGGGGGTCTCGCCCTTTTCCAGCTTGCCCCCGGGAAATTCCCACAGGCCGCCCAGCATCTGTTTCTCACCCCGGCGCGCGATCAGGATTTTGCCGCGTTTCCAAATGACCCCGACGGCAATCCGGTAGTGCGGAACTTTCCCCGCCTTCTCGACCACCGGCAGTTCATCCGTCCGGTTTGTCCTGAACGCCACGCAATCACGGGACAGCAGGCACTGTCCGCACTGCGGGTTTCGCGGCTTGCAGATCAGGGCGCCGGTTTCCATCATCGCCTGGTTGAAATGGGACGGATTGACCCTGGCAATCAGGGGCGTCAGCCGCGCCCGCACATCGTCCGCCAAGGCCTTGTCGCGCATCGGCGTATCAAGGCCCCACAGCCGACTGCAAACCCGGAGCACATTACCATCTACCGAGGGAACAGGCTCACCAAAGGCGATACTGGCTATGGCCGCGGCGGTATAGGCGCCAATCCCGGGAAATTGACGCAACCCCTCCGCCGTTTCCGGGGGGCGCCCGCCAAACTGCCCGACAATCAACCGAACCGCCTGATGAAGGTTACGGGCGCGGGAATAATAGCCCAGCCCCTCCCACAACTTGAGGACATCCTGCAAATCGGCGGAAGCGAGCGCCTTGAACGAGGGAAATCGGAGAACAAAACGGTCGAAATAGGGGATCACGGTCACCACCTGCGTCTGTTGCAGCATGATCTCGCTGACCCAGACCTTGTATGCCGACGGGTCGCTCCGCCATGGCATCGGGCGGTGTTCCCGCTCGAACCAGCGGACCAACGCCCGCGGCCAGGATGGTAAGGTTTGTTTCACGCCGCCGTCAGGCGATCCGGCTCATCAGAGCCTTGAAGGTTTGATCCTCGCGCAACGAATTCAGGTCGCTATCCTGCTTCATCCAGTCGAGATCGGAATACCCCAGCTCAACGGCTCGCTTGAGGGCGGCCAGCGCCGATTCACGGCGATTGAGCAAGGCCAGACTGCAACCGAGGTTATACCAGATGGTCATGTCGTCGGGTTCAAGCTTGGTCAGCTTCTGATCGATGGCCAAACCATCCTCATAACGACCAACGCGCGTATAGAGGTCACCCAGGGCCTCCAGCACATCGACATCATTCGGAATTCGAGCCATGACCCTCTCAAGGAAATCCATCTCAACAAGATCGCCCTGTTCCAGTTCTTTGCTTTCGTCCGCCATGTTTGAAATTATAGCATCTACCCGTGCCTCATGACACTCAAGAAATTTTGAAGAGCCAGTCCAGTTGCCAAGGTAGCCCGGACCATTGCCAATCTGGAAAGCAGGAAGACGATCGAGGCGCACCACATGCAGGAAGCCATCCAGTACCGGACCCTGGACCGCCAGCTCTGGGTCTAAGGAACCATTTTCCTGTGGATCTCCACGGCTCCTTCGCGCCGGCATATCATCACGGCCACGATCAATTGGAGCGCGGTCGGAAGCAGCAGAAGACGCTCGCTGGCTTGCATGTGCCAATCCAGCCGGTCTGTATAAACCGAGCACACATAAGCCGAACCGAACACCAGCACCAATAGCCAGCTCGCAGCAAGCAGGAATAGCAATTCTCTTCGCCGCCAGATTGTCCGCAGGTGTATCACCACTCCCATCGTCGCCAGCCACCAAATCCATGAAACCGACGACGGCATGGTGAACATCAGTTCCCCGAAAGATTTCAGCCCCATCCGCCACACAGCCAGATTCTCCACAAGGGGCCGACCTGCCGGAACAGCTACGCTAAAATCATCCACCGGTAACGCGTGATGGCGGACATACAACCACCATGGTAAAATAAAAACGGCCGTTACAAGAATGAGGCCGCCGAAATCCAGGAGCGCCCGGCCCGGTGCGGATTTGAACTTGAAAAGCCCGCTGAACAGGGCGACAAGGCCCACTCCCAACACCAGAAATACCGTGCCTTCCTGCTTGATGCACGCACCACCGAAGAGAAACAGCGCCCCCAGCCAAAGGTGAGCGTGGACGTTTCCTTTCAGGTAGGCCATGAGAAAAACGAAGCCGGGCAAGACGAGCAAGAGAAATATGGTTTCTGCCTCTAGAAATGTACTCTGTCGAGTGAAGACCTCACCCGAACAGAACAGAAGAGCACCGGTCGCAGCAACCAGACGGCTAGTGCTGGACCACCGCAATGCTCTATACAAGAGAATGCCAGCACCGAAGCCTGCGAATACAGGAACCAGCTTGATAACCCATTCCTCGGCGCCGCCCATCCAGAGATAGCAGAATGTCAGGAGCAGTGGAAAGCCGATGGGATAGGCTTGATGACAAAATGCGCAATCTGGATCAGTCAACAGTGCTGGATCCAGCCCACGACAGGC
>JAABPW010000381.1 GCA_011391785.1 Verrucomicrobiota bacterium
CCAGTGGTATTTCTGGACCGAGATGGCACGATTATCGAGGATCGTGGCCATCTCGGGAGCCCGTCGGATGTTGAATTCCACCCGGATACCGTTCAGGCTCTCAAAAAATTTCAGGAACATTAGGGCCGGCAGAACTCTTCGAGGCCGAATCGCAGGGGTCTGGTCAATGAACTTTGAAGCGAACAGCTCGGGTGACATCCCACAAGTAGACAAGACCGCCTTTATCCATCGAAGCGCGGTGATCATCGGCAACATACGGATTGAGGCTAAAGTGTATGTGGGGCCGTGTGCGGTCATTCGCGCTGACGAACCTGGTCCGGACGGAACAGTCATGCCGATCACCATTGGCGCGGAAGCCAACGTGCAGGACGGTGTAATCATTCATGCACTCGGCGGAACAAGTGTGTCCATTGGTCCGGGCACGTCTATCGCACATGGTGCTGTCGTTCACGGGCCGTGCCGTATTGGGTGCGGCGGTTTTGTTGGGTTCAATTCCGTTATCTTCAACTCCACATTGGGTGCACGCGTCATCGTCATGCACGGTGCATTGGTGGAAGGGGTGAGCGTGCCGGATGGCTTGTTTGTTCCTCCAAGGGTTTCTGTGTGTTGTCACCATGATGTGCGCCGTCTGCGGTCCGCTTCACCGGAGGCGTTAGCCTTTGCCGCCAGAGTGCATATCACAAATTCCTGCCTTGCGAAGGCTGGGTGCGAGAAGCAATCTGGTAATAGAATAGATAAAGCAACGCTACAACGGAGGAGATGAGTCAAATGCAAATCTCCGTGGCGCAGGGTTGCATCTTATGCTAGTTTTTATCACATGAAAACGAAAGGACAGATGGAGGCTGAGATTAGCGAGGCCATCGTCAAGTTCGAGCGTGAGTACATGGGGCGCGGTCCCGAAGAGACGCGAACATACTTGCTGGACGATATCATTATCGTGCGACTGCATGGCGTGTTGACGCCAGCCGAGCGGCAACTGGCCCGAAGCGACACGGAGGGGCATGGTCGCTCCCTAATCAAGCAAGTGCGGATGGAACTACTGGAGAAAGCGCGCCCACTTCTCGAAACCATCATCCGGGATATTACCGGTCAGTCAGTCAAGAGCTTTCATACTGACATCAGCACGGTTACTGGAGAACGAATCATTGTCCTGTCTCTCGCTGGTGCGGTCAGTCAACAAGGTGAAGCTCCCTGATTGTCTGTAATCATTTTTTCGGTTATCAGGGCGCCTCGATGTCAACCGCAGCCCAGGCAATTCTTCATGATCACTGCAACCCCGATTTGCTTGAATTATCGAAGCATATTTAAAATTGTTATTTTGATATTTTCCGATTCAGTGCAATCGTAATCTCTTCTGGGACAAGAGATTGCGATTCCGGCTATGATTGCGAACTGGATTCCGGTTGGGCTGTTTTGACTATTTTGCAATATTCTTCTCGTTCCTCCGTTATATAGGGTAAGTCTTAATCAGGAGGTACGCATGAACCGGCTGACAGTCCATATCGCCTTGTTATTGTCCTCATTACAGCTTGTAGCGGCTGCGGAAAAGCCGGCAACGGCTCCGGCGCAGAAGCCGTCCATCGAGGAAGCCGCCCGTGCGAAGGGGGGTGGCAAAGCCGTTGTGCGCAAGAATATCCTGGCTGAGATCTCCAAGTACAAGGACAAGTCGTTCCAGCACCAGACATCGGTGAGCAACAAGCTTGATGGATTTGTGACTTATGCGATCCCGCAGGAGGGGAAAAGGGAGCGGCCGTATGTTGCTTATCTGTACCTGAACTGGGGCGACCTGGATAAGCTCATTCCTCGTTGTGCAAGCCGGTTTTATCAGAACTGGGATGGACAGGTGAAAGTTCAGGAAGCGGGGTACTGTTCGGTTGTCCAGGAATTCGCGTTTGATGATGGTGGGAATCGGGAGCCGAAGGTCGGGACCGGCATCGACAAACTGTTGAAGGATGAAACGTCCTCTCAGGTCCGCTGGCTCTCCGCCGTGGTCGGGGCCACGGATGGCCTCCTGATCAGGATTGAGATGCAGAAGTCCGCCGCCCGGGGCGAGATCAAGGCCGGCACGTATTCCGCGTCCTATGAGATAAGGCCTCTGCCTGCCGCCCCCGGGAAATAGAGGGGATATTCCATGGATGGAATTGTCACCCGATCCGTTTTTCCGTAGCCGGATCGAAGAAGTGCGCCTTGTCGACGTAGATGGCGGGGGTCGCTTCCTGGCCAGGCATAAATGTCCGGTGGGCATCAACCCGGCTTACCAGGAGGGTCTGGGGGGTGCGGAAATAGACATAGCTCTCGGATCCCATCGGTTCCACCACGTCTACGGTTGCCCGGATGCGCCCTTCACTCGCCGATTCTGCCGCGGCTGAGCCGATATCTTCGGGACGTAGACCCAGGGTGACAGGTTTGTCGCAATAGGCGGCGAGTTTCTCCTTGGCGGAGTGCGGAACGGGCAGGTGGATTCCCGAACCCCCGTCGAACATCAGGCGCTCGCCCTGTCTCATGAGATGGCCTTCCACGAAGTTCATGGGTGGCGTTCCGATGAATCCCGCCACAAACCGGTTTACCGGGCGGTCGTACAGCGAGATCGGGTCATCCACCTGCTGGACCACCCCGTCCTTCATCACCACGATGCGCTGTCCCATGGTCATGGCCTCCACCTGGTCATGGGTCACATAGAGCATGGTGGCTCCCAGTCTCGCATGGAGCCGGATGATTTCCGTCCGCATCTGGACCCTCAACTTGGCGTCCAGGTTGGAGAGGGGCTCGTCAAAAAGAAAGACCGATGGCTTGCGGACGATGGCCCGCCCGACCGCCACGCGCTGCCGCTGGCCGCCGGAAAGGGCCTTGGGGCGCCGGTCCAGCAAGGTGTCCAGCCCCAGGATCCTGGCGGCCTCCTCGACCCGGCTTGTGATTTCAGCCTTGGGGAATTTCCGCAGCTTCAGGCCGAACGCCATGTTCTCCCGGACCGTCATGTGGGGGTAGAGGGCGTAGTTCTGGAACACCATCGCAATGTCACGGTCCTTCGGGGGGATATCGTTTACGATCCGGTTGCCGATCACGATGGTGCCGCCAGAGAGTTCCTCCAGGCCGGCTACCATTCTCAGGGTGGTGGATTTGCCGCATCCGGAAGGGCCCACCAGCACCACGAATTCGCCGTCTTTGACGGCTAGCGAGAAATCGGCCACCGCCCGGATATTTCCGGGATACCATTTATTCACATCTTTAAGCGTTACCGTGGCCATGGCCTGTTACCCTTTGGATGGTTCACTAGTAACATAATCAACCGGTGGAGGGAATAGGGGAGATTCAGTCATACTTTCTTGCTGAGAGGGTTCATTTGATGTAAGTATCAATGCTCATATTCAATCTGAGGTGCATCATGGATCGTCTATTCGGAACGGATGGTATCAGGGGTCGGGCCAATTGTTATCCCATCACCCCGGAAGTTTCCCTGCAAGTCGGGAAGGCGCTGGCGCATGTGTTCAGGACTCATGTCCTTGGCGCATCAGGACACGGAGCCTTCAGGGCGGTCATCGGCAAGGATACTCGTCTTTCCGGGTATATGCTGGAAACCGCGCTGACGAGCGGCCTGGTCTCCATGGGGATGGATGTGATGCTGGTGGGGCCGGTTCCCACGCCTGCCGTTGCCCATCTTACCAAGTCCATGGGGGCGGAGGTGGGCATCATGATCACCGCGTCGCATAATCCCTTTGATGACAACGGAATCAAGATATTCGGAAAAGACGGGTTCAAGCTTTCCGACGATCTGGAGACCGAGATCACCCGCCATATCAGTTCTGGCGAGCTGAGCAGCGAGCACATCCGTAGCGACCAGCTGGGCAAGGCGTACCGTATCGAGGATGCCCGCGGGAGGTACATCGAATTCGCGAAGAGCACCATCAAGAACCAGGACCTCTCTGGGCTCAAGATCGTTATGGATTGCGCCAACGGTGCGGCCTATCACATTGCCCCGCTGATTTTCAAGGAGCTGGGAGCCAAGGTCACCGCGTGTTCCGTTGAGCCGGATGGCTACAACATCAACAACAAGTGTGGCGCCCTGCATCCCGAAGCCATGGCGCGGGTGGTGCGGAAGGAAAAGGCTGATCTTGGAATCGCTTTCGATGGCGATGCCGACCGTCTGTTCTTCTGTGATTCACGGGGCCGGGTGGTGGATGGTGACCGGGTGCTGGCCATGTGTGCTTTGGCTTTCAAGGAGCAGAAGCAACTGGCGCACAATACGCTTGTGACTACCACGATGAGCAACCTGGGGCTGATCGAGGCCATGAACAAGGCCGGCATCAAAGTGGATGTGACGGATGTCGGCGACCGGATGGTCATCGAGCGCATGCGCAAGACGAACGCCAATGTCGGTGGCGAGAAGAGCGGCCATGTCATCCTGATGGACTATGCCACTACCGGTGATGGCATCATTACCGCCCTCCAGGTCCTCAAGCTTCTCAAGAACCAGAAGGTGCCCTTGGCGGAACTGGCCGACTGCATGAAGGAATATCCCCAGAAGCTGGTCAGCCTGAAGGTGAAATCCCGGCAGCCGATCGAATCGCTTCCCACCCTGACCCGGGTAATGGATCAGGCCCGGCAGGATCTTGGCAAGCAGGGCCGGATGATTGTCCGCTATTCCGGGACCGAGAACAAGATCCGGTTGCTGGTCGAAGCCCGTCAAACCAAGACCGTTGACCACTGGATCAAGGAACTGACCAAAGCCGTGCAAAAGGATTTGGGGGCATAGCTGGAGGAAGAAGTCAGGAGTCAGAATATAGAAGTCCGAAGTCGGAAGACGGAAGACAGGGAAAACTGATCCCGCATTCTGGCTCCTGTAATTTGAATTCTGACTCCTGATTTTTAACGCGCCCCCTTGCATAACCCGTTTAGCATGGGTTATTTTGCAAAATCGATAGGTCTTTATGGTACGAGAATGGGAGCGCTAAATGAATTGTCGTGATTTTGTCGGGTCGGCTGGTTTGCGGGTGGTATTCGCTGTTGTGTGCCTTGGCGCATCGCTGCGGTGTGATACGGGAATGGCGGCTGAAGGCGCGACGAACAAACCGAACATCGTTTTCATCCTGGCGGATGATCTTGGCTGGATGGATACGAGTCTCTACGGGAGCAAGTTCTGCGCGACGCCGAATATCGACAGCCTCGCAAGGCGCGGGATGATGTTCACCCGGGCTTATGCGGCGAATCCCCTGTGCTCACCCACGCGGGCAAGCATCATGACGGGGCTTTATCCCGCAAGGACTGGCATCACCATGCCCTGCTGCCATGAGCCGCAGGTTCAGCTGGAGGGCAGGTTGACCAAGAAGGCCGCCCCCTATCACCGCGCGATCCAGGTGGAAAGCGCGTCGAGATTGAAAACCGGATACTACACGCTGCCTGAAGCCCTGCATGATGCCGGCTACGTGACCGGTCATTTCGGCAAGTGGCATCTCGGCGAGGAGCCGTACAGTCCCTTGCAGCAGGGGTTCGATGTGGACGTGCCGCATTATCCCGGACCGGGCCCGGCCGGCTCGTTTGTCGCACCGTGGCGTTTCCCGCCGGCACTGAAGTTTGCCGGGAAGCCGGGCGAGCATATCGAGGACCGGATGTGCGATGAGGCGATCAACTTCATCAGGACGAACAAGGATAAACGTTTTTTTCTGAATTACTGGGCGTTTTCAGTTCATGCCCCGTTTGACGCCAAGAACGACCTGACCGCCAGGTACCGGGCAAAGGCCGATCCGAATAACCCGCAGCGGTGTCCTGTTTATGGAGCCATGGTGCAGAGTCTCGATGAAGCCGTGGGACGATTGCTCGGTGTGCTGGATGAATTGAAGCTCAGTGAGAATACAATCATCGTGTTCTTTTCAGATAACGGCGGCAATATGTATGACCGGGTTAACGGCATTCCCCCCACCAGCAACGCGCCATTGCGCGGGGGCAAGGCGACCATTTACGAGGGCGGTACGCGCGAGCCCTGTATTGTCATCTGGCCCGGCAAGGTCAAGCCTGGCGCGCGCAGTGAAGTGTTCCTGTCGAGTGTGGACTGGTATCCCACGCTACTTGACATGGCCGGAGTGCAACCAAAGCAGGCTGTGCAGCTTGACGGCGTGAGTCAGGTTCCCGCACTTCTCGGCACAGGTGCCCCGCGTGATACCTTGTTCTGCTTCTTCCCTCATTACGTTCCGGCGACAGGTGCGTTTCCATCCGTGTGGGTTCGCCGTGACGACTGGAAGCTCATCCGATTCTTCTGCGACAAGCAGGACCAGTCTGACCGTTTCGAGCTGTATAACCTGAAAGAGGACATAGGCGAGACCAGGAACCTGGCGGCAGAATACCCCGAGAAGATCAAGGCCCTGGACGCATTGATCAGTCAACACCTGAAGGATATCAATGCGGTTTTACCCGTGAAGAACCCGAACTACGATCCTGAAGCCATCATGCCTGAACCCGGGAAAGCAAAGGCAAGGAAGAAGACGGTTGAACCGAAGGCTTCACCACAGTCTTGATGGGCTAAAAATTCGTCTCCGCCATCGGGCGGAAAGTGAGCTGATGGACGACGACGTCGTCCGGGGCGAAGAGGGTGTCCACGATCATCCTGGCCGCGCTTTCGGGGCGCATGTAGTCCGGCCGCTCGAGGGCGCGGAAAGTGGTGTCGGTGCCGCCGGGATATACTCCTGTGACCTTGATGCCGTGGACACGCGCCTCCTTGATCAAGGAGACGGTGAAGCCGTGCAGGGCGCACTTGGTGGCGCAATAGACGCTGTAGTTTTCGGCCTGGTGCCAGACCACGGTGCTGGCGACATTGATGATGTGCCCGGACCGGCGCGGGATCATGTCGCGCATCGCCTCGGAACACAACAGGACGGCCGCGCGGAGATTGACCGCATAATGTTCATCCAGGTCCGCCGCGGTGATGTCCGTGACCGGCATTTTCCGGCGGTTGAATCCTGCGTTGTTGATGAGGAAGTCGGGTGCGGTTCCCAGGGCAACCTTGGCGGCCGCATAGAGCTTGGCCGGGACTTCGGCCTGGGCCAGGTCAAAGGCCGCCGCCAGGCAGCCGGTCTCCTTCCGGAGGGACTCGAGTTGCCCGGTGTCCCGCCCCGTGGCGAACACCCGGATGCCGCGTCCGGACAGCAGTTTCACGATTTCCCTGCCAATACCCCGTGAGGCGCCCGTGACCAGTGCGGTTTTGTTCATCAGAGTCTCCATTTGTCCTACCTAACCAGGGGAATGAACAGGATATCCAGCTTCTTGCCCTCCGGGCCGCGCTCATAGCGGAAGGCGCGCCAGAGGAAAGCCCAGCGCTTGAAGCCATCTTCGGTTCGGTCGTAGGTGATGGCCGGGAAGATATCGACGCTCACATCCTTGTTGTTGCGCTCATAGTGGTAGAACCGCCAGAGAACCTGCTTGCGGACTTGTTCCGTGGAGGACGTCCCTGACGCCACCTCGACCTCGTTCGTTTTCGTGATGCTCTTGTAGTTGTACAGGCAGAGCAGTAATGACCCGAATGTCTCGTCGCCGCCAAATTTCGTGATCTGGTGGGTGTAGGTCCACAGGGGGAAGCACCCATGGTCGCGGACCGAGGACTTTTGCATTTTGCCGCTCTGCTTGCCGTGCTTGTCAAAGCGTTGTGAGATATCGACCGTGTTCCGGTACCAGATGGCCGGCAGGCTCCAGAAGGTCTTGCCATAGCGCCCGCCCCAGGAATTGGTGGGGAATGTTTCCGGCACGGGGCCCCGGTTATTGTAGCCGAACAACGGGATGAGTGAGGATTCGGTGCGATTCCCGTCCGAACGGTATGAACCCCAGAGGAATGTGCCGGTGGTCTGCCCCGCTTTTTTGTCGTGATCACGGGACCAGAGCGGGAACAGCCAGCCGCCTGAGTGCTGTCCGGTTCGCACGCCCACCAGGGGGGTCAACGGATAATAGAAGCCGGCCTTTTCGTCACGGTTCCAGCCGAACAGGAGGGTGTAGAATTTATCCCAGTTGTCGTGGTAGTAGAGGGGGAGGCAATATCCCTCATGCCGGTCATCGCCCCACCGTTCAGAAAAAAGGCCCAGCAGGGCGTCCAGCCGCTTCTCGTTCCCGTTGCGCGAGTACATGGACAGCAAAGGCGGATACAGGTCATGCTCCTCCTGTCCGTCCTGCCAGTGGGCATAGGGCAGGGAGATGAAGGTGTCGGTTTGCTTGTTCCGGTAGAACAGGGGCAGGACATGCGATGCGCCCGCCTTCTTGCCCCAGCTGAAGTGCGCCATGGGACCGATGGCCCAGAGGTCGCTCCGGTCTTCCCGGCGCGTCATCCAGGACAGGGCCGGTGCAATGAGGGTATTGGTCGAGGTGTTGTTCCAGGTCCATGTCGACCAGGGGATCGACAGGAACGTTCCCTCCGCCTTGTCCCGGTAATATAGCGGAAGAACATGCGAGGAGCCTGCCTTCTTGCCCCAGCTGAAGTGTGCCATGGGGCCGGCTAGCCAGAGATCGCTCCGGTCTTCCTGGCGCATTATCCAGGACAGGGCCGGGGCAATGAGGGTATTGGTTGTGGTGTCGTCCCACGTCCATGTCGACCAGGGGATCGACAGGAAAGTTCCTTCCGCCGGGTCACGGTAATAGAGGGGAAGAATATGCGAGGCGCCCGCCTTCCGGCCCCAGCTGAAGTGTGCCATGGGGCCGGCGAGCCAGAGATCGCTCCGGTTTTTCTGGCGCGTCATCCAGGACAGGGCCGGGGCAATGAGGGTGTTGGTTGTGGTGTCGTCCCACGTCCATCTCGACCAGGGGATCGACAGGAAGGTCCCTTCCTCCCTGTCACGGTAATACAGCGGCAGGACATGGGATGAGCCGGGCTTCTCGCCCCAGCTGAAATGAGCGGCGCCCGCTACGGTCCAGAGATCCTTCCGCTCCGGGGTTGAGGTGTAGAGCGTCAAGGCCGGCGGCACCAGCTTGGTCTCCCCTTTGGTTTCAGGATCGCCCCACTTCGAATACAGGGGTGACAGAAGGATCTTGTCGTGGGCATTCCACCAATAGAGCGGGAACAGATGGGAGGAGAGGCCGGCCTTGTCCAGGCGGGCATGGAACAACGGCGCCATGATCCAGTAATCACGGGCATTCTTGCTTTGCCGTCCCCCCGAGAGCAACGGCCAGATCAGCCAGTTGCGTCCAGTCTCGTCGGTTTGCCAGCCGCCCAGCAGGGTCGCCATGGTTTTTTCCTCGGGCGATACCGATCGATACCAGAGGGGAATGAGTGTTTGCCAGAAATCCAGTCCTGCATGGCTGGTGCCGGAAGCATAAAGCGGGGTCAGCAGGAGGTGATCACGACCATCAGTCTTCCGTAGCATGAGAGGCGGAATCAGCTGCCAGCTGCGGCCGTTGACGGTGGAACCGCTTGACCAGGGGAGCGAAACGAAGGTATGGCCGGATTGGTTGGTGCTGGAATAATAGAGGGGGAAGATGTGGCTGCTGGCGCGCCCCGGGCCATGTCCGAAATGAGCCAGGGGCCCGCCCAGCCAGGTGCTGCTGGAGTCCTTGCTCTTCGACCCGCCGGCCAGCAGGGGCAGGGCCACCCAGCCGAGTCCTTTCGCATCCTTGCTCAATCCGCCGAGCAGGGTGATCACCGTGCGTTGATCATAGTCGCGACTGGAATAATAAAGGGGGAGCAGGAGTTGCCAGGCCTTGTTCTGGTCCTTGGTGCCACCTTGCGAATAGATCGGGGTGATGGTTTTCGACCCTTTGGCATCACGGCTGTTGAAGAGGAGGGGCAGGACCAGATCCCATTGCCGGTCGGGGCTGCGATGCCGTGAGTAGGGCAGCGAGAGGAAGAGCCGTCCATCCGGCGTGGTGTGGCGGAAATACAACGGCAGGACCGTGTCGCCCTTTTCCGCGGTTCCCCGTTTCCACTGGTGGGCCAGCGGCCAGGCGGCGAAACGGTAATAGCTGTCGGCCCCGTGCCAATAGGCGCCGAGGAGAGGCCAGGCGCGCCAGCCGCGTTCCTCGCCCTTGTTTGTGAAATTCACCAGGGGCCACAGGAGGTTGAAAGAATAACCCCGCTTGTCGGATGAATACCACCAGAGCGGGATCAGGGCATCCAGGCCACCATCCGGACCCAGGGGATGGTCGAAATGCCAATAGAGGGGGAGGCCCACGCAATACTGGTCACCCCAGAACATCGGGAAAAAGCGATTTTCCTTTTCGCCCCGGTTGAACTCGCCCAGCGGCCAGAGCAGGCTGTAGATTTTTTTCTCCTGACCGAGCCCGTAGACGGAGGCGAGGGGGCGCAATGTCATGAATTCATCGGACTTCTCGAAGAACGGCCACAGGACGGAGAGGGTGGGGCTCCGGTAATAGATGATCGGCCACAGGGGAATGCGTTCCTTGGCCGCCCTGGGTGACGAATCCGGCTCCGTGGTGTAGTAGGGCGTCCCCTTCATGTCCGATGAGGCGCACCCGGAGAGCAGGATCGTTGCAAGGGCCAGAAAAACCACCACCATGTTAAACCGACAGAGTATTTTGCGCATAGTCACCTCAGTTCCTGAATCCTGCCGGAACCGCAACAGCCTTGCAAGCATCCAGATCAGTAGGGGCGCATCTCCGAGTTTTGGTACTTGGTCGCATAGGCTCAAGGTGGACGCCGACCTCCGGGCGGCGTTAGGCG
>JAABPW010000382.1 GCA_011391785.1 Verrucomicrobiota bacterium
ATTCTCAAGGTGGACCGCGACCTCCGGGCGCGGTCAGACGCCGCCCGGAGGTCGGCGTCCACCAGTACGGTGAATGTATTGTCTATGCTATTAAGCGGTGGCTTTTACCTGTCTTACACTTCCACGAGGTTCCGGGTGGGGAACAGGGGGTCGCTGGTGACATTGATTCCCAGCCGTTTCAGTCCGGCTTCATCGCCCGGTGCGGGGATGTGCGTGGAATGCAGCTCGGCGCCTGAGAGGAGCTTGAGGCTTTCCATCGCGGCCTGGGCGGAGGGGTTGGCCGTGGCGCTGATGCTCAGGGCGATGAGGGTTTCGTCCAGAGTCATGCTTTCCGTCTTGCGGCCCAGGATATCGCGCTTGAGGGTGCCGATGGATTGGGTAACCGACGGGGGCAGGAGGTGGATCTTGTCGGGGATGCCCGCAAGGGTCTTGATGGCATTCAGGATGACGCTCGAGGCGGCATGCATGAGGGGTGAATTCTTGCCTGTGATGATGGTGCCGTCGGGCAGGGCGAGCGCCGCGCCGCAGAAAATTCCCAGGTTGCCCTTGCCGCTGGCTGAGGCCTCGATGGCGGCCTGCCTGGCGGGGAGAACCACCTTCCTGTCTTCCGGGCGGACCCCGAGTTCCTGCATCAGCCGCTCCGTGCGCTGGACGGCTTCCGCGTCGGCCGAGCCCATGACGTACTCGCAGGAATAGCGGAAATAGCGGCGGATAACTTCCTGCCTGGCCGCCTCCCGCACGACGGCATCGTCGCAGATCCCGAACCCGGCGCGGTTGACGCCCATGTCGGTCGGGGACCGGTACAGGCTTTCCCCGCTGATACGTTCCAGAATGCTTTTCACGACGGGAAACACCTCGATGTCCCGGTTGTAGTTCACCGTGGTCTGGCCATAGGCCTCAAGATGGAAGGGATCGATGAGGTTCACGTCGCGGAGATCGGCCGTGGCGGCCTCATAGGCGGTGTTAACCGGGTGCTTTAGCGGAAGGTTCCAGATGGGGAACGTCTCGAACTTGGAGTAGCCCGCCTTCCGGCCCTTCCTGTGGTCGTGATAAAGCATGGTGAGGCAGGTTGCCAGCTTGCCGCTCCCGGGACCGGGCGCGGTGACAACCACCAGCGGCTTGGTGGTCTCAATGGCCGGGTTTGCGCCATAACCGGTGTCGCTGACGATCAGGTCGACGTTGGAGGGATAGCCCCGGGTGGACCGGTGGGTATAGACGCGCAAGCCTCGTCGTTCCAGCTTGTTCTTGAACTGGTCGGCGGCGGGCTGGTTGTCATACCGGGTGATGACCACGGAGGTGACATCCACATCCCAGTCATGAAGGTCGTCGATGAGTTTCATCGCGTCGGTGTCATAGGAGATGCCGAAGTCCGCCCTCATTTTCTTGCGCTCGATATCGCCGGCATAAATGCAGAGGATGACCTCGGCCTTGTCCTTGAGCTGGTGGAGGAGTCGCATTTTCACGTTGGGGTCGTAGCCGGGAAGCACCCGGGCGGCATGGTAGTCAAAGAGCAGTTTGCCGCCGAACTCAAGGTACAGCTTGTCATACTTGTTCACGCGTTCGAGGATGCAGGCGGTCTGCTCGCGGAGATAGAGTTCATTGTCGAATCCGATGGCTTTTCTCATGGTGCTATCCTTGGTCAACGGGTTGCGGGGAATCATAAGCGGCGGCGGATTGAATGTCCACGATGACGATACGGAAAATCATTTTCCGGACTCGACGGTTTTCAGGGACTGGACGTGGGTGGTGCCGGTTTTGAACCGGTCGAACGCCTCGGTCTGGGGGAGTGACACGGTGAAGGTTGGCAGGCGCCCGGCGCGGGCGGTGCCTTCCCGGAGGCTGCAATTGAGAAGATGCCCGCCGCACTGCCGATCCTCCGAAATGAAATGCAGGTGATACCCGGGGACATTAAAGGTATTGGCATGTTCGGGACACCAGAATCCGATCAGGGTTCCGCGGAGGGAGTGCCTTTCGAAGACCGGCTGGCTGGCCGCTACGGCGGGAAGTTTTGGATAGGGCTTGGACTGTGCCGGCACGCTCCGGTATTTCACATGATCAAACAGGCCATCAACCCGGAAGGCGTAAAACTGGTTGTCGCTGGTGCGGAGGTTATCCAGCCGGGTTTTCAGGACATCGAATTCCGGGGTATTGGTGAGAGTGCACGAGGTATCCGCCTGGAATCGGGTCACGGCGGCGAAAGGGACCCTCATGCGGCTAACGGCTGGCACGACCGTGCCGTCGGATCGCGCCTGGAAGAACGAGCCGTCGATCAGGATCATTTCACCGTCCAGCCGGTCAAAGGTGCCGATGCCGAAATCGCCCTTTTCTCGCAGGGCGCGGCATGAGATCACGCCGTCATAGCACCCGTCCATGAGGGCACTGATGGTTGAGACCTGGTACAGGGTGGGCGCCTGACGTCCCGGGGGCAGGCTGCGGCAGGAGAAGAGCGCTGCCGCCATGATGAGCACCGCCAGGGAAACGCATCGTGTGCGGGGGTGTTTCATGGCATTCAAGTCATCCGGGTGCCGGTCTTACTTGTAGCCCTGTTCCACCTTGGCGGCGACATCGCGGTAGCCGATGTCGAGCTGGTAGATCTGCTTGAAGTGCTCCATGGCTTCCGCCTTGCGGCCGACGAGATCGAACAGGAGTCCCAGTTCGTAGATGATCTTCTTCTTGGTGTCATCCATGACGGGAAGTTCCGAGATGGCTTTCTGGAGTTGCTCGATGGCCATGTCGTACTGTTGTTTGGCCTTGAAGCACATTCCGATGTAGTACAACGATTCGATCCGGCGTTGCGCATTCCGCTGGGACGCCTGGAATTGCTGGATGGCCTCGTTGATCCTGTCCTGCTGGAACAGCAGCACACCGAATTCATACTTGATCTGGAGATCGTTGGGGTAGCGGGCCACACGGTCCTGGGTATCGTTGAACAGGAACAGGTCCCGATCCTGCTGCTTGGCTTCCGCGGCGGCGGTCATGTTGGCGGCCTTGAGCTTCAGGATTTCCTCGTCGAACGACTGCAGGCGGATGGTGCTGATGGTCTGGTCGATCTGGGGATCCCTGGCGCCGGACACGGTCTGGGCCTCCTGGAGCACGGTGATGGCCTCGCTGAACATCTTGTTGCTGGCGTACAGGTTGGCCAGGGCGCGGCGGTAGTTGATGTTGCCGGGCTCGCGCTGGATGCGGGCCTTGTTTTCCTCGATCAGGATGGCGACATCGTTCTTGTCCACCACGGCCTTGGACTCGCGCGCCAGGACATCGGCCTCCTTCTTGTCCTTCATCATGTCGGTGAACTTGGTGCCCTTGGTCCCGACTTTTTCCCAGCCATCCTTCGACATGCTGTCGATGGCCATGGCATCCTTCAGGTGCTTGAGGGCCGCGGTGTCGTTGGGCTTCAGTTCGCAGAGCGTTTCGAAGCACTTGCGGCCCAGGCGGGGCTGGTCGTTGTCCATGTACAATTTTCCCAGGTGCTCCAGGAGTTCGGTGTCATGCGGGAAGTGTTCCAGGGCGATGGCCAGGGTTTGGATGGCGATCTCGGGTTCCCCGGCGGCCTCGGCGGCCTTTTCCAGGAGCTTGATGTGGCTGCGGTTCAAGGGGTCATTACGGAGAAGCTTCTCGACGGCCTCGAGCGCCTGCATCGGCTTGGTCTTGATCATGGACTGGACCTTGAGAGCAGTAGAGTAGCCGGTCAGGGTGGAGACAAGGTGCGCGACTTTCCCGCCGCCTGATGCCTTGAACTTCTTGATTTGCGCGGAACGGAGAAATTTTCGGGCCTGAAGGAGGCGGGGCTCCAGTTCCAGGCAGGCCGTCATCATGTCAATTGAGTAGTCCAGGTTTCCACGTTCCATTGCCACAAAGCCCCGGTTGAACATTTCCCTGGTCTTCTGCGGCACTTGGTCAAGAGTTACTTCAGCCATAATTCTTCCCCTACCCGGTATCTTATGAGGATTCTTGTCTGCTCGCTTGACATACTCTTGTCGCATATATCAAAGTCCCCCCTTCACGGCTATAAAAAACACATGAACCCGTTCTCATATAAGGGGTGGTACGGATGGATCCTGGCGGTTGCCCTGCTCGGACTTGCCGGCACGGCGGAGGCGGTCGTTTTCCGCGGGCTGGGGCTTAACGAGGTGATGGCCTCGCACGGATTCGGGCCGCCCGCCGAGTACGGGAAGAGCGCCGTGTACCGGAGCCGCACGGCCACGGTTATTTTCGAGGCGTCAAGCCGGCGTGTTGTGGTCAATGGCCTGACGGTCTACCTGAACCGCAGCGTCATGAAGGGGGCGGGAAACTGGGTCATCAGCCCGGTGGATGCCGTGGATACCATCGGGGCGATGCTGTTGCCATCCCGTGCCCTGCGCAAGGCCTCCTCATTCCTGGTGGTGCTGGATCCCGGGCATGGCGGGACGGATCCGGGCGCCAGCAACGGGCAGAGCCGCCAGGAAAAGAAATACACGCTGGACATCGCCAAACGGGTTCGCCTCCGGTTGAGGCAGAGCCAGGTGAATGTCATCATGACCCGGGATCGCGACATGGCGATGGGTTTGGACGAACGGTGCTGGCGCACGGACAAGTGCGGGGGTGATGTGTTTGTCTCCATTCACCTGAATGCCTCCCGGAATCATGCGACGTCCGGGATCGAGACCTATATTGTTCCCGCCCCCGGTTACCCGACCACGGCGGAAGCCGAAAGCCGTCTTCCCGGTTCGCGTACCAAGAGCTGTCCCGGAAACCGGTTTGATGGAGCCAACGCCGTTCTTGCCCAGTATCTCCACAAGGGGATGATCGCCCACACGGGGGCACCGGACCGGGGTATCCGCCGCGCCCGGTTCTATGTGATCCGGAATGCCAGCTGTCCCGCCGCACTGGTGGAATGCGGGTTTCTCTCCAACACCAGGGAAGTGGGCAAAATGGACGACGCCTCCTACCGCGACCGGATCGCCGAGGGAATCACCCGCGGCCTCCTGACCTACCTCAACCGGGTTCGCCTCCAGCACCTGCCGCCCGTGCGGAATATGTGAAAAGAAATCTTCTCTTCACGGTTTCTTGACATGAGGGAGGGGGGGGGATATGGTTTCACGGATATTTCCACTTTTTAAGGAGAATGAGCGTGATTCGTGCAAAAGTCATAGGCGCCGGCGGGTATGGCGGCGTGGGTATTGTGGAGCTTTTGTTGGGTCATCCCGGGGTTGAAATCGCGTGCCTCGTGAGTGCCACGGATACCGGGATGCCGGCCAGCAAACTGTATCCTCACCTGACTGGTTTTTGTGACCTGCCAATCCTGGCGCCCGGGGACCCTGCGGCGCAGGTCAAGGTGGATGTCGTTTTCACGTCGACCCCGGATGCGGTGGGGATGAAGTATGCCCCCGAGATTCTCGCGTCCGGTGCCAAGCTGGTGGACTACAGCGGGGATTTCCGGTTCAACACCCCTGCGGCCTATGCGGAATATGCCACCCGGATCGGGCTTGATCCCAAACACGCCTCGCCTGACCTGCTGCCGGAGGCCGTGTACGGTCTGGCCGAGCTCCACCGGTCTGAAATCAATACGAGCCGGCGGGTCGTCGGGAATCCCGGCTGTTTTGCCGTAAGTTGCATCCTGGGCCTTTCCCCGGCGCTGAAGCACCACCTGGTGGATCCGTTCAGTGTCATCTGCGACTGCAAGAGCGGCGTCTCGGGCGCGGGCAAGAAGCCGAATGCGGCGTTTCACTACCCGGCACGCTATGAGAACATGAATGCCTACAAGCTGGCCGGACACCAGCACGTCTGTGAAATCGAACGCGAGCTCAGCCTCCAGGCGGGACAGGAGGTTCGCGTTACCTTCACCGCCCAGGTGGTGCCGGTTTGCCGTGGCATCATGTCCTGCCTCTACGGGCAGCTGATAAAGGACGTCAAGGCGGCGGAGGTGGTGGCGCTCTACCGTGAATTCTACAAGGACAGCGCGTTCGTGCGGGTTTTCGACCGGTCGGCGGCGATCGGAACCATTCATGTGCGCGGGACGAATTTCTGCAATCTGGTGGTGGATGTGGATGAACGCACACGCAAGCTGCGGGTGATCTCGCACATCGACAACCTGATGAAGGGGCAGGCGGGTTCCGCCCTGCAGAATATGAACCTCCTGTTCGGGCTGCCGGAAACAACGGGCCTGATGCGGGTGGGCATGTATCCGTGACGGCTGATTTGGTGAAGAGGGGATCCTGCGGCCGGTGCCGCAGGCAGGGTTGAAATAACGTTTAAACAAGGGAATGGCCATGGAAGACACAAAGACAATTATTGCGGATGATGTTGAAATTACCGGTTCGATCAAGTGCACGAGCGGTGTCAAGCTGGCGGGCAAGGTCAACGGCGACCTGATTTGCGCCGGGGACGTCCTGGTGGAGAAGGGTGCGGCCGTCAAGGGCAACATCTCGGCCGCCTCGATCGTGGTGCAGGGAATGGTCAAGGGCAATATCGTCGCCAAGGAACGCATTGAGCTCAAGGGTTCCGCGCGTGTCGCCGGCGACCTCAAGGCCAAGCGGCTGGTGGTTGAAGAGGGCGTGACGCTTGTCGGCAAGTCTGAGATCAGCCCGGTTGAATCCGCGACAGGTGAGATCTCGGTGGAGACGGAACCTGCGGCGACGGCGGATGAGGCGGCCAAGACGGATGACGATCTTCTCAAGACCGGGCCGGTTTCCCGCCCCGTGATGGACCGCGCGCGCGCGGGCCAGTTGTTTGCCCGCAAATAACAAGGGAGGCGCACAATGGCGGCTGTGAAACATGGATTGGGACGGGGGCTGGGAGCCTTGATCCGGGATACGCCTGTGGAGGCGGCGCCGGTGACGGCGCCGGCCGGCAGTGGTGGTCCCCTGATGGTGGATGTGGCCCGGATTACCCCGAGTCCCTTTCAGCAGCGCCGGGTTTTCTCCAAGGAGCAACTGGATGAGCTCGTGGCCTCGGTCCGCGAGCATGGCATCCTGGAGCCCCCCCTGGTTCGCAAGGTTGAGGAGGGGTATGAACTGATCGCCGGTGAGCGCCGGTGGCGCGCCGCGCGTGAAGCCGGACTGAAGCAGATACCGGTGATTCTCCGGGTGGCCTCCGACCGGGAAGCCATGGAGATCGGACTGGTTGAAAACCTCCAGCGCACCGACCTGAACGTGATCGAGGAGGCCGAGGGGTATCATGCCCTGGCGGACCAGTTCAGCCTGACTCAGGACGAGATCGCGAAGAAGGTCAGCAAGGGTCGCGCCTCGGTGGCCAATGCCCTCCGGTTGCTTTCACTGCCCAAGGAAGTCAAGAAGTTCATGGCCGAGGGGCTGGTCTCCGCCGGCCATGCCAAGGTGCTGCTGGGATTGGCCACGGAACTGGAGCAGTGCCGCATGGCCGAGCGCGTCATCAAGGACGGACTGTCGGTGCGCGACCTGGAACGCATGATCCAGCATTCCCGGAAAGTGACGCGGAAGAAGACGCCGGGGAAGGAAGATATTCCCTCCAGCCACCTGGTCTACCTGACCGATAAGCTTCATCAGCATTTCGGGACGAGCGTCCATGTCCAGCCCTGCCGGACGACCGCCAATGGCCGGAAGGTCAAGGGAAGTGTCGCGATTGATTTCTACACGAATGACGACTTGGACCGCATTCTCGATCTCCTTGGGCTGACGGAACGCGGATGAAGCGGCTTGTCCTTTCGGGACTTCTGCTCTGTGCGGCGTGCGGTCGGCAGGAGCCTGTTCCCGCCGCCGCTCCCCGGGATGTGGCGACCTATCCTCTTTCGGCCTTGAAGGGTGATGACGCCCTGCGTGAAGTCTCCCGGTTTGTCGACTTGGCCGGAAAGCCCGGGCTTCCCCCGGGTGGCCAGCGAGCTGCCTGGATCAAGGACCGGTTGGCTGAACTGGGGGTTCCCGCAGAGTTTGATGCGTTTCGGGATTCATCCCCCAGTGGGATCCGGGCCTTCACCAATGTGGTGGTCAAATTTCCAGGCAAGGATCCCAGCGTGGTCATTCTTGCCGCGCACCATGACCTGAAAGCTGGCATCCCCTCGTTTGTCGGGGCCAATGATTCCGGTTCAGGGGTGGGCTTATTGCTGGCGTTGGCGCCGGTTCTCAAGGGTGGGACGGGTGCAGGACCTTCGGTGTGGCTGGCGTTTTTGGATGGCGAGGAATGCCAGATAAACTATGGCCCGAATGACGGCCTCCACGGGAGTCGTCACATGGCGGCAGGCCTGGTGGCGAAAGGACAGGCTGGGCAGGTGAAGGCGTTTATCCTTCTGGACATGGTGGGCGACCGGGATTTGACGGTGACGATTCCCCGGAATGGTACGCCCGCCCTGATGTCCCGTGTATTCCAGGCCGCCGAAAAATGCGGGGTCCGGGACCGGTTCTCACTGAACGATCATGCCGTGCTGGACGATCACCAGCCGTTTCTCGACGCGGGGATCCCCGCCGTGGACCTGATCGATTTTGACTACGGCTCCAGTCCGGGCCTGAATGATTACTGGCATACCTCTGCCGACACGATGGATAAACTCAGCGCCGACAGCCTTGAGACCGTGGGGCGCGTGGTGCTGCAGATGCTGAATCAGATCTGAAATTTTAGATTTAAAATTTCAGATTTCTGAACCCTCTCACTCCACTTCAGGGTCTTTCAATACGGCGGCCAGTTGGTCGGCAATGCCGCCGCCGATGGGGTCGATCTTTTCGCCATTGAGGAGCTTGCGGACAATCTCCTTGGTGTCGCTGGCGAAATCGCTTTTCAGGATCCACTTGAGGAAATTGGGATCAACCCGGGCGAGCTCGTTGACGGTCCGGCCCTTGTTCTTGCCGAAATTGATGGCGATTTCACGGTTCTGCCAGCGGAGCTTGCCGTCGCGGTCCACCCAGGAGGGGTCACGAAGATCGCAATACTTGTCCAGATCATCCATGTTCCGGGGCAGGTCGCTGTAGCGGGAGAATTGTCCCTCGAGCACCCGGACGGTGGCCAGGGCATCGGCTTCGGCGCGGTGGCCTTCCAGGAACAATTCCTGGCAGTAGAACTGGAGGGCGGCCTTGAGGTCGCGGGGTTCGCGTTTATGGAAGATGCGTTGCGCATCGACCATGCGGCGCCCGGCCATGTTGAAGTTGATGCTGGCCCGCAGGAATTCCTCGATCAGCATGGGGATGTCGAAGCGGATGATGTTGTAGCCGCCGAAATCGCAGCCTTCCAGGAGCTTGTACAGGTCGGTGGCGATATCCTTGAACAGGGGTTTTCCGGCCACGTCCTCCGGCTTGATGCCGTGGATAGCCGTGGATTCAGGGGGGATGGGGATGCCCGGGTTCAGGAGGAAGGTGTGGAGTTCCTGTTCTCCCTTGGGCGGCAGAAGTTTTACCACGGCCAATTCGATGATCCGGTCGGTCCGCGGGTTGGTCCCGGTGGACTCGATATCAAACACGACCAGAGGTCGATCCAGTTGCCATTTATACATTGATAGTCTCCAATTGGAGGGGCACCATACTGGAGCCTTGTGAAAAAAGCAACGCAAGCATTGACATGCCTCCTTCTTTTAGCCATTATTGCGCGCCCTGAAACGAAAAAGACAGGGAAAGAGTTGGAGTACGATCATGTCTCAGCATGCAAGTTTGAAATCGGCGGATAAAATCGCCACAAAACGCAATGTCCTTAAGCGATTCGAGCGAGTTGACCTTCTCCGCAAGCGCGGGAAGTGGAAAGAAGGTACCAGTCGCGGATTCGGGCTTGTCAAAACAAAGCCTGAATAAGCCGGTTCGCCTTCAAAAATACCTCGCAGCCTGCGGGGTAGCCTCCCGCCGTGCCTGCGAGAAAATCATCGCGGACGGGCGGGTTTACGTCAATGGCCGCCCTGTCATCGAGCAGGGCGTCTGTATCAATCCGGAAACGGATGCCATTGAGGTGGATGGCCGTGCCGTTACCCCCGAGCGCAAGCTTTACTTCATGCTTAACAAGCCTGTGGGGGTGCTGTGTACCTGTCAGGATACCCATGGGCGGCGCACTTTTCTCGATTTCTTCCCGGGCATTCCGGAACGGCTTTACCCGGTGGGTCGGCTTGACCAGGACAGCTCCGGCCTGATGATTGTCACCAATGATGGCGCCCTGGCCCTTCACCTTACCCATCCCCGCCATGAGGTCGCCAAGGTCTATTATGTCCGGCTGAACCACCCGCTGGATGAGAAGTCCCGTCGCCAGATACTGGAAGGCGTGGAGGAGGGGGGCGAGGTGATGCGGGCCGAGGAGGTCACGCTCCTGCCCGGCCGTTCGGACGAATACCGGTTTGTTCTGCGTGAGGGGAAAAAGCGGCAGATCCGTCGCATGGTCTGGGTGTTCAGGCTCCGGGTGATGTCCCTGCAGCGCATAGCCGTGGGGTCGCTGATCCTGGGCGCTCTGCCGGAAGGCAAGGCCCGCGCCCTGGCCCGGCCGGAAATCGAGACGCTATTCCGTGAAGCCGGGCTCAACGACGCGATGTCTTAAAGCGGATTCCCCTTCGCGGGCTTAGCGGTCTTCTGTTCAAATTGATTTTCGGGAAATGTGAAAGTACAAGGAGGAGTGCCATGAACATGAAATTGA
>JAABPW010000383.1 GCA_011391785.1 Verrucomicrobiota bacterium
ACCGTGTGACAGGCGAGGTGCAGGATGGGCATCGCATTCAAAGGACGTTTGATGCCGCCGGCCATGCCACGCGCCTGACGTATCCCTCCGGGTTTGTCCTGAGACGGGCGTTCAATGCCAGGGGACAGTTGGCGGCATTGCTGAATGACGCCGGCACTGTGACCTATGCGGCCTATTCCTATACGCCGAATTCAAGGATTCAGGCCATCACCTACGGCAGCGGCGTGGTGGAAACACACGGGCTGGATTCCCGGGACCGGCTGCGCACGCTGGTCCAGCAGGGTGTCCGGTGTGATTTCAGCGCAACCCTTGCCCGGGATCCGGGCGGGAATGTGACCCACTGTTCCGAGAGTGCGGGCGAGGGGGCGATTTTCGAGTATGACGCCCTGAACCGCGTGACGGCCCGGAAGAACATGACCGAGCTTTTCCGGGAAACCCTCCGGTATGACGCCATGGGGAACTGGTTGTGCCATTCCAATCCGGCCCAGGGCGCGGTGACCAGGGAGGTCAACCCAGGAAACCAGTACAGCCGGATCGGGGCCCAGGCACTCCAGTATGATGAGAACGGGAGTCTTACCAACTGGGGTGGACGGGAGTTTTCCTATGACTTTCTGGGACGCCTGATTGAGGTCAGGTCGAATGGCGTGACGATTGCCGGGTACAGCTATGACGGAAGGAACCGGCGTGTCGCCAAGGACGCCGGGGGAGTCCGCACGGCCTATTACTACGATGGCGAGAGCCTGATTGATGTCTCCGTTGGCGGAGGCTGGGGGCGTATCACGATTTACGGTGAAACCCTCGACACGCCGGTGGTCTTTCTGCGGGCGGGAATTCCGCTCTATTACCTGCGGGACTGGCGCGCCAATATTGCGGTCATTACCGATGCGGCCGGGCAGCCGGTGGAGCGGTATGGTTATTCCCTGTTTGGGGAGATGGAGGTCATGGATGGGTACGGCAATCGCCTGGCGGGCATCCTGACCGGGAATATCTGGACCTTCGCCGGGCGGCAGTGGGATGTGGAAACCGGACTGATGCACAACCGGAACCGGGCCTACTCGGCGGAGTTGGGGCGCTTTCTCCAGGCGGATCCGGCTGGCTATGCCGATGGCATGAACCTGTATGCCTACGCCGGGAACAACCCGCTGCTATTTTCCGATCCCTACGGGTTGTACCGGTGGAGTCATGGCGCGCTGGATGAGCGAATAGGGGATTGGATATTCAGCCAGTATGACCAGCTCCGTGAAATCGAGCGGCAACGCCGGGAATACGAGGAAGCCTTGAGGCGGGCCGAGGAGGAGCGTCAGCGAATCCGGCGCGAGAATGAGTATGCGGCCCGGGCCTTCAACCGGTACAAGGCGGAACATGCCCGTGAAATCCGGGGGATGGCCAACCGGTACGATCATTTGGGGGTTAACGAGGATGAGGCGGCCCGGTTGCTGATGAGCGGGATCACCTCGATTCCCCGGCTGGGTGCGACAGTGGGGCCGAACGACACCCGGCGCGGGTGGTGGTTGGACTACTATCTGCGAGGCGGGCAGATCAATGACGTCATGCGCGGTGAAATGGGGGCCATGGGGAGCCGGAGCGTGGACGACTATTTCGCCAGGACATCCCAGAAGGAAACAGCCTTGAGGGCAAAACGGAAGGCGGCCAAGCAGCAATATACCTTGGCGGCAGTGGCGATTGTGGCGACGGTGGTGACCTGCGGGGCAGGGGGCGTGCTGGGTGCGGCGCTGCTGGGGACGGTCGGGGTGTCGGCCACCACGGTGTCGTTCGGGGCATTTGTTGCCGGTGCGGTGGCTATCCAGGGGGTGGCGGCCGCCGCATCAACCATGATATCGCATGGAAGCATCGGAGATTTTGCCCAGGCATGGGCCATCAATTCCGCGGCAAGTGTGGCGGGGTATGGGGCTGGATTTACTGCCGCCAAGGCGGGAGCGGATGTGAGCCTCCAGTTGGCGACCCAGTCGGCGGCCAGCACGTTTGTGTCATCGGGAAGTCGCGCGGCAATTCAGGGCACGGGATTCAAGAATGTCTTCAGGGATACGGCCATCAGTTTCGTGGCGGGCGGGGTGATGGGAAGCTATATGAACGCCCCGGTGGAGGGGGCCAAGCCAGGCAATTTCGCCGATTATCTCAAGAACACTTCATCCTCCTCGCTGGGATATCTGAATTCGCCGGTTTCCGGAGGGGTTCAGGGTTCCCTTCATGCGGCGGTGTATGGCGGGAATATGGTCAAGGCTTTCGGAGATGGAGCGTTTTCACGGGAGGCCCTCACCCACTATGCGATGGCCTCCGTTGTCACCCCCATGGCAGGCTGGATGAGTTCAGTGTTGGTTGACGCCTTGCCGAAGGACGGGACGGGGATTCCTTTGCGGGTGGACAACCGGAAACCTGCCTTCGTTCAGGAATCAGACGCGACGTCCAATGCGAGCAAGGTCAATACGGAGGGACTTGCAGGCGGGACGGCGCGTCCCCTGCAGGGGGCGTACGTCACGGTTGCCAGCCATCTCAAGGCCATGGTAACGGCGCCTGCAAGGGCGGCGGCGTCGATCCACCAGACCGTGACGGCGGACACCTGGCGGGAACGTTCCCGTGTGATCAATCCATTCTCCCGAAGTTTTGCCGGGTACCAGGTGCTGGATAAGGCGCTCGATATGGCGCAGGTTGCCGCCGGTCTGCCGGTCAGTTTCCTGTCCGGTGATTTCGTGGATGTGCAGCGGATGGGCGACATGAACTTCGAGGAGGGGCGTGCGCTGGTGACGTTCAACGGGGTGAAAAACGATTTCAAGGGTGCCAAGGCCATGGCCGCGAGCACGCAAAAACAATTCGGGCTGGGTCGTTCGACCCACATTGTGAATCGGTCCGTTATGTTTGGTTTCGGAGATTTTATCCAGATACTGGGGAATGAACTCGGGTTCATCGATATTACCGCCCTCCGGGGGGCGGCGGCGCTGACGGCCGCGGCGGCGGGTAAGGGGAACATCAATGTTGTTGCCCATAGCCAGGGCACCATGACCTTCAGGCGGGCGCTGGATCTGGTGGATGATCCCGGGACCCGGCAGCGCATTGCCTACCAGGGATGCGGCCCTGAGAGCTTTATCAACCGGGATGCTCTGGGGCTTGGATCAGCCGTAAATCTCAGGAACCGGCAGCCCGGGACGATGCTCGGGTTTGACGTGGTTCCGTTTGTCAATTATGTGCCTGCCCCCGGGCGGATTATGGGGAATCCGTTTATTCCGTCAGGGGATTCCGGCTGGCAGGTTGTGAATTCCCCGGGAAACCTGACGGTTAAGGACGGAAACCGGCATGGATATCAGGAGTACTACATGGGGTACATCCATCCGTGAGGAGTAAAGACGGTGAATGATTGTTTTTCTGTGAAATGCAGTTGAAAAGAAAAATCAAGATGGAGGTTAGAATGAAGAGGTTGATGGTATGGATGGTGTTGGCGGTGGTGATGGGGGCGGGGAACATGCCCGTGTGGGCTTGGACTGATTTGGGCGGGGGCGATCACGGCGGGAGTAATTGGGTGATTGCGGGGGGCGCCTTTGTGGCCAGTAATCACTATAATATCGCGACTGTAACCATTTCATCCGGGTCGGTGGCCTATGTGAAAGCGTGGGATGGAGTGAAATATGGCGGCTTGAATATTCGTGCCACCGACATTTTCATCAATGGCACCCTGGAGGCCTCCGGCGCCGGTTATGGCGGGGGCCACGGCGGGTCCGGGGGGGTAGGATCCACCACGGTGAATGGCACGGGAGGATCAGGGATTTTAGGGAATAACGGAGCGGGTCCGTATGGGGGCACTGCCGGTGTCGGGGGTCTGGGAGGATATGATTCAGCGGGAAATCCGGCTTTGACGCGAATGGGCGGCTGGGCGGCATCCGGCAGCAAGGGCGGGTATGCTCTCGCTGAATCACAAGGGGACACGACCACCAATGAGGCGGTGTGGATGGGCTCCGGCGGCGGTGGCGGTGGCGGCGGGGGTGCCGGGTGGAATTTGCAGGGAACGACTTCCGGCGGCGGCGGTGGCGGCGGCGGGAATGCCGGTGGCGGCTGGATCAGCCTGGTAGCCAGCAATTCCCTTGTCGTCAGGGGCTCGGTGCTCGCCAAAGGGCGCGCCCTTTCGACCGGGAATGGCGGGCTTGGCCAAACGTCGATGAACCCCGGTGGTGGCGGCGGTGGCGGGAATGCGACTGGTTCGGGAGCCAGCACGGGCGGAAACGGCGGGGCCTCGGTTGTGGAAGTCTGCTATCCGGGGGGGTGGGGGGGGAACGGTGGTTCCGGCGCGGGAGGGGGCATCCTCCTGTCGGCTAACTCCATCGATACCCTTGGCGGTACCCTCGACAATCGCGGCGGGGGTGGCGCCACCGTCAACGGCGGCACCCTCAAGCTCTTTTATGTCGATCTCCTGGGCGGCGCCCAGACCAACAACGGACGTGTTTTCCTGAAACTCCTGATGCCCCCGGAGCCGGGAACTGTGTTTGAGTTTTGAGAAGGCTTGCCGCGGCTTGGGGAAAATGATATGTATTTCTCCATGAAATCTACGTATTCAGTCACCAAGGCGCAGAGCGGGTTGCCCCGGTTGCTCCGAGATGCCGCTAAAACAGGGACCATTGCCATTACCCGGCATGACGAGACGGTGGCTTATCTGGTGTCGCGTGAACGGATGGATGCCATTGCGGAAACCCTGGATCTTCTTGGAAATCCAGGGGTTATGGACGCGGTTCGGCAGTATCGGTCAGGTGTGATGGGGTTCCAGCCACTTCAGGATAGGGATGATGAAGGTTGAGGTTTCCGACCAGGTCGCCGAATTCATCCGGAGGCAGCCGCCCGAGCCGCGTCGTTTTCTCCGTTTGGCCCTTCGCGCCCTGGGTGACGAGCGCGGGGACATCAAGGCGCTGGAAGGTCCTCTCAATGGGTTTTACCGGTTACGGATCCGTGGTTACCGGGTTGTATTTGTCCACGCCGTCTCACGGCAGGGGCGGTCGGTTATTCGATGCATCGTGGCCGAACGGCGCGATATTGTCTATGAAGTGTTCGAGCAGCTGATTTCGGAGCGCATCCGGAAAAGGGGAGGGTGACGCGATGACCAAGAAACAAATTCTTCGACGCTTCCTTGACCAACTGGAGAAGGATCTGGAGGCCATTACCGTTTCGGCAAAGGCGTCCTTCGCAACCGCTACGGATGATGAACATCGCGCAGAGCACAAGTATGACACCTTCAAGCTGGAATCGTCCTTCCTGGCGCGCGGACAGGCCAAGCGCGTGGATGATCTGGCCGGGGCACTGGAATCGCTGCGGATGCTGCCGGTAAAGACGCTCCCCAAGGGCAGTCCTGTTCAGCTGGGTGCCCTGGTCCGTTTGAAGGCGGATGACGGGTCGGCTCGCACTCTGCTGTTCGGCTCAGCGGCAGGCGGCGAGACACTTCTGGTCGATGGCGAGGAGGTGACTGTCGTTACCTCCCGCTCGCCGCTGGGAGAAGCCGTGCTGGGTAAGATGGAGGGGGAGACCTTCAAAATAAAAATCGGTCCGGTTCTCCAGACGTTCAAGGTCTTGTCGGTGACGTAGGGAGCGTCCCCGTGGCCTTGTGCCACGGGGCGCAAAAATGTTCGGTTCCCGCCACGCAAGGTGGCGGGGCACCCCCGGGAACTGACCCCTTGCTGGGCAATACATTTTCTTCTCGGTGGGGCCGTGCTTCTGTGATAAAAGAATCCTCAGGCAGCGTTTTACGCTGCAAGATGAATTGAAATCCGTACGAAGAAAGGATCGACCGATGAATCCACAACGCAACCCCCTCGATTTCAGCCGGACTGCAGGATGCGCCGGAATCTTATCCGCACTGCTACTGGCCGCCTGGATTACGCCTGCGCAGGCCCAGGAGCCTGCCGGCAAGGATTTGCGCCTGTTTTATTCGCAACATTGCGCCGGGTGTCATGGGGCGGACGGGGCCGCACAAGGTGCCGCGGGAAAGAAACTCAAGGGACAGGATCTGACTGATCCGGCGTGGCGCAAAGGCACTTCGGACGAGAAGATGGTGAAAGTCATCCAGAAGGGGATCTTCTTTGGACTGGCCATGCCGAGCTTCAAAAAGGATCTCACCAGCACGGAGACCCAGCGATTGGTCACCGAGGTTATACGCAAGAGTGAAAAGGGGAAGGTGATCGGGAAGGACTGATGACTAAAACCGTTGCGCTGAAAATCGTGAATCCCGTTCTTGGGATTGTCGTGCTGACCCAGGTGCTGACAGGGCTCCTGCATGGCTTGATGTCCCGCGACGCGTTTGAAACCGTTCACCTCGTCGGCGGGATTCTCATTGTTGTCCTGGTCGCGCTGCATGTCACCCTGAACTGGCCCTGGATCAAGGCGAATTTCTTCCGGCCGGGACAGCCGTAGCCGGGGGAATCTTCCCGCCCTACTGACGGCGGACCCGTTTGCGCTCGAATTCCTTCAGGAGCCGTTTGCGCAGGCGGACGGACTTAGGGGTGATTTCCACGAGTTCATCATCGGCGATGTATTCGACGGACTGCTCCAGGCTCATGCGGACGGAGGGGGCGATGACCATCTTCCGGTCGCTGCTGCCCGCCCTCATATTGGTCAATTCCTTGGATTTCTGGATATTAACGACCAAGTCGGTGTCGTTGCAGTGCTCCCCGACGATCATGCCCTCATAGCATTCCTCGCCCGGGTCGACAAACAGGAACCCGCGCGATTGCAAGCCGTCGCAGGCAAAGGCGATAGCCTTGCCATTGGCCATGCTGATCATGGAGCCCTTGTTGCGCTGGTTGATGTCGCCCGCATAGGGGGCGTAATGGCTGAAGCAGTGCGAGACGATCGCCTCACCGGCCGAAATCGTGAGCACCTTGCTGCGAAAACCGATCGTGCCCCGGGTGGGGATCGTGAACTCCTGCAGGACACGTGGCCCGTTCTGGTCGATACGGACCAGGGTGCCCCGCCGCATGCCCACCAATTCGATGACTTTCCCGGCATAGATCTCGGGGACATCTACGGTCAGGGACTCGATCGGCTCCTCTTTCACGCCGTTGTTGTCCTTCATGATCACGCGCGGCTGGGCAACGGTCATCTCGAAGCCCTCGCGCCGCATGTTTTCCATGAGAATGGAGAGATGCAGGACGCCGCGTCCGCTGACGTTGAAGGAGTCGCCGCTGGACTCCTCGACCCGTATCGCGACATCGCGTTCGGCTTCGAGGAGGAGCCGGGCCCTGAGATGGCGGCTGGTGACGAACTTGCCTTCCTTTCCGAAGAAGGGTGAATCATTGATGCGGAAGAGCATGGAAATAGTAGGTTCATCGATGTGGATGGGGGGGAGCGCCTCGGGACACTCCAGCGCCGCCAGGGTGTCGCCGATGTCGATATCCGGGATGCCGACCACGGCGCACAGGTCGCCGCAGGTGATGCTGTCGCAGGAATTCCGGCCCAGACCGTCAAAGGTGAACAACTGCTTGAGCTGGACGGGCTTGGCGGTGCCGTCGCGCTTGATGTGGCACATCGGTGTTTTCAGGTCCAAGGTGCCCCTGAATACCCGCCCGATGCCGGTGCGGCCGACATAATCGGAGTGCTGGATGGTGGTGACCTGCATCTGGACCGGGCCATCCATGATGCTGGCTGCCGGGATGTGTTCCAGGATGGCATCCATCAGAGGGACGATGGAGTCACGCGCCCCGTCCAGCGTGAGGGAGGCCCAGCCATCGCGTCCGCTGGCGTAAAGCACGGTGAAATCAAGTTGCTTGTTGGTCGCCTCCAGTTCCACGAACAGGTCCCAGATCATGTCATATACGGCCGTGGGGCGCGCATCCTTCTTGTCCACCTTGTTGATGATCACCAGGCATTGCAGGCCGAGTTCGAGGGCCTTTTTGAGGACGAAGCGGGTCTGGGGCATGGGGCCGTCGGCCGCATCGACGAGCAGCAGAGCGCCGTCGGCCATCTTGAGCACGCGTTCGACCTGGCCGGCAAAGTCGCTGTGGCCGGGGGTGTCGATGATGTTGATCTTGGTGTCCTTGTAGAGGACGCTGACATTTTTTGACAGGATCGTGATGCCCCGCTCGCGCTCGAGGTCGTTGCTGTCGAGGAAGCAGTCATGGAAGTCCTCGGCTTTCCGGAACAGGAGGGCCTGCTTCAGGATTTGATCCACCAGCGTGGTCTTGCCGTGGTCGACATGGGCGATAATCGCGATATTTCTCAATTTATGATTCTGCATTCAGGCTCCAATTTCAAGCGGGCGGGGAGTATGGGGGTACCGGGGGCCTATGTCGAGTTATTCAAAATCCTTTCTTCTCCGTATCTCCGTGGTAAGCTCTGCCGAATTATGAAAACATTTGCAGAAGCGGGATTGCCGCCCGCGCTGGTGGCGGGTCTGGCGAAGGAAGCGATTGTCGAGCCGATGGCCATCCAGGCGGAGGCGTTGCCCCTGCTGATGGAAGGGAAAAGCGCCTACCTGAACTCCGAGACGGGAACGGGCAAGACGCTGGCGTACCTTTTGCCATTGTTCTGCCGGGTGAATCCGGCGCAGGAGTTGACCCAGGCGGTCGTGATTGCACCCACCCATGAGCTGGCCATCCAGATCCAGCGGCAGGCCGGACTGCTGGCTCAGAACTCAGGAATACCGGTCCGTTCCGTGCTCCTGATCGGCGGCACGCTCATGCAGCGGCAGCTCGACAAGCTCAAGAAGAAGCCCCATCTGGCCATTGGTTCGCCCGGCCGGATTCGTGACCTGATTCACCTCGGCAAGCTCAAGATGCCGGTTGTCAAGATGATCGTCATGGATGAAGCCGACCGCCTGCTGGGCGCTGAGACGCTGGATTCGATCCGAATGATTATCCAGTCAGCCCCCCGGGGCTGCCAATTGGTTTTTGTGTCGGCCACCGAACAGAAAGCCTGCTCGGCCGAGGCGGAAGCATTGGCGCCCGGCCTGGTCATGCTCCGCACCGCCGCGGCGCCGGTCAATGCCGATATCGAGCATGGCTATGTCGTGTGCGAGGAGCGCGACAAGCCGGATGTGTTGCGCAAGCTGATCAATGTGCTGAAGCCGTCCCGCGCGATCGTGTTTGTCCACCGCAACCAGCGCGCCGAGGAGATTGCCGGGAAATTCGCCTATCACGGCCTTGCCGTGGCCGATCTGCACGGGGCCTATGATAAAAGCGAACGCAAGAAGGCAATGGACGACTTCCGGGCCGGCCGTGTCAGTGTGCTGATCGCCTCGGATATCGCGGCGCGCGGCCTGGATATTCCCGGGGTGACGCATATTTTCAATGCCGATGTGCCCACCGAGAGCAAGGCCTACCTGCACCGAGTTGGGCGGACGGCCCGTGCGGGCGCCCGGGGCAATGCGATCACGCTAATGACCGAGGATGAGACGCGGCTGGTGAGGCGTTTCGAGACGGAATTGGGTATTACCATGATCCCCCTGATCCTGCGGGAAGGCCGCATCTGGCAGGCGTAATGAGGCTTGCCTTATGAATCAGTGGCGGCATGGTGCGATTCTGGCGTTTTTACTGGTGATGCTGGTGGAAGTCCTCTGGGTAGGGATTGATACGGAGCGGGATTCAAAACCTGTTGTATGGCAATGGGTTGCCACTAAGGTTTCTGTTGGATTTCCGGTGAACTTTGTTTCAGTAACGACTTTTGAAAGCAGGGGGCAGCCTCTGTTTGTGATTGGTGCTGATGACCCCTGGGCGCCAGGGGTCAGGATTTTATGGGGCTGGTTCTTGGTTGATTTACTGGCCGCAGTGGCCCTGTTTATAGCGATCAGCCACCTTTTGCTTCACAAAACGGGTTTATTGTTCATCAAGGCCTGCATTTTCGGGGTAGTCGGCGGGGTTTTGATGAGTCTGGGGTCAAGCGACGCAGGGGGATGGAACTGGCTTACCTGGGTTTTCCTCGTGTTCCTTTTTGCAGGTATTCCTGGACTTATCTACATTAACACAAAGCACTTAACGAGAAATTTGGGCGCCCTTGCCCTGCTGGCGGTAAGCCTGCTGGTTCTTCCCTGGGCCTGCCGCTGGGGTGATCAGTTTAAGACCGAGAACCGTTTCACGATGTCGCATCGCAGCAAAACGACCCTAACCCCCACGCTACAGCAAATGGTGGTGCAGCCGCTAGCCTGTTGGACGGTATTGATCATCCCGTTATTGCTGATGCGCAAAATTCAGGAGTCAGTAGTCAGGAGTCAGCAGTCAGAATAACCCCACTTTCCTCCTGACCCCCGAACCCTGACCCCTTTACCCTCTTTCCCCCCCCCCCGATATGTCACGGTGGTGTGAAATTTGCTTTCCTGAGATGTTTTCCTCTTGTTACAGCTGGTGGGGGGTGCTACCTTTACATCGTCGGAGTGTTCTATGGTTTAGTTGTTTAAGGGCGCTTTCATAAAGGGCTTAACAAT
>JAABPW010000384.1 GCA_011391785.1 Verrucomicrobiota bacterium
CCGTGGCGCGGCCCAGCATCAGGCGGGCAATCGCCACGGTGAGGATGACGCAGCCGGCGGCGGCAAGGATGGCGGGGATGCGGGCCGCCACCAGCGAGATTCCAAAGAGGTGCAGGAACAGGCCGTGAATCCAGAAAACGAGGGGAGGCTTGTTGAAATAAGGGACCGAGGGATGTTCATGAAGGCTCCAGAACAGGGAGGGGTCGTTCCAGGCCTGGACCCCGATGGCGCCGTAATGAGCCGTTTCGGCGCGGAAGTCGCCCTGGCCCAGATGGGGTAGCGTGACCATCAGGAGCAGCAGCACCGGTATCCAATATATCCAGACTGTCGGTTTCATAAGCCTTAAGTGAGCGGAAGATATTGCATCTGCGGCCCGCTTGCACTAATTTTCCGTCACTACTTCACGATGAACACGGCATTTTTAAGGAGAATGAAGGATTTCACGGTTGCGGAATGGGCTTTTCATGCCCTGCTGGCCCTGGTGTTCACGATCCCGTTTTCGATTGCCCTTGGCCAGGTGTGGGCCGCCTGTTGCCTGCTCCTGTTCCCGGTGGCCCTTTACCGGAAACAGGTTCGCCTTACCGTGCCTGCGGTGATGTGGCTGGCTGGCGCCTTCATGATCCTGGCGGTCTCGCTTTCAGGGTGGCAGGGCGGTTGTGACGGTCTTCCCGGGCGTGTCTGGAAGCTGTTCTGGTTTGTGCTGATTCCCGTTGCCGCTTCCTTGGTGAATGCGCCCGGTCGTGATCGGAAGATGGTGTGGGCTTTTCTCGGCGGTTGCGCCGTGCTCGGCCTCAAGGATCTTGTCGAATATCCGGTGGCGGCCTTCCGGAAGCCGGTTCCGGATTATCTCACCGCCTTGATCGACAAGGGTTCGATGACGGACGGGCAAATGCTGATGCTCGGTGTGGTTGGAAGTTTCCTGTTGCTGGTCGTCGCCTTGAAGGAGCGCCGTGCCGCCTGGTGGCAGTGGGCGATCCTGGTGGCGCAGGTGGCCGGGCTGATTATCAATTTCAAGCGGGGTTCATGGTTCTGCGCCATCCTCCTGATCGGGGTGGTGGTGCTGATGAATTTCCGGTGGAAGGCCTGGCTGCTGGCCGCAGCCGTGGTGGTCGGATTTCTCCTGCTGCCTCCCGTGCAGACCCGGCTGGGTGAACTCAGGAAGGAGTTTAATGTGGAGGGGGGCGGGCGCCTGACCATGTGGTTTAAAATCGCCCCGGTGCTGGTGCAGGAGCATCCCGGGGGGATCGGCTACGGGTGCCTGACCAATGACAAGATGAGGCTGGCGTTCAGCCGGGTTGAGCCGAACCGCAACCATCTGCATGCCAACTGGGCGCAGGTGTTGGTGGAAACCGGCTGGCTTGGACTTTGTCTTTATCTGGCCTGGATGATGAAATCGGTCGCCGACGGGGTGTCGCGGGCGCGCCGGGGGAACAGGGCGCCGGGGGAAGACCGCGCGGTGGCCTGGGTGCTGTTGCTGATGTTGTGCGGCCTGCTGCTGAACGGCCTGGTGGAGTACAATTTCGGTGATACCGAAATGATGTTTGTCTATGCGCTCATGATGGGGACCATCGCCTCGGGGCTCAGGACGGGTCGCGCAGGCGCTTCGCCTTGAAAAATTCCTGCAGGAGATGCCGGCAGGGAACCTCGAGGATTCCCTGCACTATTTCCGGGCGGTGGTTGAGTTGCGGGTGATTCAGGATGTTGAACACCGAGACGGCGCCACCCCGCTTGGGATCCGCTACCCCGAACACCACGAGGGGAATGCGGGCCAGCACGATGGCCCCGGCGCACATGGGGCAGGGTTCCTTGGTGACGTATAGGGTTGTCTCTGTGAGCCGCCAGTCGCCAACGGCCGCGGCCGCCTGGGTGATGGCGATCATCTCGGCATGGGCGGTGGGGTCTTTCAGCAGTTCTGTCTGGTTGTGTGCCTTGGCGATGATGGCCCCGTTCCTCACGATGACCGCGCCGACCGGGACCTCTCCCGCATCGGCGGAAAGCTGAGCTTCACGCAACGCCAGTTGCATGTAGTTCTCGTGATGGGGTTCGAGCATGGCCCGTCACCCTTCGGAAGTCATCTGGTCGTAGAACTTGACGATCCCGCTGCAGTCCCCGCTCTCCATGAATTCCATCGCCTCGCGGGGATGGCGGTTCAGGATGCCGCTGATCATGTAGGGAATGCTGTAGCCCCAGAAGAACTCCTTGCGGAACGGCTCGATGTTGTCCTGGATGCACTGCAACAGGGGGCGCAGGCGGTATTTCGGGTTATGGAGGAAGCCCAGCAGCAGTTCCATCTGGCAGTTCCCGGCACCCCGGCCCAGGCCAGCCAGGCTGGCGTCCAGGTAGTTGGCGCCGCAGATGATGGCCTCGATGGTGTTGCCGTAGGCAAGCTGGCAGTTGTTGTGGGTGTGGATACCGATCTGCTTGCCGGTGGGCTTGGCGAACTTCTGGAACTTGTGCATCAGGGCCCTGATCTGCTCGCTGTAGAGCGTGCCGAAACTGTCCACCAGGTAGAGGACATCCACTTCCGAGTGGCACAGGGCTTCCAGGGCGCCGTCCAGTTCGGATTCGGGGACGGTGGAGATGGCCATCAGGTTCACGCAGGTTTCATAACCCTTCTGGCGGGCATCCTTGATCATGTCCATGGCAGTGGGGATCTGGTGGATGTAGGTCGCCACGCGGATCATGTCGATGACGCTTTTCTCGCGAGGCAGGATGTCGGTCTTGTAATCGGTCCGGTCGGCATCCGCCATGACGGAGATTTTGACATCGCCTTTCTTGTCGCCGACGACCTGTCGCAGGACGTCCTCGTCGCAGAATTTCCAGAGTCCGTTCTCAGTGGCGGAGAAGATCTTCTTGGAGCCCTTATAGCCCAGTTCCATGTAGTCCACGCCGGCTTCGCAGCAGGTCTTGTAGACTTTCTTGACGAGTTCAATGTCGAACTTGTGGTCGTTCATCAATCCACCGTCGCGGATTGTCACGTCCATTACCTTGATCTCGGGACGGTATGAAACCCATCCCCTGCTTCCGATCGCCTGTTCGCTGGTCGTCATAAGAGCCTCGCTTCCGGTGAAAAGGGGGGTATTGAGTCGGTTTCCGGCCTGTTTGTCAATTCCGCTTTTTCAGCCTGATCGCGCTTAGCCAGCGCGACAGGAAGGGTTTGAAGGGGGCGCGGTGTCCGATAGGTGCGAAGACGCATGTTGGATCGGTTAGCAGTTTCCGCAGGCTGGCGGCGGGTTTTTCAGGATCAAAGTTCACGGTCAGGGAGACCCCATAGGTGCCTGCCCAACACTCCTCGTCTGGCAGGGGCAGGGGGTCTGAACCGCCGATGATCTTGAATCCTTTCCCGGCCGCGTATTTCATCAGTCCGGGTAGTGGCCAGAAAGTGGGGCGCAGGCCGGTGTCGCCGACGAGGAAGCGGCCCGGAGGCTGCGTGTCGATGAGGGTTTTCACGCGCTTCCCGCGCCCGAAGAACCATTTGCCCGGTGACCAGCTCAGGACCGGCACGGCGCCCTGGGCGATGATGACGTCCAGGGTGGCTTCGGCGGTCAGGCCGTCGCTGACGGTGATGTCGGCGCCCAATCCGAGGATCTCGAGCTTTTCACGGGTGACGATCTGGCGCCCGGCAATCAGGAACCCCTTGAGGATACCGTCCTTCAGGATGCAGAGCGAGGCGTTGTCCGGTCCCGCTGTCAGCTGGAGCGATTCCTGCTGGAAAAGGGCTGGATGGGCGAGGACGGTTTTGAAAAAACAGCAGGCGCGGCTTTCCGCCAGGAGGCCGAGGTGGAGGGGCTGGCTGGTTTCAGCCTGACCGGCGGGCAGTTTCAGTAATGCCTCGATGGTTTTTGCCCAGTCATAGTCGGGGTAGATATGCACATGCCCGTCGATTAGGATCAGCCTGCCGTTTTGCATGGGGCACACTGTAATGCCCCTGCCGTGTTTGGGCAAGAGTTCTGGTAATGCTCAAGGTGGACGCCGACCTCCGGGCGGCGTTAGGAAAAAAGGACGACTATGAAGGGACAAAACCGTGCCCGGAGGTCCCGGTCCACCTCTTGCGAAACACACGAAACATTGAGAGGTGTCTGTTTCTGGCTTGTCGGATGAGGAAATCGTTGAGGGCCGTCTCTTTAGTCCGCCAGATCGGAGATCACGGGGATCAGCATGCTGACGACGGTGGCATAGCGGTCGAAGTCCATTTTGTCGGGGGTATCTTCCGAGGTGTGGTAATACGGATAGCGGAAGGGGGCCGTGTCGGTGACCTCGATGGCCTGGTAGCCCTGCTGCCAGAATCCCCAATGGTCGGACCAGCCCACGCCGCTGATCATCGACGGGAGCGCCGCGCCTTCCGATGGGAACTTCGCGTTTTTCCGGAATGATTCCACCGCCTGATACACCAGCTGGCCTGACGAGGTGTTGCCGATGAATCCGATGAAGTTGCCGGTGGTCGGATAGAGTTTCCTCAGGATGCGGGCGGGATAATTCTGGCTACCGGGAGCATCCGAGTAGCATCCGATGGTTTCAAGGCTGAGCATGGCGGTGATGTTCTCCTGCCGCTTGCGGCAGCCAGCCGCATGGACGGCAGAACCCATGTCGACAGTCCAGAAGAAGGGCGGCTCCTCATTGGCGAACGCGATGAAGCGGAGGGTGCGAGGGCAGGGTTTCCGGGAAAAGGCCCTGGCCAGCTCCAGAGTGGCGGCAACGCCTGACGCGTTGTCGTTGGCGCCCGGGGTGTCCACGGCGGTGTCATAATGCGCCCCGATCACCACGATCTCGTCCGGCTTGCTCGTGCCCTTGATTTCAACAATGACATTCACGCACGGTTTGCCCGCCATGTCGGGCATGGTCGGGAAAAAGTTCTCGCGGGTGACGGAAAACCCGGCATTGGAAAAGATGCCGGCAATATAATCAGCGGCGGCCAGGTTTTGCCGGTAGTGGGAGGCGGCGCTGCGGGTTCCGATATCGCTGGCGAGCGTGACCACATGATTCCTTAATCGCTCGCGGAGTTCCGTCTGTTCCGGCGTCAGGGCCGGCAGGGGGCCGGCATAGCTTTTCCCCGGCATTTTGATGGTGCAGCAACTGGGTGCGACCAGCAGGAGGGTTCCGATCAGGATTACAGGGGCGAGGCTGGTCAGCAAGGCGCCCATTCCCCAGCGCAACTCCTTCCGGTTGAGTTTGCGGTTTCGGATCACGTTGGCCAGGGCGCGCGGCAAGGCGAAGAGGGAGAACAGGAGCCAGCTTACGCCCAGCACGCAGGAGGTGGCTCCCATGACAAGCCGCAGGGTGAGAATGGGACCCGTCATCCGGAACGGAATGGCCGCTTGGATGACCGTGACAATTAAGAACGAGGCCAGCAGGAACAGGAGGATCAGGATGATTCGCTTCATGTAAAGGACTTAATCAAAGATCATGGGGTAATACAATCAGTACCACCTTGAAGGAAGAAACAGGTATCATTCCTGCTGTGTTTCACGCAATTTAAACAGTCTCCTATAGGTATTTCAGCAACGGGCATGCCGCCCGCGGTGCGGGTTCCTCAGGCGGGCGGGGGGCGTATGGTTGGCGTGCCACTCCAGTTCGCTCAACAGGCTGTTGATCTGCTCCAAATCGTGTTTCAGGATCTGGATTTCATCATCGATGCTTTGTTGTATTCTCCGGACGAAGGCGGGATTCTTGATCTTTACCTCGTAATCCCAGGCGGGATTGGATTTGGTGGATCGGATTTTGGAGCGGGTTGACTGAAGCGCCTTCTTCATCTGGGTAGTGAGGTTGCGAATCAGGGAAACCGGGCTATGGTTGCCAAGGCCGGCTTCCCCGCCCTCGCACCGGGCCAGGATATTGTAGAGAGCCTGGATGTCGTGGTCGCGATAGGCAGCCTGGGCCTCGTGCCAGAGATTCTTGCGGGCCTCCGACATATGGCCGTGGTGGTCCGGATGGAGGTTGCGGACAATGGTCCGATACACTTCCTTGGCCGACTTGTTCTCCTGCTGAGGGGGGCGGGATCCTCGCGCGGGGGGGCGGTGTCCCGTGGCGTTTTCGAAGAAGTCACTGAAACAATCCCATTCCGCGTCGGGTATGGACTCGAAATCCTCATCGGCATCATCGCCGAAAACGTCATCCCAGGGCTCGGTGTCATCGTCATCGTCCCTGTTGTGGCGGTCCGGGTTTTTGGCTCGTGCCCGTCTGGCCTGCTGTTCCTGCTCGAACTTGAGATCCTCTTCCTCGGCCTCAGTGGGATGGGCGCGACGCCAGACAGCCTTGCGGTAGGCCTCGATGTCGGTGAGATCGTAGCGGAAGACAAGTTCTTCGACCTCCATAAGCAATTCACGTTTGGAATGGAATTGCTGCGACATGTCACGTTGCTGTGAGAGAAGGGAGCCGAACGCCTGGTGGATCCAGGTGCGGAAACCGGGAACATCCCGTTCGTGGTAGCGTTTGATCTGGGTCTTGAGGTCCTCGAGGCTGCGCTCGGTTTTCTGGTAATCCTTCATCGCCTTTTTGCGAATGGTCCGGGTATCGAGCGGGATGACACTCTTGCAGGAGGAAGAGGGGGGGCGTGGCGTCGCGGTTTGCCGCCCGGGTCCGGCGGATCCCGGCCGGCGGGAAGTCTCATACGGCCTGTATTTTGAAGAATGTCTCACAAGGGATCCATTGGTTAAATCGGGAATTAACTATACCAGTTTCCAGATTTGTTTCCATGGAGAATGTTATAGGTCCGCTATAAAGGGGGTGGCCCTTGAGTCAGCCGCCGTGAATCAGCGCCTTCGCCTCAGCACAAACCACATCAGCATCGGGATAACGGCAATATGCAGGCAGGCGGCAAGACTATACCAGCTGGTGTAGGCATCGGGCTGCACCAGCTTCGTTAAGGCATCCGGCCTCAATAGCTTTGCGACCATGTTGTTCATCATGATCGCGCCCAGCGAACTGCCGGCGGCAACGATCCCGAACACGGAGCCCAACGACGACTTCGGGACAACATCAACAACCAGCGCGCTGATGTTAGTCAGCCATGCCAGATGGGCAAAAACGATCAAAGATGCAAAGAGGAGTGACTGCATCGCTGTAGGGGCGTTGGCCACCATCAATGACAGAGGCATGAAAAACGCGCAGCCCAGCATTACGAACAGGCGCGCCCGCTCCGGCGCCACCCCGCGTCTGATCAGTCGTCCGGCCAGCCACCCGCCCACAAGGCTTCCCAGTCCCGCTGCCAGGAACATGATCCAGGTGATTTTGACATCAGCCTGCGTCAATCCCCGCGCCGTCACGAGGTACTTGGGGTACCAGTTCTGATAGAAGAACCATACGGGATCCGACAGCATTCGCCCAAACAGCAACGCCCAGACCACCGGCTGCCTGAAAATCTGAGTCCACGTCCAACCACTCGCCTCGCTGCCGTTGGCGGTCCCTCCCTCCGCGGACGACAGGATCCATGCCCGTTCGCTTTCCGTCAGAAGCGGATGTGACTTTACCGGCCTGCAAAGGAACAGCCATGGTATCAGCCATACCAGTCCCAGCAAGCCGGTCACCACAAAAGTTGCCCGCCAGCTCCACGCCATTGACAGCCATACAATAAAAATCGGAGCCAGAGTCATGCCGATCGGGGTTCCCGCGGTATAAATGCCAATGGCCAGCCCTCTCTCCTTCGGGGGAAACCATTCCGACACTGTTTTGGGCGATGCGGTCCAGTTTCCCGCTTCACCCAGGCCCAGCAGAAACCGGAATACCCCGAGCGACATGAATGAGCGTGCCAGGGACGTGAACGTGTTTGCCAGCGACCACCAGCAGACAAACAAGGCCAGGCTCATGCGGGGCCCAAGTTTATCCACGATGATGCCTGACCCCAGCAACGCGATGGTATAAGCCACCTGAAACGCGTTCTGGATGTTGGCATAATGCTGATCCGTCAACCCCAGGTCCTTCTGGATCGTTGGGGCCAGCAGCGCCAGCGTGTTCTTGTCCACGTAATTCAGTACCGCGGCAAGGAACAGCATGCCGACGATCCACCACCTGAGTCCTGCTATTTTCATAAGGAATCAACCTCTCCAGAAGATAGTGCCAGATATCACCAGCAATTCGCTAGACAAGAATGCGCAATTTTTCTAAGATTTCTCGACAACCATGAAAACGTCCCCTGTCAGACGGAGCGCCCGCGGGAAACCTGAACGCATCCCGCGCATAGGTGTCCTTGTCGAGACTTCCACGACCTGGGGCAGGGGGGTTGTCTCGGGCATCCAGCGCTATGCCGAGATCCACGGCCCCTGGCTTACCTTCATTGAACCCCACGGGGCGGAAGAACGCGTCATGCTCCCCAGTGGCTGGCGGGGTGACGGCGTTATCGCCCGCGTGGCACATTCGCCGCTGGCCGCCGAACTCCAGGCAATGAACATTCCCGTGGTCAACGTCTCTGCCATCCAGTTGCCTGGAAAGACCTTCCCTTGCGTCACCACCGACCTCACCGCGTCCGGAAAACTTGCCGCCAGCTATTTTCTCGACCGCGGGTTCAGAAGCTTCGGGTACTTCAGCCTCCTGGGGCTCCACTATGTGACCAGCCATCAACAGGCGTTTGCGGAAAAGCTCAAGGAAGCCGGCTACCCCTGCGCCGTGTACTCCGTGAGGCCCCGCCGCGGTGCCGAACTCGACTGGAACCACGACCTTGCCGAGCTTGGTAAATGGCTGGATTCCCTGCCGAAGCCTGTGGCCATGCTGAGCTGGAACGCCACCAGCAGTCGTGAAGTCCTCTTCGCTTGCCAGCTTGCAGGCCTCCTTGTCCCCGAGGAAGTATCCATCCTCAGCGGCTCCGATGACGACCTCCTTTGCGCGAAGGCCCATATCCCCATCTCAGGTATACAGGTGCCTGCGGAGCAGATTGGCTACAGGGCGGCCGAACTGCTCGACGGGCTCATGAGAAGGCAAAAACCGAAAAGTCAGACTGTTCTTGTCACCCCGTCAGGAATCTCCGGCAGGCGCTCGTCCGACACTCTGGCTATTTCTGACAAAGCCCTGGTCAAGGCCATCAACTTCATCAGGAATAATGCGGATAAACCCATCCAGGTCCTGGATGTCTCAACCTATTCGGGTCTCTCGCGACGGGCGCTGGAGCGCAGGTTCGAAGCCGTTCTCGGAAGGAGCCCCGCCTCAGAAATCCGCCGCGCCCACATGGAACGGGCAAAAGAGCTGCTCACGAACTCGGATATGCCTGTCCCGGATGTAGCCGAAAAGTCAGGGTTCGGCTCGCCCGAATATCTCTCCTTCATGTTCAGGAGGGAGCTCGGCAAGACCCCCTTGAAATTCCGCCGCGCCGGCCGTAGCCGATAAGGCGTTTTTTCGTTGTAATACAAGGGCGCCACTTTGGGTTTTGCATACTAATCTTCAGGCCATTGAATAGTAGCGATCCTCGTGCGACGAATAAGATAGACCACGGAGGGTTGGGGGAGAGGGGGCAATATTCTCTACTGAAGTGACCTGCGCCCCGGTCACAGTCTGTGTATCTTTATCACCATTGACGGATAAAAAGATATATTGCTATATTTCGCCTTGTAACGAAATGGGATGGGGATTTCATGGGTGAACTAACCGATAATCAGCAGGATGGCGCGGTAGACGGGGTTCCTCGTTGGGTGGTAGGGCATCTTGACACCCCCGGGGGGCGTGTTTCTTCCGTTGCCACTCGTTTGACATGGCGTGATCGATTGGGGGGATGGGCGGTTTGTTGGAATATTGGTCGCCGGAATTACACGGTGGAGCCCGGCTTGTACGCGGTGGGAAGCCCGGTGTCGTCCTCGCCCCTGCTGGTCTCTGCCAACTACAAGCTTACCTTCGACATCCTGCGCCAGGCGGTGGATGGGTTGGATGTCTGGCTTCTTATTCTGGACACCCAGGGGATCAATGTGTGGTGTGCGGCTGGGAAGGGATCATTTGGGACCGGGGAATTGATTCATCGCATGGAGCTTGCCGATGTGGCGCGGGTGGCGAACGAGGCGCCCCTGATCCTGCCGCAATTGGGTGCGCCGGGTGTGGCCGCCCATGAAGTCAGGCAACATACCGGGTTCCGGGTTGTCTATGGACCGGTATGCGCCAGGGACATTCCTGCCTTTCTGCGGGACGACATGAAGGCCACGCCGGCGAT
>JAABPW010000397.1 GCA_011391785.1 Verrucomicrobiota bacterium
GAGGTCAGTTATGGACATGAAGAAGTTGCTTAACAAGGATACCCTCATTCTCGCGGCGCTGTTTGCGGCGATGCTGGCCTGGAAGCCCGTCTACGAGAAATTTCTTATGCCGCCTCCCTCCCCGGTAACGCCGGTGGCTGCGGGCGCCGCGACGAATGCCCCCGTGGCGGTTGCGGCGACGAACGGTCCCGCGCCGGTGGCGACGCAACCCGTCGTTGCGCCCCCCGTGGCTGAGATCCGCCAGCCTGCCCGGGAGCCCCGGCAGGCGGAGACCTTCGTCGAGTTGACCAACGGGTTTGTCCGGTTGAGCGTGTCGTCCCATGGCGGCTGCATCAAATCCGTCGAGCTCCCGAAGTTTGCCTCCACCCTGACCAACAAAGCTCCGGTGGTGCTGGACTTCGGGACGGTTCCCGCGCTGGCCTACGGCGGCCTGGCCGGCCTGGGCGAGGAGGCTGATTTCCAGGTCAGTCTGGTTTCCAATGGCGCCGCGGCGCGCATTGAGGCCGTGGATGAATCCGGGGTCCACCTGGTGCGGACGATCAGCCTCCGCAACCGGTATGAAGTGACCGTTGAGGACGTGTTTGTCAATACCGGGGATGCGCCCGTGACCTTGCCGTCGCATACGCTTTCCATCGGGAGCATGGGCATGCTTGAGGGCGAAACCCTGATGAGCGGGGTTGATTTCCTCGGGATCGACACCCTGTCTTTCGCGGGGGGCGAGGGAATCCGGTACTGGAACTACAAGCGCTGGTTTTCCGATGACCTGGTCCTGGCCGATCATTTCGAGGGCGACGCACGGCGGGGCAAGGGGTGCATGTCGCGACGCCCCCCCCTGGACAAGATGCTGCCGGTCAAGATCACCCAGCGGATTCCCGCCGGCATGGAATGGGTGGCCGTTAAGAATAAATTCTTCGTCCAGATCCTGAACCCGAAGGGACCGAAAAGCGGGTCGTCCGGTTTCGATCTGATTGTCGAGCGCACCGTGGGGCGGTATGAGAACGCCGCTGATCCGGGCACCTGGGCGCAGGCGGCCGTGCCCAGCCGCGTGGCGGCGGCGATCCAGTTCGAGGGGCGTTACATGGTTTGCGGCGACAGTTACTCCCGGAGTTTCAGCTACTATGTGGGACCCAAGGAACTCGACTCACTCCGGCCGCTCGGGATGAGCAAGAAGGAAGTCATGGATTTCGGGAAACTCCGCCTGCTTTGCGAGGGGCTGGTGTGGAGCCTGGGCAAGCTGTACGGGCTGATCCCCAATTACGGGATTGCCATTATCCTGCTGACGCTGATCGTGCGGATCATCTTCTGGCCGCTGACCCACAAGGGCACGGAGAGCATGAAGCGGATGCAGGAACTGCAGCCCCAGATCAAGGCGCTTCAGGAACAATACAAGGACAAGCCCCAGAAGCTCCAGCAGGAGACCATGGCGCTCTACAAGGTAAACAAGGTGAATCCCCTGGGCGGCTGCCTCCCGATGCTGATCCAGATCCCGGTGTTCTTCGCGTTGTTCAGTGTCCTGCGCAGCGGCGTCGAATTGCGCTTCGCTCCTTTCCTGTGGGTGGGCGACCTCAGTTCCCCGGAAAACCTGCTGCAGGGCATGATTCCGCTGATTGGATCGCTGAACCTGCTCCCGCTCCTGATGACGGTGACCCAGATCTGGCAGACCAAGTTGACGCCTGCGGCCGGCGATCCGATGCAGCAGAAGATGATGATGTGGATGATGCCCATCATGATGCTGGTGTTCCTGTATACCATGCCCGCGGCACTCGTGCTGTACTGGACCGCCAACCAGGTGATGATGATCATCCAGTTGTACTGGCAGCGGAGAGTGAAGAAGGCGTAGGGAGAAAGAGAGTGTTCAGTGTTCAGAAAATCTGAAATCTCAAATCTGAAATCTCAAATCTGAATCATGAACTGCAATTGTCCAATGACAGGGGTGGTCTCGGGTCTGGCCGTGCTGGCGTATCTGCTCGGGGCGATTCCGAATGGATTCCTGATCGCGAAGGCGAAGGGGGTTGATATCCGCAAGGTGGGCAGCGGCAACATCGGTGCCACCAATGTCTACCGGTCGGTGAGCAAGAAGCTGGGGCTCCTGACCTTTCTTCTCGATGCGGTCAAGGGCGCGGTGCCTGCGATTCTTTTCCCGAAACTGGCCGCCGACTGTGCCACCGGCGTGCCGCCGGTCTGGTTGCCGCTCCTTTTCGGCGGCATGGCGATTGTTGGCCACACCTGGCCGGTCTATCTCAAGTTCAAAGGCGGGAAAGGCGTGGCCACCAGTGCCGGGGCCCTGATTGCCATTGCGCCCGCGGCGACCGGGATCGGGGTGCTCTGCTGGTTTGCCGCCCTGGTGGCTACCCGTTATATGTCGGTGGCCTCCATCGTGGCCGCCCTGGCGGTGCCGGCGGCGGGCTGGTGGCTCTACTGGAACAAGGGGCTGGCCCTGCCGGTTGCCCTGACGGTTCTTGGCGGATTGATTATCTGGCGCCATAAGGGCAATATCCAGAGATTGCTGGCAGGCACCGAGAACCGCTTTGAATTTAAAAAGAAGAATTCAGAATCCAGAAGCCAGAAGCCAGGATAAGAAGGCAGGCAACGGGAGCGCCATGAGCAGTAAAATTGCCATACTCGGTGACGGGGGCTGGGGAACAGCGCTGGGGTTGACCCTGTTGCGCAAGGGACACCAGGTGCGGCTCTGGGGGCCGTTTCCGGAGACGATCGAGCGCATCCGGGCCACGGGCGAAAACAGGGATTACCTGCCGGGTGTCAGGCTTCCGGCCGAATTGGAATGGACGGCCGACCGGGGTCAGGCGGTTGAAAATGCCGGGGTCGTGGTCCTGGCGATGCCGACCAAATATTTCAAGACCGTTCTGACCTCCTTTGCCGGGTATATTCCCTCCACCGCGCGATTGATCAGTGTCGCCAAGGGACTGGACGGGGACGACAACCGCCGCATGACCGAGGTGGCGGAGGATCTTCTCAAGACTGGCCCGGTGGCGGCCCTCTCGGGCCCCAGTTTCGCCTCCGAGGTGGCTATTGGCACTCCCACCGCCGTGGTGGTGGCGTGTCGTGACCAGGCTCTGGCCGCGGCGATGCAGGAAGTTTTCAACGCACCCCGGTTCCGGGTATACACGTCCGATGACGTGGTCGGCGTGGAGCTGGGTGGAACCCTGAAGAACGTGATCGCGGTGGGGGTGGGGGTTTGTGACGGGCTGGGGCTGGGGCATAACGCGCGCGCCGCGTTGATTACCCGCGGGCTGGCCGAGATGTCCCGCCTTGGCGTGGCCATGGGAGCCCACGCGGAAACCTTTGCCGGGTTGAGCGGGATGGGGGATCTGGTGCTGACCTGCACCAGCCGGCTCAGCCGGAATTACAGCGTGGGTGAACGGATGGGAAAGGGCGAGAAGATCGGCGACATCCTGGCCGGCATGAAGCAGGTGGCCGAGGGCGTCGAGAATTCCACCACCGCCCGCGCGCTCGCGACCCGGTTGGGCGTTCCCGCCCCCATTACCGGCGAAGTGTATGCGCTCGTCCATCAGGCGAAGGATCCCCGGGAGGCGCTTGAGTCGCTGCTCGGCCGGGATCCCAGGCCGGAGCGGGACCGGTAGTATCGGGCCGGGGTGCATCTGCGCTCCGCAGGAATTTATCCTAATCGTAATCGTAATCTTAATCGTAATCCTCTGCCCCGGAAGGGATTACGATTAAGATTAAGATTACGATTAAGAGGGGATGTCGGAAATCACAGGCGTCCACCTTGAGTCCATGCGACCAAGTGCCAAAACTTAGAGATGCGTCCATCGGGCCGCGAAAACGATATTCAACATTGATTCCTCACGGCTATGGAGGATAATGATTGTGATGATATCGAAAGCTCCATGGAAATGGATTCCGCTCGGGATCCTGCTGGCGCAATGCCTCAATGGCTTTTCCGAACCTGTTCCCTTTGATCGCTACGGTGTCATTCTGGACCGGAAACCCTTCGGTGATGAAACGGTGCCGGAGCCGCTGCAGGATCCCGCGGCGTTGCAGGTTCCTCCCGAAAAGTCTTTTACGGCCAAGTTCAAGATCGTGGCGGTGACCCGCAATAGCGCGGGGGTTGTCCAGGTCGGGCTGGTGGACTTGAAGAGCAACCGCAGCACCCTGCTTGGAGTGGGCGATACCATTGAGGGGGTGGAGGTGCTGGATGCCGATTATGTTACCGAAAAAGCCCGGCTCCGGCGTGATCCCGAGGACTATTGGGTGTCGATGATCGGCGGGTCGAATCATTTTGAACTTGTCAGGAAAGAGGCGCCGGCGACAGTCGCGGCGGCTCCCCAGCCGCCTGCGCCGGTTGTTTCCGGGGCGGGTGGCAAATTGATGCGGACGGCGGGGCGGCGCTCATCCTATGCGGAGCGGCGTCAGAGCCGGGAGGAAGCCAGGATCCGGGCGGAGCTGGAGCGTCTCCTGGCTTTGGAGGCGAAGCGGATTAGCGCCTCGAAGACCAATGCGCCGGCCACGTCGGTCGCCTCGGTTCGTGCGGCAAAGACCAAGGTGAAAGACACCGGCACGGTCAGCGCCAGCGGCAAGGCGCTGATGGATATGCTTGGCCAGATGGAAGATTCGGAAATGACCCCGGAGGAGGTCAATGCCTACCTCCAGGAATACCAGAAGGAACTCATTCGGGCCGGCCAGACTCCCCTCCCGATTCCCCTCACGCCCGAGACCGATCAGGCCCTCGTGGAAGAGGGCGTCCTGCCGGCGCAGGAGTAGGGGAGTAGATAGAAGTCAGAAGTCAGTATTCACGGAAATCCTAATCTTAATCGTAATCTTAATCTTAATCCCTTCTGGGGTAGAGGATTACGATTAAGATTAAGATTACGATTATGAGGGGAAGGTCGAAAATTGCACTCTATTCCCCTTTTCCACTCACCTTTGCGGAGCTGAAGGTGGCCATTTCCGTGGACATCTTGAGGGCCGCATTGATGAGGGTCATGGCCAGGGCGGCCCCGGTTCCTTCACCCAATCGCATCCCGAGATCCAGGATAGGTTTGATGCCGAGGGTGTTCATGATGATCCGGTGACCGGCCTCCTCGGACAGGTGGCTGAAAAAGAGATAGTCGGCGGCGGCGGGACTGAGTCTCACGGCGGCGAGGGCGCCGGCGGTGGAGATGAAGCCATCCACGACGACGGGGATCTTCCGGGCGGCCGCACCCAAAACCAGTCCGGTGATTCCGGCGATTTCAAAGCCGCCGAGCGCCGCCAGTGTCGCCAGGGGATCAGCCAGGGCGGCCTTGTTGACGGCCAATCCCCTTTCGATGACGGCGATCTTGTGTTTCAAACGGGCATCATCCACGCCGGTACCGCGGCCGGTGATGTCGGCGGGAGCGAGTCCCAGGAAAGCCGCAAACAGGGCGGTGGCGGGCGTGGTGTTGGCAATACCCATTTCGCCCGTGCCGAGCAGGGTCACACCCTCGCTGGCGGCCAGGGCGGCCAGGGCAATACCGGTTTCCAATGCCTGGGTGGTCTGGGCGAGGGACATGGCGGGGCCCTTGGCCAGGTTGGCGGTGCCGCGGGCAACCTTGTGACTGAGCAAACCGGGAGTCTCCGGGAATTCGGTGTCCACCCCCATATCCACGATTTTCAAGTCCACCCCGGCATGGCGGGAAAAGACGTTCACGGCGGCGCCACCGGCCAGCATGTTGAACACCATCTGCGGGGTGACTTCCTTCGGAAAGGCGGATACGCCCTCCTCCGCCACACCGTGGTCGCCGGCAAAGCAATAAATTCGGCAAGTGGCGGGACCGGGTTTGGTTGTGCCGGTTGCCAGTCCGTAGCGCAGGGCGAGCTCTTCCAGGCGTCCGAGGCTGCCCTGTGGCTTGGTGAGGTCGTCCAGATGGGCCTGGATGGCGGGAGCCAGGGAGCGGTCGGCGGGGCGGATGGACTCAAGGGTTTGTTTCAGCGTACTCATCATGTTCTCCTTTTTCGTAACGGTTCATTGGCAAAAACAAAAAGGGTTCCGGTACGCCGGCATAAACCGGCGCACCGGAACCCTTTTCCATCGGATTCCTTCAATTTCTAATGAGTCGGCAGGTCTTCTGGCTTTCGGATCAGCGCCGGTTTCTCGCCTTCCCGTGCCGGTACGGTTTTGCCGTCCAGCCCAGTGGCGGGCAGTGCCTGAAGAAACCAGCTCCCCGATTACAGCGACGGGATCGCCGCGGATTTTCACCGCATTCCGGAATGCCGACTCACGTATTCAATAATCGGCGGGAAGATAAGGCGCGTGACGGGGATTGTCAAGAGGCCGGGATGAACTCACCGGTGAGGGCGGGCGTGGCGGCGGTACGGAGGGAAAGTTTGAGGCGTTCCTCAACGGCCTTGAGGCTGCCGAGACAGAGGACGTCTTCGGACAGCTTCCGCATGTCCTCGAACCGCTGGGATTTGATGAACGCCTGGATCAAGGGAATGCGCCGGGCATCCATGCTGAAGACGCGGAGGCCCAATCCGATCAGGACGGGCAGGACGGTGGTGTCGGTGGCCATGTCGCCGCAGAGCGAGACGGGCTTGCCGTGCGCGGCCGCGCCTTCCATCACGCGCCGGATGGCGCGAAGCACGGCGGGATGATGGGCCACGTAGAGATCCGCGATGCGCTCATTGGTCCGGTCGACGGCGAGGATGTACTGGGTCAGGTCGTTGCTGCCGATGCAGAGGAAGTCCGCCTCGAGGGCGAGATCGTCCGCCAGCTCCACGGCGGAGGGCACCTCGATCATGGCGCCGAGGCGGGGGTGCAGGTTACAGGGGATCTGTTCATTCACGAGCGCCTGGATGCATTCATCGACGATGGCGCGCGCGCTGAGGAAATCGTCCACGGATGACACCATCGGGAACATGACGCTCAGGGGTCTTCCGGTGCCCGCGCGGAGCATGGCCCGCAGCTGTTGCGTGAACATGTCCTTGTTGCGCAGGGAGAAGCGGATGGCCCGCAGGCCGAGGCACGGGTTGTTTTCGGAGGTTTCCGGGAAATAGGAGAGCAGCTTGTCCCCGCCGACATCCAGGGTGCGCAGGACCACTTCCTGTTCCGGCATGGAATCAAGCACCTTGCTGTAAACGCGGTATTGTTCCTCCTCGGTGGGGACATCATTCCGGACGATGAAGGGGAATTCGCTTCGATAGAGCCCGATGCCCTCGGCCTTGGCCCGTTGCGCCGTTGGAACCTCGCTCAGGAGGTTGATGTTGGCCATGAGGTGGATGCGCCGGCCGTCCTTTGTCGAGGTGGTCGGGTCGCAGGCCAGTTCCATGGTGCTGTCGTGGCGGCTATCCAGCAGGGTGCGGTAGTGCTCGAGAATGTCGCTGGTCGGGTTGATGATGATGCTGCCCTGGTCGGCATCGAGAACGATGGTGATGTCCGGTCCCTTTTCCCCTTCCCGAAGGGGCGGTTCCTTGACGATCACCATGGGGATGCGCAGGGTCCGGGCCAGGACGGAAACATGGGCGGTGACGCCGCCGCCGATCAGGATGACGCCCTCGGCGCGCTGGGCGGAGAGTTTCAACAGGTCGGACGGCAGCAGGTCGCTGGCCACCACGATTTGTTTCCGGTAGTCCACGGGGGACGACTCGCGTCGCCGGAGGTTGGACATCAGGCGCATGCTCAGGTCCCTGACATCGTGGACTTTTTCCCGCAGGGCAGTGCTTTTGCTGCTGGCAAACAGGGCGAGGTAGTTTTCAACGACTTCGCGGATCGCCAGATCGGGGGCCTTGCCCTGGCGGATGAGTTTGAGCATGACGCCGGAGAACTCTTCGTCCTTCAGGATCAGCACATGGGCGTCGAAAATCAAGGAGGCGACATCCGACATGCGTTCCCCGAGCTGGCGCTGCAGGTCGGCCAGCTGTTCCTCGGTCTGGCGAAGCGCGTTCAGGAAATCCACCTCGGTAAGTTCCTGCTTGAGATCATCGGGGGCCGGGTCCCACTCATGATCCGCTCCCGACAGATTGAGTGCCCGCCCGATGGCCACGCCCTCGCAGGCAGGAATCCCCTTGATAAACCGGATCCCGCTTACAGGCAGGGAGGCGGATTCCGGAACACGGGGTGGGGCGGCCTCTTTTTTCTCGTGCAGGCTCATGAGGAGCTTGGCGTTCTCGATGGTGCTGGCCAGCTGCGCGGCGATGGCCCGGAAGGCCCGGACATCGTTGTCGCTGAAGTAGTAGGGTTGCGGATCCTGCACGACGAGGACGCCGACTTTGCGGTTTCCATGGAGAATCGGGACGGCGAGAAAGGCCTGGTACTGATCCTCGTGCAGGTCGGGGACGTACTTGAAATTGGGGTTTTGTGAAACCTTGCCTTCGCGGATGGCCCTTAATTCACGCAGGGCCTGTCCGGTGATGCCTTCATCCAGTCTCACGCGGAGTTTCCCGATATAGTCGGGATTAAGCCCCTGGTTGGCGGTCAGAACCAGCTCGCCGGAGGTTTCGTCATAGAGATAAACGGAACATACGGCGGACTTCATGTGGTAGGCGACCAGGCTAACCACCTTCTGCAAAAAGCCCGTGAGGCCGGCCTGGCTTTCAAACAGGCTGGTCAGCTCGCTCACGCTGCAGATCAGTTCGACGGTGTCTTTCTTCATGGTCGTTCCCCGGCAGACAAAAATACTGCCAAGTGGTTACACCTTAGGGGGACAGGCATCCCCTGTCAAGAAGGCTTCCCGGAATACACCGATTTAAGGATATCCTGGTCCGGGTGCAGGGTATCGGGGTTGCCGGAGAGGCGGACGAGGCAATCCACGAGGTGGGCCATGCGGGTGTTGCTTTCCGAGACCATACTGAGCAATTCGCCCTGGATCGTGGTGATCGGACCTGCGCGCAGGCTTCGCACCATGTCGATGGTTCCCATGACCACCGTCAGGGGCTGGCTGATTTCCTGGGCGATTTCCGCGAGCATCTGCATGAGATCCTTGCGGGAGAGAGGGGTGGCGTCACCGGCCTCAAGCTCCTGCTTCAATTTCGTTATTTTCTGTTCCGTGAGGGTTGCCAGGGAGTCCAGGTGGCCCCCGGTTTCGGTGATCAGGGCCTGAATTTCAGGTCCGGCCACCCCGGCGGGCTGGTTGATGGTTTCCCCGATTCTTGCCAGAAGCAGGGTCAGAACCTTGATTTCGTTGATTCCCTCGCCGTCCCCGCTCCCGCCCCGGCCCGTCTCCGGGTTTGGCTTTTTAGACCGGATCGTCAATTCCTGCCACCCCTCGGGCGTGAGTCCCTCTTCGGTCAGATGCTCGCGCAATTCCTCGAGCTGGGTCGGGTCGTCGCTCGCCCTCTCAATCATGCGCGTCAATTTCATGCCGACCTTGTCGGCGGCGCGCTTGTTCTTCATGTACTTGCCGGCAAGATCCTCGAGATCAAGGTCCTCGGCGATGTCATCCATCATGGTTTCCGCCGCCTTGGCGGCATGGTCGCCGGCGAGGGTCTGGAGTTTTTCCAGGAGCGCCTTCTCCAGCATCAGGAGTGACCGCTTGATGTGTTTCCGGTCCTTCTGGGTCTTGACGGAGGGATCCTTGATGATTTGCTCCACGACCTTGTGGATGCAGCCGACCACGAGGTCGGTCAGGGATTCGCCCTCCGCCAGATTGGCGGTGCTGGCGCGGATTTCAATGGTGCGGAGGATGAGCTCGGCCAGCTTCTCCGGATCGCCGGCCAGCCTGCGGATATCCTCGGTGTAGCGGGCGGGGTCGGCATTGCTGTCCTCCTTGAGAAACGCCATGACATTGTCCAGGTCTATGGCCGCCTTTTCGGGGGGAGGCGGCGCGGCGGGAGGGGGAGGCGCCTCGACAGGCGTTTCGGGCGCGGCATCGTCCACGCGCCGGTAGGTGAAGGTCTTGGCCTGGATATTCTTCATGCCCATCGATTTCATCAGGGCGGCCCCGTCCGGGTTGGGCCCCAGTTTGGCGGGAGGCGTCAGCAGGACGGAGAAGAGGCTGATGTACTCCTCCAGCGGGAAAGTGGGTTCAATGATGATGCTGAGCAGGTTGAGTCCCGTCAGGCGCGCGGCGAAATTTCCCGCGAGCGGGGCCTCCGTCGTGGCGGCGCCGTTGACCAGCAGGAAGCCGTCCGTCACGTTGATGTGCAGCGGCCCATGGAATTCCATGAACTTCATCGCAACCGTGTAGCTGAGTTCGAGCGAGGAGCGGGCGACCTTGTGGGTGAGGCCGTACAGGAGCGCCATGTTCAGGGACTGGCCCATCAACTGGATGAGGTCCACGACGTCCGCTTCGATATTCCGGGCCGGATCTGCCGGGGGTGCGCCTGGTGACGGTGTATCCATGGGGTGTTGACGGGGTTTGGAGTGGTTAATCCGGAAGAACCGACGGAACGGGACCGGCCTCCTGGTCGGCTTTGATGGCCTGCTGCAGGACCTTGTGGATATCGCCCAGTCCGGGGGAGGGGATGATGATGGTGTCGCGGCGTCCGCCGACATCCTCGGTGATCCGCAGGAAACGTCCCCGCGGATTCTGTTTCAGGGTGAAGGAGAACAGTTTGCGTTCCACCTGAACCTGCTGGCTGAATATTTCCTCGTCCACAGTCCCTCGCTCCCTCTGCTCATTGTTTTTCGTCAAGGGTTCAGCAGGACCACCCTGTTCATCGATACTTTTCGATATGGTATCGGAAGCCGTCCCAATGTCAATAGGGTGAAGAACTGTGGACAGTAATAAGGGGTTGCGGTACATTTCCCGCCCGATATTTTCTTTCAACCAAGGCGAAACAAGGTGATGACGATGCGAAGCAGAATGGGGCGGCTGGGATTGGTGTGGGCGATGGTTCTGGCGGTTGGCGGGAACGCCCTGGCGACGGAACTGCCGAATAAAAACACCTCCAAGAAGAAGACGGCATCCGCCACCCGCAAGGTGTCCTCGAAAAAACCTGCCAAGACCTCCGCGAAGTCCGCGCCGGGCCGGGCCGTGCTCCCGCTGCGTTCAGCCAATCCCTACCTCGGGTCGATCGTGGTGGATGCGGCCACCGGACAGGTGCTGGCGGAGAACAACGCGGATGCCAAGGGGTTTCCCGCAAGCGTGGTCAAGCTCATGGACATGATGGTGGTCATGGACCGTATTGCGGCCGGACAGCTCAGCTTGAGCAACCAGGTGACGGTCACCGCTGAATCCTCGAAGGTCGGGGGAACGCAGGTCTGGCTGGAGCCGGGCGAGGTGTTCACGGTCGAGGAGCTGATGTACGCGCTGATGTTGCAGTCCGCCAACGATGCCGCCAAGGCCCTGGCCATCGGGGTGGCCGGTTCGGCGGAGGGATTCGTGGAACTGATGAACAAGAAGGCCGCCGAGCTTGGCATGACGAATACCGTGTTTCATTCCGTGCACGGGCTTCCGCCTTCCACGGGCAAGAAGGGGGATACCTCCACGGCGCGCGACCTCTCGATCCTGGCGCGGGCCTTGCTGTCGCAGCACCCGGACATTACCAAGTTCACCTCGACGCGGATCCGGAATTTCCGGGAGGGCAAGGAAAAGGGCAAGGTCATCATGCGGAATCACAATCATCTGCTGGGATCGTTTTCCGGTTGCGATGGGTTGAAGACGGGCTTTATCACCGCGGGCGGATTTTCGCTGGTGGCCACCGCGGAACGGAACGGGCGGCGTGTGATTGCCGTGGTGCTCGGCAGCCGTGAGCGCCCGGTTCGCGATGCGCGGGCCGCCGAGCTTCTGGCCAAGGGGTTCGCGGCGCTACCACCCCTGCCGCCTCCTCCCGTGGTTGCGGTGACCACCAACCTGCCGGTCGCCCCCCTGATGACGGAGGATGTGCCTGCCGAGAAACCCCATTCCGGATGGCTGAAGGCGGCCGGCATCGGAATTGCCGTTGGTCTTATCGTTCTGGTCGTCGTCTCTTTCATTCGGAAGCGTTCCCCCGGGAACGACTTCTAGGCCGCTTGGCCTTGATTTCCAAGGTGGACCGGGACCTCCGGGCACGGTCTGGTCAATTCATGATCATCCTATGCGCCTAACGCCGCCCGGAGGTCGGCGTCCACCCTGACCCGGCAACTCGGGGACATTCGGAATATAGGCTCGACATGGATGGGCGGGGTGTGTGAAAACTGGGTTGTTTCGGGGAGAACAACCCTATGTACCGCGAATTCTACAGATTGCGCGAAGCTCCGTTCAATGTCACCAGTGACCCCGCTTTCCTGTATTTGAGTCCCACCCACATGGAGGCGCTGGATCACCTCCGCTACGGCATCGAGCAGCGGAAGGGGTTTCTCGCGATCACGGGGGAAATCGGGGCGGGGAAGACCACGCTCTGCCGGGCCCTGATCAACCGGCTTGATTCCAGGACGCGGGTCGCCCTCATCCTCAACGCGGTTCTGCCGGAAATCCAGCTTCTGGACGCCATCGCCGAGGATTTCGGCATCGTCCCCGCGCGGCACACCAAGGGCGCCCTTGTCAGGGCCATCAACCGCTTCCTGCTGGAGCAGTTGTCCCAGGGCAATAACGCCGTCCTGATCATCGACGAGGCCCAGAATATGCGGCCCTCGGCCCTGGAAACGGTGCGGATGCTTTCCAATCTGGAGACGGAGAAGGAGAAGCTGCTCCAGATCGTGCTGGTTGGCCAGCCCCAGCTCAAGGAGAAGCTGGACCTGCCCGAGCTGGTTCAATTGAAGCAGCGGATCGCCGTCCGTTTTCATGTCCGGGCCTTGAGCGAGCAGGAGGTCGCCTGCTATATCAAGCACCGGCTGACCGTGGCAGGCGCGCCAGGCGAACTGGTTTTCATGGAGGGGGCCATCCAGGCCATCCACCTCTATACGGGCGGCATCCCGCGGCTGATCAATATCCTGGCTGACAAGGCGCTCCTGCGGGGGTTCGTGAAGGAGACGTTCATCATGGACGTGGATCACATCCGGACGTGCATCAAGGAACTTGAGGGAGAAACCGAAACCTGAACCACCCTTATGAGCACCATCAGTGACGCCCTGAAAAAAGCACAGAAGCGACGACTGGAAAATGGACCCGGCCATGAAATGACGGCGGTGCCTGACGTGCCGGTCCCCCGGCGCGGTCCTGATGGCCGGGATCCGGCTCCCTCCTCCGGCGTGTCGAATGCCTCTCTGACGGGGATCATCGTGGTGGTGTTGGGCGTGTGTTTGGTGATCTTCATCCTGTGGAGCCGCATGCCCCGTGGCGGGATGGTTGCGCCATCTGAAACGTTTCAGATGGCCCCGCCGCCGCCTGTGGCGGCGACAACACCGGTTGCCATCGCTGTTGTTCCCGCGCCCGCGGCGCCGGTCGCGGCGCCCGTTGTGGTCACCCAGGCGGTTCCGGTCGCCGTGGCTCCCGTGGTGCCCGCGCCGGTAAGGCCGGTTGTTCCGCCGGCAAACCTTCCGGTCCTGAACGGAATTTTCTATTCGGAGCAGAACCCCGTGGCGATGATCAATGGATCCGCCCTGAAGGAGGGGGAAGATATTGACGGGTACACGGTGGTCAGGATCCTGTCCCGCGGCGTGATCCTGAAATCGCGGGAGGGTGAATTCGAGCTCAAGGTGAAATAAGGCGGTTATGCAGTACAGGACGTTCGGGAAAACAGGGTTCGAGCCTTCCGCGCTGGGATTCGGCGCGATGCGCCTGCCCTTGAAGGACGGCAGGATTGATGACGCGGAGGCAACCCGCATGGTGCGCCATGCCATTGACCGGGGTGTCAATTATGTGGATACGGCCTGGGTGTACCACGATGGGGAGAGTGAATCGTTCCTCGGGCGGGCGCTGGCGGATGGCTACCGGGAGCGGGTCAAGGTGGCGACCAAGATGCCCTGCTGGAAGATCGAGCGGCCGGAGCAGCTCGATGAGATTTTCAGCCAGCAGCTGCGGAACCTCCGGACGGATCGCATTGACTGCTATCTTTTTCACGCCCTTTCCGCAGGCGCCTGGCAGAAGATAAAGGAGGTTGGCGCCCTCGAGTGGGCCGAGAAGAAGGTGGCCCGGGGACAGATCGGATATCTGGGATTTTCATTCCACGATGAACTGCCCGTCCTGAAAACCATCCTGGATGACTATGACCAGTGGGTGTTCTGCCAACTCCAGTACAATTACATGGATGTCCGGACCCAGGCGGGCACGGAAGGGGTAAGGCTGGCGGCACGGAAGGGGCTGGCCGTGATTGTCATGGAGCCGCTTCTGGGTGGCCGCCTCGCCTCGCCGCCCCCGCCCGCTGTGGGCCGGTTGTGGGAGTCCCTGCCGGTTCGCCGTTCGCCTGCCGATTGGGCGCTGCAATGGGTGTGGAACCAGCCGGAGGTGTCGCTCCTGCTGAGCGGGATGAGCGCCTTCGCTCAGGTGGAGCAGAATCTGGACAGCGCCAACCGCTCGGCCGTTGGCAGCTTGTCGGCCGGTGAACTCGCGGTGATTGACCGGGTACGGGAGACCTTTGTCAGCCTGGTGCCGGTGCCCTGCACGAAATGCGGATATTGCCAGCCCTGTCCCCACGGCGTCCAGATTCCCGACATACTCGACCTCTATAACCTGTCCGTCACCTACAACAACATTGCGGCTTCCCGGTCCTCCTATGACTGGATCCGGGAAGAAGGGCGCGCCCACCACTGCATAGCCTGCGGCCAGTGCGAGGAGCGCTGTCCCCAGAAGATCAGGATTATCGAGTGGCTGAAGAAGGCCGACAAGGTTTTGAGATAGTTTGAAGAAAAACCTCCCGGCAAACGTTCCAGTTATTATCCGGGAAGTATTCGTGTGTTTGAAATAGGCTGGATATCCTCAAGGTGGACCGCGACTTCCGGGCGCGGTTAGACGCCGCCCGGAGGGCGGTGTCCACCTGGGGATTTCTGGACTATGATGAAGAGTAATTCGGCTTGATCTAAGGAGGCGGTATGAAGTTGTACATTTCCGTATTTTTGGCTGCATTTTCGATTCTGGCATCAGGCTGGTCCGGTGCCGCCCAGCAACCCCCCCCGGACCGGGAGGCGGTCTTCAAGCAGGCAACCCAGGACATGCAGAAGGGCAATTACAAGGAGGCCCTGGAGCGCTTCCAGTCGCTGGCCCTGGACCCCGGGGAAGCGGCTGGGCGGGTGCAGGCTGACCTTGAATCCGCCGTGGCGTGCCTGCGGCAACTAAACCGCGTCAAGGAGGCGGATGCTTTCCTGGAACAGGTCGTGAAGGTTCATGCCGCGAACTGGCGGGCGCTGTCCGGCGTCGCCAAAAGCATTTTCGATGGGGAACACGGCGGCACGATTGTGGCGGGAGTTTTTGAGCGGGGCCACCACCGGGGGCAGGGACGCTATGTGAATTCGGAGGAACGCGACCGGATCCGCGCCCTGCAATTGATGAACAAAGCGGTGGGACTCCTGGAGCAGGAGGCGAAAAAAGCCCCCTCGGGATTGGGATGGATCGGGTGCGATTTTTATGAACTGTATGCCCGGATGCTGCTGGGTTTCAGGCAGTACAATGAAGCTTGGCGCCTCCAGGTTTTGAGCGACCTGGTAACCTTGCCCGACTATGAGGAGTGGTCCTGGAACCGGGGCGGGGAAACCCGTGGCGCACCCGTCGATGAGGAGGGAAACCCGGTATACTACAAGGTTCCGGCGAGCTTCGAAACGGCCGAGAACGATGGTGAGCGCTGGCGCTGGCTCTTGAATCAGGCGGTGGTGCATGATCCCTCCCATGAAGCCTACCGGAAGCATGTCTTCGCCGGGTTTCTGCGTCAGCAGTTCGGTGTTGAGACCATGGCGTCGCGTGGCTGGCGCCTGCCGGAGCAGGATGAGGATGACGCCAAGGCGGAGTCCGGCACCTTCGCCCTCCACACGCTGGGCGATGATGAGACCATTGCCCGTTTGGCGACGGGGATCAAGCGGTTCAGCCTGCCGCCGGAATTCGATTTTATCCGCATCTACCGGGAGCTGGCGGATAACACGAAGGGGGGGTACGCCGAATCGGCACTCAATACCCTGGCGGAAATCTTCACCAACCGCCGCCAATATGAGACGGCCGCCGGGTGCTGGAAGCAGAGCATCAAGGAATTCGGGGCGGGGCACGACAACTGGAAGCAGAAGAAACTGGACCAGATTGTCGGGAACTGGGGCCGGTTCGAGCCGACGATGACCAAGCCGGCCGGGGAAGGCGCCTCGTTGGAATACCGGTTCCGCAATGCCAAATCCGTGACCTTCGATGCCCGCGAGATCAAGGTGGCTGAATTGCTGGCCGACATCAAGGACTACCTGAAATCCAACCCAAGGGAACTGGATTGGGAGAAGACAGGCATCGACAACATCGGTTACCGGCTGGTCGAGAAGAACCAGACGAAGTACCTGGGCAAGGAAGTGGCGCGGTGGGATTTGCCCCTGGTACCCAAGCCGCATTACTTCGACCGGATGGTCACGGTAAAAACCGGACTCAAAAAAGCCGGGGCCTACCTGCTCACCGCTACCCTGGCCAATGGCAATGTCAGCAAGATCGTGGTCTGGGTGAACGATACGGTCATTGCCCGGAAACAGACCGACAATGCCGCCTGGTTTTATGTGGCGGATGCGGTCACCGGGAAGCCGCTACCCGGCATGAACCTGGAATTCTTCGGGTATCGGCAGGAGTACATCGAGGGCTGGAAAAGCATTGGCCGGCGATACAACGTCCTCACGACCGCCTTCGCCGAGAACACGGACGGGGTGGGGCAGGTGCTTCCTGCGGCCAAGGATTTCCAGCAGAACTACCAGTGGCTTATTACGGCCACATCACCGGAGGGTCGGCTCGCCACCCTCGGGTTTACCGGGGTTTGGTACGGTTCCTATCACGATGCGGAATATAATGAACGCAAGGTATACGGGATTACCGACCGCCCGGTGTACCGGCCTGACCAGAAGGTGAACTTCAAGTTCTGGATCCGCCATGCGCGGTACGACCAGGAAGATACCTCCGACTTCGCCAACCAGGAATTTGCCGTGATCATCACGAATCCCAAGGGCGACAAGGTCTTCGAGAAGACCTTTCGCACGGATGCCTGGGCCGGGCTGAACGGGGAGCTGACGCTGCCGAAGGATGCGGCCCTGGGGTCCTATCACGCCTATGTCTGGCAGGGCGGGCGCGGCTGGGGCGGAATCAATTTCCGGGTGGAGGAATACAAGAAGCCGGAATTCGAGGTGACGGTCGATGCCCCGAAGGAGCCCGTGATGCTGGGCGAGGCGATCACCGCCACGGTGAAGGCGAAATACTATTTCGGCGCGGCTGTTAAAAAAGCCAAGGTGAAGGTCAAGGTCACCCGTAGCGCCTACAGTGCCAACTGGTATCCCGCAATGACATGGGACTGGTTCTACGGGCCGGGCTACTGGTGGTTTGTGGGGGACTATCCCTGGTATCCCGGCTGGCGCGACTGGGGTTGTTTCTGTCCCCGCTGGTGGTGGTGGCCGGCACCGTCCAATCCGCCCGAACTGATCGCGGAACTGAATGTCCCCATCGGGGAGGATGGGATCGTGAAGGTGCCCATCGACACCAAATTGGCGGCCGAGATGCATGGCGACACCGACCACAAGTACGAGATTACGGCGGAGGTGACGGACGAATCGCGCCGCACGATTGTCGGCCAGGGCACGGTGCTGGTGGCCCGCAAGCCGTTCAAGGTGTATGCGTGGGTGGATCGCGGTCATTACCGGCCCGGCGATGTGGTGAAAGCGGATTTTGCCGCGCGGACCCTTGATGGCAAGCCGGTGGAAGGGCACGGCAAACTGGTGCTTTACCGGGTCACATACAAGGGCGGCCAGCCGGTTGAGAAGGTGGTTCGCAAGTGGGATCTGGATACGAACGCGGAAGGAGTGTCCCGGGAGCAGATCAAGGCCTCGGAAGCAGGCCAGTTCCGGTTGTCCTATTCCGTCACCGACTCAAAGCGGCACACGATTGAAGGCGGCTATGTCTTTGTGGTGCGAGGCGAGGGGTTCGACGGCAAAGGTTTCCGGTTCAGCGAACTCGAGCTGGTGCCCGACAAGCGGGAATACGCGCCGGGCGAGAAGGTCCGGCTCATGATCAACACCGATCATCCCGGCGCCACGATCGTGCTGTTTGTGAGGCCCGCCAACGGAGTCTACCTGAAGCCGAAAGTCCTGCGACTAGCCGGCAAGAGCACGGTGGAGGAGATCGAGGTGTCGAAGAAGGATATGCCGAATTTCTTCGTGGAGGCCATCACGGTGTTCGACGGGCGACTTTACAGCCAGACCCGTGAGATCATCGTGCCGCCGGAGAAGCGGGTGCTGAATGTCGCGGTACTGCCGTCGACTGAAAAGTTCAAGCCGGGCGAGCAGGCGAAGGTCAGGGTGCGGCTGACGGACTTCTTCGGCAAGCCGTTTTCAGGATCCACCGCGATGAGCGTCTACGATAAGTCGGTCGAATATATCTCAGGCGGCTCGAATGTTTCGGAGATCCGCGATTTCTTCTGGAAGTGGCGGCGGCATCACCAGCCCCGGACGGAGAATAACCTTGAGAAGTGGTTCGCGAATCTTACCCCCATTCGCATGCTGAGCATGGAGAATCTGGGCGTGTTTGGCGAGGGCGTGGTGGATCAGGAGGGGCTTGCGCCTGGAGGCGGGCGGCTGGATTTTGGCAGAACTGGAGCAATGGGGGGAGGCCGGAGCCGTGGAGCGATGAAAGCGTTGAGGATGGACAAGATGGCACCTGACGCATCTGCCCCCATGATGGCTATGACAATGGCCAAGGATGAGGATGCGGGATCCGTCAGTGAAGCCCGTCTGGAGGCGGGCGGGGAAGGTGCCGGCGCCGTGGTGCAGCCTGCGGTCCGTAAGGAGTTTGCCGATACGGCCTACTGGAATTCCTCGGTGACGACGGATTCGAATGGCGAGGCGGAAGTCAGCTTCAAGATGCCTGAAAACCTGACCGGCTGGAAGATCCGCACCTGGGCCATGGGGCATGGCACCAAGGTGGGCGAGGGTGTGGCCGAGGTGGTGACGGTCAAGAATGTGCTGCTTCGGTTGCAGGCGCCGCGGTTCTTCGTGCAGAAGGATGAGGTCGTGCTCTCGGCCAATATCCACAATTACCTGAAGACCGACAAGACGGTTCAGGCGGTGCTGGAGGTGGATGGAGGCTGCCTGGCGATTCCTGAGACCGCCAAACAGAGCGTCAAGATCGCGGCGGGCGGGGAACAGCGGGTGGATTGGCGGGTGAAGGTGGTCAGGGAAGGGCAGGCGGTGGTCCGCATGAAGGCCCTGACGGACGAGGAGTCCGACGCCATGGAGATGAAGTTCCCGGTGTATGTGCATGGCATGCTCAAGACCGAATCCTGGTCCGGGGTGATCCGCCCTGACCGTGACCGGATGGAGATTGCCCTCAAGGTGCCTACCGAACGGCGACCGGAGCAGTCGCGGCTGGAGTTGCGTTATTCCCCGACCCTGGCGGGGGCGCTGGTGGATGCGCTGCCCTACCTGGTGGATTATCCCTATGGTTGCACCGAGCAGACCTTGAACCGGTTCCTGCCGACCGTGCTGGTGCAGAAGACGCTCAAGGATATGGGACTGGATCTCAAGGCGATCCGGGACAAGCGCACCAACCTGAATGCGCAGGAAATCGGCGATGACAAGGAGCGGGCCGCCCAGTGGAAGCGGAATAATCCACCCAATCCCGGCGAGGTCCGCAATCCGGTGTTCGATGAGGCGGTTGTGGCCGACATGGTCAAGCAGGGGCTGAAGGCGCTCACCGCCATGCAGTGCGCCGATGGTGGCTGGGGCTGGTTCTCCGGCTGGGGCGAGCATTCCTGGCCGCATACCACCGCATATGTGGTGCATGGCCTCCAGATCGCCAGGGACAATGGTGTGGCGCTGGTGCCGGGGGTGATGGAGCGCGGGGTTGACTGGTTGCAGCAGTACCGGTCAACGGAGCTGCGCAAGCTGAAGAACGCGACGTGGAAGCTGCCGCTGGTGGACTGGAAGGAACACGCCGACGACCTGGATGCCTTTGTGCAGATGGTGCTGGTGGATGCGGGCAAGGACGATGCCGACATGCGGGACTACCTGTACAAGGGGCGGACCAACCTGTCGGTCTACGCCAAGGCGATGTTCGGGCTGTCGCTGCACAAGAGCGGCCAGGGGGAGAAGCGGGACATGATCCTGCAGAACATCAGGCAATACCTGGTGCGGGACCCGGAAAACCAGACCGCCTACCTCAATCTGGGCAATGGTGGCTACTGGTGGTGCTGGTATGGTAGCGAGAACGAGGCCCATGCCTATTACCTCAAGCTGCTGGCGGCGACGGCGCCGAAGAGCGATGAGGCGTCGGAGCTGGTGAAATACCTGCTCAACAACCGGAAGCATGCCACCTATTGGACTTCCACCCGCGACACGGCGCTCTGCATCGAGGCCATGGCCGATTACCTGAAGGCCAGCGGCGAGGACAAGCCCGATATGACGGTGCAGATCCTGCTGGATGGAAAGCTGATGAAGGAGAGCCGGATCACGGCCGAGAACCTGTTCTCGTTCGATAACAAGCTGGTCCTGGAGGGGACCGATGTGACGACCGGCAAGCATCTGGTTGAAGTGCGGCGGCAGGGGAAGGGACCGGTTTATTTCAATGCCTACCTGACGAACTTCACGCTGGAGGATCCGATCACCCGGGCAGGCCTCGAGGTCAAGGTCAACCGCTCGATCTACAAGCTCATTCCCGTGAACAAGACCATCAAGGCCGCCGGGTCACGGGGGCAGGCCCTGGACCAGAAGGTGGAGAAATATGAGCGGAAGAAACTCGCCAACCTTGACACGCTCAAGAGCGGCGATCTGGTGGAGGTGGAACTGGAGATCGCCAGCAAGAACGACTATGAGTACGTCATGTTCGAGGACATGAAGGCGGCGGGCTTCGAGCCGGTCGAGGTCCGCAGCGGATACAACGGGAATGACATGGGCGCCTATGTTGAGTTCCGCGACGAGCGGGTCTGCTTCTTTGTCCGGCAGCTTGCCCGCGGCCAGAACAGCGTGAGCTATCGCCTGAGGGCGGAGATCCCCGGCCAGTTCAGCGCCCTGCCAACGAAAGCCGCCGCCATGTACGCCCCCGAGCTGAAGGCGAATTCCGACGAGATTAAGTTGCGGATTGAGGATTAAGGCGTCTTTCCCCTTACAGCCACAGGGGGAGTTCCCCGGGTGTTCTTGAATCGAGGTGGCCGGAGGCGAGGAGGAAGTCCAGTTGCGCGAGCAGGCGCTGCCGGTCGCGAGGGAGGCGGGCTTCAAGGGGGATGATGTTGGAGCTGTGGTTGGCGCGGAAGACGGTGTTCGTCAAGTCCAGGTTCTGCACGATCAGGCGCAATTCCTCGACCACCTGGCGTTCGGTCACCAGGGTGAATTTCCCGGAGTCCACCTCGGCCTGAAGCGTGGTGCCGGGGATCGGCACGACACGCAGGGCGGAGAGCAGGCGGGGTTGCATCAGGTTCAGGGTAACGGCCGTCGCCAGGGCGTGTTCCTGGAGGCGGGCCTGGCCGCCGAGTCCCAGCAGGATCATGACCGAGATCCGCAGCCCGCAATCCTGGGCAAGACGGCCGGCCGCGGCCATCTCGGCGGCGGTTTCGCCCTTGCACATGGCGCGGAGGGTTTCCTCGTCGCCGCTTTCCAGGCCCAGGTAGAGGGTGTGAAGTTTTAGTTCCCGCAACTGGCGGAGCTCCTCGCCGGTCTTGGCCTGGATGGCGCTGCCGGTGGCGTAGAGATTGACCCGGGTGAGTTCCGGGAAGTGCGTACCCAGCATCATCAGGATTTCCCGGAGTTCGGCAAAAGGCCGCCGCATGACATCGCCATCGGCCAGGAAAATGCGGCGGGCATCAGGTGCGCCATGGGCTTCCCCCGCGATCAGCTTCCGGACTTCGGCAAGAGTTCGCCGCTGGTAGGGTACGGACTTGTACATCCCGCAGAAGGTGCAGCGGTTATAGGGACACCCCTGGTCGACTTGCAGGATGAGACTGTCGGCCTCAGCCGGGGGACGGAACAGGGGATTGTTAAGCGGCTGGTGCATAGTTAACGCTTACATTCTGGCGGGTTGCCCTCAGGCCGGGTGTCAACCATATCCATTCTTGGTTTGGCGGCCAGCATGGCCTGGACCTGGTCGAACAGTTTCAGCATCGACTGGTAATCAGGATCATCCTTTCCCGCAAATACCGGCTGACTGCATTTCCCGGAGCCGCCGGCCGACTTGGCGAGCGGTGCATCCAGGAATCCATTCCGCTCGGGGTGATCCAGTCGCACGGCGAAACTCATAGGACCAGGCAGATCCCATACAGTCCCCTTATGACACGTCGCGCAGCGCCGGTCGGAAATTTTACGGAACGCTCCCTCAAAATCTTGCGGCAGGATCTGGCGGCACCCGCGATTCTCGCGATGCGCCGAATCACTGGTCTGGTAATACGGGCAGTTCAGGTCCATCCACATGTATAACTTGTGTTTCTCCGCGGCCGTCATGCTGATCCGCGGCTTGCCAGCCTTGTCGGGATGGCCTGATTCCACGACGCTGCCCAGCAGTGACGCCTTGGCACCCCAGCGGCCGGGCTTAATTTCCAGAATATTCGACTCCTGCCCGTTGTAGGAGGAGATCCAGGCCGTATACCTCGATGTCCCGCCACCGGCATGCCGTTCGGAACCGGTTCCCTTGCGGACAAGATATTCGTACGAGACATTGAAGAAGTCCGTCTTGTCGCCTGACAATTCAAGTCCGCCCGCCTTGCCCTCCCAGCCATGACAACTGATGCAGTGTTTATCCAGCACAGGCTGAACGATCCGGGAGTACCCGAAACCAGCCACCCCCCATTCCGGCTTGGTCAGTTCCTCGGCCGGCCGCGACATTGCCAGGGGACGTTTCGTCGACATCTGCGGTGTAAGACTGTTCCGATTCGGATGACATCCGATGCAACCCTGTGTCTCGCCCGGCATGAGATGCGTGAACGTCCGCATGCGCTGAACAGCGCGTCCCGACGCATCCAGGGGTAGGAAATAAATCGGCAAGCCGGCCGGCACCTTGAAATTGGCCGAGCCGTCGGGCTCCACGGTCGCATAACCCCAGACCTTCTTCGGGGCGTAGGTCGCGCCAGCGCTGACGACCGGGAACTGGAACCCGAATGCACGCTTGTTCGGATCGATGCCGATCGGCTTTTCCATTTCCTGCACAACGGCAAGCCGCTTCACCGTGCCCCGTTCGACATAACCTTCCAGCCCGACATACACATCCCGCATCATGATCGTCGCCCATTCGGCGCCGTCCTTGCCGTCAAGCGACACCCCCGGCGACAGGGATGACGAAATCAGCTTTTCACGGGGCCGGGCCCTGACCGGGAGCGGATTGAAGAAACCCATATTCTGTTTTGCCAGCAATACCCGGTTCACTGTTCCGGCATAATCGCGAAGCTGGATTTCGCCGCCGCGCGATACCAGGTAATACCGGTCATCCAGGGGAAATGGATTCTGGTAGGGGCCGCGCATGCTGTTCCCGTCGCCCTTGTCGACCTGCCCGATATTGATTTCCGGCGTGAGGTTCACGATCGCCTCCTGCGCGTTGGCGCCCTTGCGCGGATCCACAATGCCGATGGCGCCACAACACGGCCCGTTGTGCGACGTCATCACGCACAGGATCCTGCCCGTTCCATCAGGGATCTCGCGCGCGTCCATGAATGTCGCGGGCGAGAGGACCCGGTTTCCGAACACACCAGCCAGCCCGGTGCCGTCCGGATTGATGGACCACATGCCTTGGATCGGGATTGCCGGCCGGTCGACATATTCCCATCGGCTGTAGACGATCCGGCCATCCGAAAAGACCGACGGAGTGAAATCATTCAGATAATTGGCGCTCAGCCGGATCTGCCTGCCGCCATCCGCCTGGCACCGCCACAGGATCGGTGTTGTGGTCTGCCAGCAGTAAGCGAAAGCAGGCCGGCGGTCCGAGAGAAAAACAATACCGCCGTCTGGCAGCCAGCTCGCGTTGAAATTATTGGAATCATGATCGAAAATGCGCTTGAGACCACTGCCATCAACCCTGACGCTGTACAACTGGAACTTATCCGTCATTCGCTTCTTCCAGCTGAACAGAATCACCTTCCCCTCATAATCCAGGCAGGCGTCGAGAATGATGCCTTCACGGCTGTCGAGAATCAGGGAAAGATTCGTCGCCCCTCCTGAAAAATCGCATAACCACAATCCGCCACCGGGCCGCAAGCCTTCCTGGTGATAAGTGTAAACATGCGTACAGTCGATGTGATTCCTCTGGACCGCAATGATTTTTCCGGAATAGGGCAGGGAATCCGATTGCGGACCGCCGTCTTCCTTTGAAAAGGCGGATCCCGCGATGCCACAAACCAGGCAAAGCCAATACACAATGAGAACATTATTCAGGCGCGCCATAACACTTCTCCCTTCTGCGCAGCAGGAAAAATCCATTCAAATAGCACATCCCGCCGCTAATACATAGGTCTCTATCCTTCTCGGTAATTCAAAGACGTTGATTCATCATGATGGCTCAACATGTAAGATTACCACTCTCCTGCCCGTGCGGGAGAGTTAGGGTGAGGGCTTTTCTGTTCAAAGGGTGTTTACATTCTGATCTGTGGCGGATCTGATTGTCAAGGGACGACTTGTTGGTTAGATTGGAAAAACATGGGGTGGGCAAGGGATGCTGTCAGGAGGATCAATGGAGATATTGAGCCACATCGGGAAGTTCATGGCAATGGCAATTGCCGCGGGTGTCATTGTTTTTCAGCTTGGGTGCATGGCCCAGGGCCGTGAAAGCGCCCCGGTCGCGAAGCAGGTTCCGCATTCCGCAAAACCCGGTGATGCTGATTTTCCCCAGCGGTGCGGTTGGGGACAACCGGAGCGGCATCGCCTTAAAGTGGATAAGATCAAGACCGAGAAGTATGACCTGGTTCTGATCGGTGATTCCATCACCCAAAACCTTGAAACGGGGCTGGATGGCGAATCCTTTGCTGAGACCTGGGACAAGCATTATGCGCCACGAAAGGCGATCAACCTTGGCTACGCCGGGCAACAGACCCAGCATATCCTGTGGAACCTGATGAATGGGGAGCTGGACTTTGTCCAGTCCCCCAAGGTGGCGATCCTGCTGATCGGCACGAATAACACGGATGACGAGCATTTCGGTTCCAACACCTTCAACGGTGAAAAGACCTTTAACGGGATCAAGGCGATCGTGGATCTTATCCGCCAACGCCATCCGACCACGAAGATCATCATCAGGCGTCCGTACCCTTGCGGGGTCAGGGGTGATCAGACGCCGTTCCATCGCAAGTTTGTCCGGTCCGCGGCGTCTGCCGCCGAGCTGAAGCGGGCGGGGGATCTCGCCTCCAAGCTGGCGGATAATAAGCATGTTTACTGGAGCGACGTTAACAAGATATTCCTCCGTCCCGATGGCAAGATCAATACCGACCTGATGCCGGACCTGGTCCACCCCAATGCGGCCGGATCGAAGCTGGCCGCCGAGGCCCTTGAGCCGCTCCTGGCGAAGTTGATGGGCGACAAGCTGGTGCATGCCGCCAGGCTAAAATAGCCCTGTTGCGACAAATGGTGCCGTATAGTAGATTTCATAAATGGACGCGAAAGTAACTTTTCCTGTTCTCCTGTTTTGTGCCGCTGTATGCAATCCCCTGTTCGCATCCGAACAGGCGGAACAAGGACAGGGTGGCGCTGATTCAATTTCATCCAACCGGACCTTTGTTGCGGTAACCAATATTGCGGAGTGCCTGCGGCTTGCGAGCCAGGTGGAGACCAATAAGCCCGTGAGTGTCCGGGTGCGTGGCGCGCTTTTCCAGCCTGTCACCAATATGTTCCTGATCGTCGACGAGTCCGCCGCCATGATGGTGTTTGTTTCAGACGGTTATTCCATGCCATCCAGAAAAGGCGATATTATCGAGGTGGAAGGCCGAATAGAATATCCTATCCGGCACGGTCTATTCGCGGGCAGGATAAACATTATCGGACATGGGGCAGTCCCTGAACCCCTGCCGGTTAGCCTGGATGATGTGCTGTCCGGTCGCTTCACATCCCGGTTGGTGACGGTTGAAGGTCGTGTCCGGACCATGGGCAGGGCTCAATCCGCCTTATGGGTGACGCTCTATTCCGGCGGAAAATACCTGCCAGTCACCTTGTTGAACTGGGTCGAGGATAGTTTTTTTGTCGGTTCCGAACTGCGGGTGATCGGAGTTTGCCTGTCAAAATTCGATAGTGTCCTGAGCAGGACCTATCAGTGGGTCCTTGTCGGGTCGCAAGAGAATGTTGAAATTATCAGGAACAACGAAAATCCTTTCTCCAGGCCGGTGAGAAAGGTCAAGCATTCCGATGGAAAGCCTTTGATCGAGGATAGTTTCAAGGATGGTGTTCATGTCCGGGGGGTCGTGGTGCATGGCATTTACGGGAAAGGGTTCTGGATCCGCGATCAAAACTACGGGTTGTCTGTCCGTTGTTCCATGCGTGATGAACTGATTCCCGGTGAAGAAGTCGATGTGTACGGTTTCGTCAAGACCGCTAATGACACTGTTCTGCTTGAGGACGCCACTTTCCGCAGGCGGGGGAAAGTGGCGCCACCTCGACCGGTTCTGCTGACATCCCGTGAACAAGCCCTGGCCCATGTGGACGATCTTGTCGCGATTGAAGGGGAAGTGGTCGGGGAGCATTTCGGTATAGAAGGGGACCGCAGGATTATGGTCCGTGGCAAGACGGTTTCCGCGCATATCATCACTGATCCGTGGTCTGATCCGGCAGGAAGGGAATGGAACACAGGCAGCAGGGTCCGTGTTGCCGGAATATGCATGGTCAAAAAGATTGATGATCCTGATAATCCAATGGATAGGAGCATGTTTTCTGTCCAGGTGCTGATGCGGACGCCGCGGGATTTAACGATTCTTCAGCCGTCCCCGTGGTGGAGTGCCAGGACTATCGCCATCGTGATGGGGGTGATGACCGGATTCCTGCTTTTGGTGATTGGGGTTGGGGTTGTCGTGATGCGGGTCCGGTCGCGGCGAATGGCAATGCAGAGGCTCCATGAGCAGGCCATGGAGACGGAACGGGCGCGTATCGCGCGCGATATGCACGATGAACTGGGCGCGCGGGTCACGCAGATATCGCTCCTCAGCGCCATGTCGGAGCAGGATCCGGCTCTTCCCGGGCACCTGAGGAATAGCGTGGGCAGCATTTCCCGGATATCAAGGGAACTGGTTGCCGCCCTGTCCGAGGTCGTCTGGACAATCAATCCGGCACATGGCAATCTGAACTCGTTTGCTGATTACCTCTGCCAGATGACATCCCGTTTCTGCGAGGGGACCGGGATGAGTTGCAGGCTGGATGTGCCGAGCGCGGCCGGCGACGAGCCGTTGCCGAGCCATGTTCGGCATAACCTGATCCTTGCCGTGAGGGAAGCCCTCAATAATGCGGCAAAGCATGCGCGCGCAAGAGAGGTTCGCGTCCAGCTTGCCCGCGACGGTCACGGATTGACAGTCCGTGTGCAGGACAACGGATGCGGTTTTGACATGGCCTCGACTGGGGCGGGTAACGGGTTGGGAAACATGCGGCAGCGCCTTGAAGGCCTTGGCGGATCGACCTCGATCCAGAGTTCCGCAGGGAGTGGCACGGTTGTGACTTTCAGGTTGCCGGAGGGGATCCTGGGCCGGAAGGGTGGAAAGGCATGAAGCTGGATGTCTGTATTGTAGAGGATGACTCCGGTTTGCGCAGTCAGCTTTCCCTGCTCGTGTCCTCCTCCCAAGACCTGAACCTGCTCGGCGCCTATCGTACCGGCGAGGAGGCGCTGGACAGGATTCCGGTAGCGAAACCAGACGTTGTTCTCATGGATATCAACTTGCCCGGGATGTCCGGAATCGAATGTGTTGCGGCTCTTCGCAAAGTCCTGCCCGACCTGCGGATCGTCATGCTGACGGTGTACGAGGACAGCGGGCGCATTTTCGACGCCCTGAAGTCGGGCGCAAGCGGGTACCTCGTCAAGTCCAGCCCGCCCGACCAGATCCTTGCGGCGATACAGGATGCGTTTGCCGGCGGGGCACCCATGTCCAGTCCTATCGCGCGCAAGGTGATCCAGTATTTCCATGCGCCATTGCCGGAGGCCAGGAACACGGAAGTGGTGAGCCTTTCCCCCCGTGAACGCGAGGTTCTCGATCTCCTGTCGAAGGGATTGTATTACAAGGAGATTGCGGACCAGCTCGGCATCGGTATTGAAACCGTGCGGACCTACGTCAAGAACATCTGCCAGAAGATGCATGTCCGCAGCCGGGTCGATGCGATTGCGCGTTACGTCTCCAAGTAGACGTTCCGGGGTAGCTTGAATTACGGGCGTCCACGCCGCCCCAGTGCCGCTCACCTTCTTTCCTTCCCGCCGCAACCTGCCTGGGCATCCCCGCTTTAGGGGATACCGGCGATTTATCAAAAGTTGTAAAAATCATAAATCGGGAGTGTGCCATCAAAGGCGGTATGACTCCAGCCGAAGTATCCGATGATTAAGCTTGAACCAGTTTGATTTGAGGTGGTGTCGATATGAGGATTCGTGCACGCAATGTGGTGTATATAATGGTGGCGGCAATCCTTCTGGGCGGGATTGTATTTTGCGGTCACAAGGGGGTGCGGTTCTCGTCCGTTTCCGTGGCTACGGCTCCCAGCTCCTCCGTCACCCCGACTTCTCAGGTTTCAGAAGTGTCGGCGCCTGTTGTCCAGAAACCAGGGGGTGTACAGGGGGATGGCGGAAATGCGCAGCTGGCCGCAGGCACCAATGGCTCGGTATCAGTCACGGCGAAGATTGGAAAGGAAGGGGAAAACTCCGGCCTGTCGCAACGGCAGGACCTGCTTTCCCGGTTTCCGCTGATTGAAAGCCGCCTTGAGGATGCTGGGAAAGGACGGCAGAAACGGATCAGCTGGTACCGGAAGAGCGAACCGTTCCCGGTAATCCGGCGCGAGGAAATCTTGGAGCCGGACGGCAAGGGTGGTCAGAAAACGGTGATTACCAAGGAGGTCTATTCCGATCATCTGGTCCTGAGTCTTTCCAGCATGGAGGAGGGGAGTCGGGTGGAGAAGGCGCTTGCCGCAGCTGGCTGGCGGTTGAGTCATAAATGCCCGACTGAGCCTTGGATGGTGGTTCACTTGAAGGGCACCATGCAGGTTGAGTTCGACCGTTCACAGGCCGAGCTGGAGAAACTCCTTCCTTCAGGAGCCAGGCTTACTGAGGATGAGGTGATCTGGCCTGCCATGCTTCCAAATGATGTCGGTTACAGTAACCAGTGGGGGATGCCCAAGATCAAGGCGAACAAGGCTTGGGAGATCGCGGATGCCGGCGGTGATGTTTTGGTCGGCATTTGTGATACGGGAGTAGACTATACCCATCCGGATCTGGCGGCCAATATCTGGACGAATCCCCGTGAAATCCCGGGCAATAACATTGACGACGATGGGAATGGCTATAAGGATGATGTCCGTGGCTGGGATTTCGCTGAAGGCAATCCAGATCCAGCCGACCGTGATGGCCATGGGAGCCATGTGGCCGGGATTGCAGCGGCAGTTGGTTTCAACACCAACGGGGTCATCGGAGTGGCACCCCGTGCGAAGATCATCTGTTGCAAGATTTTTGCCAATGACGGTACCGGAAGTTCGTCCGCCTTGGGGGCGGCCCAGGCCTACCTGCTGGCCTTGAGGCAGCGCGGGGAGTTCGTGGCCTCGGCCAACTTCAGCATTGGCACAACGTCATATCCTTATGTCAAGGGTGGCTATGCCGATCAGAACGCCTTTTCCGCAGGCATTGTTGATTGCTTTGCCGCTGGAAACGAGAATGCTGATACTCCCTACAACTCCACGGGTACTTCGTATACGCCCTACATCCTGTATGTTGCTTCCACGGGTCCTGGTGATGGTCTCTCGGGGTTCAGCAACAGGGGAAATAGCTGGTGTGATCTCGGGGCACCAGGTGAGTCAATCTATTCAATCAACTCGGGGGGCGCATACATGTATATGGATGGCACATCCATGGCAACCCCGCATGTTACCGGTGCGGCGGCTCTTGTGGCGGCGGCGAACCGGAGTCTGAGTGCCGGCCAGACCATGTCGATTATTACCGGTGCCGTGGATTATGCCAGTTCCCTCGCGGGGTGTACCCTGTCGCAGGGGCGGTTGAACGCCTACCGGGCCGTATTGCTGGCGAAGACCTATCCGGATATCGCCATCCTCGCGCCAGCGGAGGCCAGCACCGTTGTCAGCAACCAACCCGTGACCCTGGTCGCCCGCACGCAGATCACCAGCAATACCGTTGAGTCGGTGAACTTCTTCCGCAATGGTGTATTATTGGGGTCTGCGACGCAGCAAAGCACCGGTTTGTGGTCCTATGTCTGGACCCCGACCACGACCACCTCGAACGACAAGATCACGGCGCAGGCAACCGATGACCTTGGCCGGACCACGCGAACCTGGTGGCGGACGCGGGTAATCGTGGCTGAGAGCGCGCCGTCAACTCCCGAGGTCAGTATCAGGGCCGTGGATGATTTTGCCGCTGAACCAGCGGACGACGGCCGGTTCGTGCTCCAACTGTCCTCCGCGGCAGCCACCGACCTGACCATTCCCCTGGTGGTGTCGGGGACGGCCACGCCGGATTCCGACTA
>JAABPW010000386.1 GCA_011391785.1 Verrucomicrobiota bacterium
CAGAGCATGGCTGGCAATCCTCAACCCCTTTGGACCGAGAAGGAAATTCAAGTCGGTCGAACCGTGGCAAACTCACTAGCCGCGAAACTGGTGGCGGAACTCCGCAAGATGGGCTATCCGGCGGAACGGGTCTCGGGCGTTCCCCCATATCGCGGCGACAATGTCCTTGTAATTGAAGGCCAGATCACCTCGGTCGATCAGGGAAGCAAGGCGGCCCGGGTGGTGGTCGGCCTTGGCGCCGGGCATTCGGACGTCAAGACCTACACCCAGATCTATGACCTTCAGCGCCGTGGCCGGCGACTCTTAGAGCAGTTCACCACCGATGCCCGTAGCGGCTACAAGCCGGGCATGGCCGAGACCGAAGGGGCCAGCGCCGCAGCCGGACACTGGGCAATGGGGCTGGCCGTCGGGGTCGGAGTCAACGTAGCCAGCGAGAAGTATAGCGATAACGTCGAGGCCGACGCCAAACGGACCGCCGAGCAGATTGCGAACCAGATCAACACCGTCTTTCAAAATAGAGGCTGGGTCCCAACCCTGCCGCCTCAGTAAATGCGGGCAACCGCTCATCGAGAAGGAGGTATTATGACCAGAAATCTGACGAGATTAAGTATGAAGACCGCCCTGCCGGTCGCATCCATTGGGGCGTTTCTGCCCCTGCTGGCTGCCTTTCCGGCGCTGGCGGTGGAAACTACGGGAGCACCCGGAGCACCCGACGCGACCACCACCATCAGCGGCCAACAACTGCCGGCGCCTGATCCGAAGTTCGATGGCGTCATAAAGGAGGGCGCCCTTCAATCGAAAGCATGGTGGGGGCCACGCATCGTGCCGCCCAAACAAGCGCCCAACATCCTGCTCATCATGACCGACGACTCAGGCTTCGGCGTACCGAGCACCTTCGGCGGCGTCATCCCGACGCCCACGATGGATCGTCTCGCCCAAAACGGCCTCCGGTACAATAACATCCACTCCACCGCGCTGAGTTCGCCGACGCGCGCCGCCCTCATCACCGGGCGCAACCATCACTCTGCCGGTTTCGGTGTGATCTCGGAGCAATCCACAGGTTTCCCAGGCTACAACAGTATCATAGCCAAAGACAAGGCAACCATCGGTCGCATCCTCAAAGAAAACGGCTACGCCACCTCGTGGTTCGGCAAGGATCACAACGTGCCGGCCTTCGCGGCAAGCAAGGTTGGGCCGTTTGACAATTGGCCCATCGGACAGGGCTTCGATTATTTTTATGGATTTGTCGGCGGCGATGCCAACCAGTGGCAACCGAACCTGTTCCGCAACACCACCCAGATCTACCCCTTCCAGGGCAAACCGGAATGGAATTTGGTTACAGCCATGGCCGATGATGCCATTGATTACATGGCTCAAATCAACCAGATCGATCCGAACAAACCGTTCTTCGTATACTACGTTCCCGGTGCTACGCATGCACCGCATCATCCCACCAAGGAATGGGTGGACAAAATTCACGACATGCGCCTCTTCGACGACGGCTGGAACAAGCTGCGTGAGCGAATTTTTGAGAACCAAAAGCGGTTAGGGGTGATCCCGGCAGACACCAAACTTGAACCCTGGCCGAAGGATGTCATCAAGAACTGGGACGACTGCACGCCGGAAGAAAAGAAGCTCTTCATCAAACAAGCGGAAATCTTTGCTGCCTTTGAGGCGTATAACGACCACGAGATAGGGCGCGTCATCCAAGCCGTTGAGGATATGGGCAAGCTCGACAACACGATCATCATCTACATCAACGGTGACAACGGCACCAGCGCCGAAGGTGGTCCGCTAGGCACGCCCAACGAAGTTGCGTTCTTCAACGGTGTCAACAAGATGCCTGTTGCCGAACAAATGAAGTGGTATGACGTATGGGGTACGGAGCAGACCTACAACCACATGTCGGCTGGCTGGTCCTGGGCGTTTGACACGCCGTTTACCTGGTTCAAACAGAACGCCTCGAAACTCGGCGGTATCCGCCAGTGCATGGTCGTCTCCTGGGGGGATCGCATCAAAGACAAGGGCGGTCTCCGTGATCAGTTCATGCACGTCATTGACGTGGTCCCGACCCTTCTCGAGGTTTCCGGTATTCCCGCCCCCGAGCTTGTTGACGGTATCAAGCAGGCCCCCATCGAAGGCACGAGTTTTGCCTACACATTTGAGACGAAGAACGCCAAAGAGCCGTCGCGACACAAAACCCAGTACTTCGAAATGATGGGCCAGTGGGCACTCTATCACGAGGGCTGGATGTTAAGCACCAAGGTGAACCGCGCACCGTGGGAAGCCTTCGGCGCCGCCAATCCTGACCCACTCAACAATCAGGTTCTTGAACTTTACGACCTGAATAAAGACTTCAGCCAGTCCCAGAACATCGCCGACAAGTATCCGGAAAAAGTGAAGCAAATGAAGACAATGTTCATCGAGGAAGCAAAGAAGTATCAGGTTTTCCCGATGGACGCCTCGGTGGCCGGGCGAATTGTGGCTCCGCGTCCCAACATCACCGCTGGCCGTACCGAGTTTGTGTACACCCGGCCGATGGTCGGCCTGCCACAGGGTGACTCGCCGATGCTGCTAAACAGTTCGTACACCATCACTGCCGACATCGATGTGCCAGCAAGCGGTGCGGAAGGCATGATTCTGACCTCGGGTGGCCGCTTTGCCGGCTATGGCTTCTATCTGCTCAAGGGCAAGCCGGTGTTCCTCTGGAACCTCATTGATCTGAAACGTATTAAGTGGGAAGGGCCGGACGCGCTCAAACCCGGCAAACACACCCTCGAGTTTGACTTCAAATACGATGGCCTTGGCGCTGGCACGCTTGCCTTCAACAATATGAGCGGTCTTGGCCGTCCAGGAACCGGCACGCTGAAAGTTGACGGCAAGGAAGTGCAGACCATCGCCATGCCGCACACGCTGCCGATGATCCTGCAGTGGGACGAGAGCTTCGATATCGGGTCCGACACGCTGACCGGTGTCAACGATGCCGATTATCTGCCGCCGTTCCCATTGACCGCCAAGCTTAATAAGCTGACCATCAAGGTGGATCGGCCGAAGCTGTCGCCCGAGGATATCAAAAAACTCGAAGAGGGCATGCAAAAAGCAGCTGACGCAAAATAAACCGGTTTGATTACAGCCACCTAAGGTGTACCCCCACCTTCGATATAAACGCTGCGGACCGTTCCAGGCCAGTCTGGAACGGTCTGCACAACAGGATGCAAAGGGGCAAATTTCTAGCGAGAGGAAGAGGCTATGAGACTGAAAACAAAGACACTGCAACTGATGGCAACGTGTGTAGCTTGCTCCCTTGCCCTGCTCACCGGTTGTGCGGGATCCAAGGATGCGGTTGAACGGGCGGGAAAAATGGAAAAAGACCGGCCCGGATTTGCTGAAACCAGGGCCATCGCCGAGGCGGGATTTATTTACGGCCTACCCATTGTGATGAACTACGCCGTGATGCACGATTTTATTCTGGACAGGAACTCAGGCCAGTACAAGGGGCCCTTCAACACCATTGTCAACGAGGCGCGGGTCTTCACATACAAGGACACCTCCGTCATCACGCCCAACAGCGACACTCCCTATTCCATGCTCTGGCTCGACCTGCGAGGCGAACCGATAGTCATCTCCGTGCCGGCGGTGGAAAAGAAACGGTACTATTCGGTCATGCTCTGCGACGGCAACACGTTTAACTATGGTTACATCAGCAATCGGGCCACCGGCAATGAAGCCGGAGATTACCTGATTGCAGGACCAGAATGGAACGGCGAGGTCCCGCCGGGCATCAAGAAGGTGTTCCGCGCCACCACCCAGTTCAGCCTGTCGATCTTCCGTACTCAGCTTTTCAATCCCAGGGACATGGATAACGTCAAGAAAATCCAGGCCGCCTACAAGGCCCAACCGCTCTCCGCATACCTGAAACAGCCGCTCCCACCAGCGCCGCCAATGGTAGATTTCCCGAGAATCGACAAGGAGCTTGTTAAGACCAACTTTTTCGAATTCCTGGATTTCGCTTTGCAGTTTGCTCCTGCTGGCCCTGAGGAGCAGGAAATTCGGGCCAAATTGGCGAGGATTGGCATCGGCCCCGGCAAGAGCTTCAACTTTAAGGACCTCTCCCTGGAGCACAAGCTGGAGATCGGGCTGGGAATGAAGGCAGGGGAAAAGCAGGTCGAGGAGAAGGTTGCCACTATCGGCAAAGCGATCAACGGCTGGCGCATCGGATCAGCCTTCGGCGACCGTGACTTCTACAAAGGCGACTGGCTTCTGCGGGCTGCCGCCGCCAAAGCCGGCATCTACGGCAACGACGCGGTGGAGGCCATGTACCCTATGAGCAGATGGGATGCCAACGGCCAAATCCTCGATGGCAGCAAGAACCGGTACACCCTGACCTTTTTGGCAGGGCAGTATCCGCCGGTGAACGCCTTCTGGTCGGTGACCATGTATGATGGGAAAACCCAATTGCTCATCAAGAACCCCATCAACCGTTATTTGATCAATTCACCCATGATTTCCAACATGAAAAAGAACGCCGACGGCTCGCTGACGCTCTACATCCAGAAGGTCTCTCCCGGCAAGGATAAAGTGAGCAACTGGCTGCCGGCGCCCAATGGGCCGATTTATCTGGTTATGCGCCTTTACTGGCCAAAGACTACGGCTCCTTCCATCCTGCCCCCTGGAGAGGGTACATGGGCGCCGCCGCCCCTGCTGAGGGTACAATGAACGAAATGAAGATGCAGAACGCGAGGGCATAACCCATGTCAGACAGTAGTTATCGAGGTGTCTAATGCATGCCATAGCCACCTCACTTGTTGCCCTCGCCTGCTTTATTTGTGGAGCCTATTTGGGGATGTATATCCGTATTAACAATAAGGGCAAACAACACACCTGATGATGAACGCTACGAACATGGAAGAGATGGGCTGTGGACCACAAGGGCTTCATGTCGTCGCCAAGCCTATCGGCCCGGCGTGTAACCTGGACTGTGCCTACTGCTTTTATCTGGAAAAAAGTGCCTTGTACGGTCCGCGTGAATATTTTCGCATGCCGGACGCGGTGCTTGCCGCTTTCATCCGGCAGTATATCGAATCCCAGCCGACACCTGAGGTCGCCTTCGTCTGGCAGGGCGGAGAACCGACCCTGCTCGGCCTCGACTTTTTCCGCCTGGTTGTCGCCCTGCAGCAGCCCTTTGCCAGCAACAAAACAATCAGCAACTCACTCCAGACCAACGGGACCCTGCTTGACGACGAATGGTGCCGGTTTCTCAAAGACCATGGCTTCATGGTCGGGATCAGCTTGGACGGGCCGCAGCCGATCCACGATCGGTATCGCCGTGATCGCCAAGGGCAGGGTTCCTTTGAACGAACCATGCGCGGGCTTCAACTGCTGCAGCACCATGGGGTCGAGTACAACGTCATGGCCAGCGTCGCCCGTGAGACCGCTGCCCAGCCGCTGGAGGTCTACCGCTTTTTCAGGGACGCCGGGGTCGAGTTCATTCAATTCGCTCCGGTGGTCGAGCGTCTGGCCGACGAAAAAACAGCTCAACTCGGACTACGGCTTGCCCCTCCCGCCACTCTGGATCGGCCGGAGTCTCAGACCGCAGTCACCGAATGGTCGGTGGTTCCTGATGAATATGGCGACTTCCTCATCGCCATCTTCGAGGAATGGGTCCGGCACGATGTGGGCTCGGTCTTTGTCATGAACTTCGAATGGGCCATCAATGCCTGGATCGGCAATCCTTCTCCGATTTGCGTGCACGCTAAGCAATGCGGCCGCTCGTTGGTGATCGAGCATGATGGCAGCCTGTATGCCTGCGATCATTGCGTCTATCCCCAATATCGATTGGGAAATATCCTGACCGACACCCTTCCGGTGCTGGTGGAGAAATCGCTGCAAACCCAATTCGGCATCAGTAAGGAAACCGCGCTGCCCCGCTGGTGCAGGGAGTGCGATGTCCTGGCCGCTTGTCAGGGTGGTTGCCCCAAGCATCGTTTCATCCAGACCTTTGATAACGAACCTGGTTTGCAATACTTATGTGCCGGGTACCAGAAATTCTTCCGCCATACCCCCAGGTATCTAAGTATTATGACCCAATTGCTGGAAAACAAACTGCCGGTCAGCCTGGTGATGGAGGCCCTCAAAGGTCCGTTGGCCATTTCCATTAACCCATAAGAACGGCACCAAGCCCTCGAAAAATCAAAAAGAGCGCGGACCGCGCTGACAAAGGCAGGTCAACCATGCAAACAACCGTACATCGTCTGCAGTCACTGATTGTGTTCATGGTCATCATGCTGATGAATTCAGGCCAAGCCATGATTGCCGAAGGACGGGAAATGGGAGGGCCACGAGGCGGTGAAGTCATGCGAGGCCCAATGGGAGATACCGCGGAGGAGGGCCCGAGAGGCAATGCCGCGGTGGGCACTCGATACAATGAGTTGCCCAATTCGACAAACACGGTGGTCGTGGACGGACAGACGTACTACGTGGATGACAACGGCGTATATTATCAGCCCTGCGACGATGACGACACTGTCTATTGCGTTGTTCCTGATCCGCAAAATGATTGAGGAAGCGCTCCGTTGGACGCGCTATCAGTAAACATGGCTTCGTCAGCCTTTACTGCAGTTCACTGTTGTGCAAAGAATTTATGAGGGAGAAATTCAGATGGAGAAGAGAAGCGTTAAATGGGCTATTGCCCTCATGTGTCTGGGACTGACCGTGCAAGCCCAAGCCGGTGGTCTGTATTTGTATGAGCTGGGCACCGAGGATCTCGGCCTTGCCAATGCCGGCAGCGCGGCCCGTGCTCAGGATGCTTCGGTGATTGCCAACAACCCTGCCGGTATGACCCGCCTACAGGGCAATCAGTTCACTGTGGGTGCGCAGTTATTATACGGGGATTTGGACTATTCACTCAACGACTCAGATCTGGACGGGCCGGGCAATGTCGTGGGATGGATGCCGGGCGGCAGCGCTTTTTACAGCCACAGTCTCAGCAAAGATGTGAAGCTTGGTGTGGGGCTTTATGGCAACTTCGGCCTGAGTCTGGATTTTGGTGATACCTGGGCAGGACACAACCTGGTCAAGGAGGCTACCTTGATGGGTCTGACCCTGCAACCTTCGCTTGCTTATAGGTTGAACGACAAATGGTCCGTCGGTGCTGGGTTGGGGATCAATTACGGTATTTTTTCCTTGACCCGTGACTTGACGACGCTCAGAGGCGGATACGAAGTCGAAGAAGACGACACCGACATCGCCCCCAATGTCAAACTCGGCATCCTATTTGAACCGTCTGCACGGACCCGCCTTGGCCTGGCCTATACCAGCAAGGTGGATTACGAATTTGATGTTGATGCGACCGGCACGTTGCCGAGATCAGGCAGGTCGTGGACGCTACCAGTGGATGCCATGATTGATGCCCCACAACAGGTCATGTTCAGCGCAGTGCAGGTTCTCAACGACAAATGGTCGATTTTAGGCGAGATTGGTTGGCAGGATTGGAGTTCGCTCGGCGAGGCTGAAATTACGGCCAACAATGTGACTCTTCAGTCCAGTCTGGATTTCCAGGATACCTGGCATGCCGCCGCCGGATTTCAGTTTCAGTTCAGCACTGCAACTCGCCTCAATTTCGGTGTGGCCTATGATACCAGCATGTATGACGATCAGGGTAACATCTCGCTCTTACTGCCTGCAGGTGCCGCATGGCGTTTGGGTACCGGCGTGCAACACCAGTTAAATGACCGCTCTTCCCTGGGCGTTGCCGTTGAGTGGCTCCTGAGCGAGAGCGCAGATGTAGCCTCTCCGGATGTTTTGGCAGGAAGTTACGATAATCCACAAATGTATTTCATCGCGGTGAATTACAGCTTCCGATTTTAAAGGTCATGGCGGCATGCAGGCTTATAACCGATCATAGGGGTGATTCAGTGTCAAGGTTGAATAGGTGGATATACCTGCCGAGTTTTCGCGCAATACAGACCTGGCAGGGATTTTCTGTCGGTCTGTTGCGTGTGCTGACCATTATGACCCTCTTGTGGCCGATGGCGGGGACCGCGCAAATAGGTTCAGGCCATGCCCCAGGGCTGGCTGGCAACAAGCAAATTGAAGGGTATTGGGTTCGCCCTGATGGAGGATACATTCTGTATCTTTACGATATCAAAGAGGACGGCGTGCTCAATGCAGCGTATTACAATCCTCGACCTATCAATGTCTCTAGGGCTGAAGTGAGCGATAGGGACGGCAAGGTCAACCTCTTTGTAGAGTTGCAGGATGTTAATTATCCTGGATCAACGTACACTTTGGCGTACGATCCAGCCACGGATCGGTTGCGAGGCGTATATTTCCAGGCAACCAGTGGAAAAAGCTTCCAGATAGAATTTGAGCGAATGAAATAGAGTGCCTCTGTAATCAGAACTTCAAGTTGTGGGTAAAGTAGGAAATGGCCATAAAAAAGAAGTCGGTTCGCCTGCAAGATAGCGGGATTCCCTTGTAACTTTAATAAAAACGAGGAGTACAAACATGATGCAAAAAGTTTTGTCGTGGGGATTCATGGCAATCATCACAATGATCGTTGCTGGGTGTGCTGCAAGCGGCATGAAAGATGTGACCAAGACGGGTTTTCTCAGCGACTACAGTCAGTTGAAGCCTGGAGGAGATGACCGGGCCGCGTTGGTCTATATTAAACCTGGCGCTCAACTCAAACCATACACCAAGCTGATGTTTGATAGGATTACAGTGATGTTGAGCGATCAGGCTCAATATAAAGCTGTCGATCCTTCCGTTCTTAAAGAATTGACTGATTACTATCAGAGTGCAATTTTCAAGGCGCTGAAAGGGGGCTATGAGATAGTCGACAAACCCGGTCCTGGTGTATTGCGAGTGCGGGTGGCAATCACTGAAATGAAACCTTCAAAGCCGTTAGCTAATACAATGTCGACTATTATTCCGGTAGGTATTGTCGTTGCCGGTGCTACAAAAGCCACCACCGGTGATAATCTGGGAACGGGTGAAGCGGGAACTGAATTTGAAATGATCGACTCCGTAACAGGGGAGCGACTCGCTGCAGCAGTAGATCGCCGCCAAGGGGGCAAGGGTGTGTTTCGTGGCGAATGGGAAGACACGAAAGATGCTTTTGATTACTGGGCGCAAACGTTCCGCAAGCGGCTTGACGAGATGCGCAAAAACTAACCCAAGATGGCAAGCACAGCCACCTACTCTTCGCGCTAGAAGGGTGGGTGGCTGAATGATTTCTCCGGTACCGAAAAGCGTTTTGATCCACCTGTTGACCTGCATTGGAAAAAGGTTGACCAATCTGGAAAAAAAATAATGTTACCCGACCCCATTAACTACTCATGATCCGTCCGATCCTGCTGGCTGCACTGGCCGCGCTTCTGTTCGTGATAGCAAGGGCTGATGCCGGTGAAATTGAACCACGGGCCTATGTCAATACGCCGGTGGGCATCAATTTTCTACTATTGGGGTATACCTTCACAGACGGCGGCCTGGCAACCGCCGCATCATCGCCAATCAAGGACGCCGAACTCAAAATGCACACCGGCATCCTGGCCTATGCCAGGGCCTTGGATGTGTGTGGTAAATCTGGCAAGTTCGACGTCATCCTGCCCTATTCTGAGCTATCCGGTAGTGCGCTGGTCGCTGGTCAGGCGCGAGAACGTTATGTTTCCGGGCTGAATGATCCGCGCTTCCGATTTACGGTCAATTTTTACGGTGCCCCCGCCTTACCCGTGGCCGATTTCTCCACCTATCAACAGGATGTGCTTATCGGGGCAAGCATTCAGGTGTCTGCACCCATCGGTCAATATGATCAGGACAAATTAGTGAACCTTGGCAACAATCGCTGGTGGGCCAAGCCGGATATAGGCATCTCCAAAGCGTGGGGATCATTCACTCTGGAACTCTCCACCGGGG
>JAABPW010000387.1 GCA_011391785.1 Verrucomicrobiota bacterium
ATCCGGAAGCTCCGCGAGCTGAAGGTCCAGCAGTATGTCCGCAAGGAGGAGGCGCCGCCCCTGCATGTGCTGCACGGGAAGAAGGAGGGCACACCGACGATGGGCGGGATCCTGATCATCGGATCCGTCACGCTTTCCACGTTGCTGTGGGCGATTCCCACCAACATCTATGTGCTGCTGACCCTCTCGACGTTCCTGTTCATGGGCGCGGTCGGGTTCATGGATGATTACGCCAAGCTGAAGGGAAAGAACGCCAAGGGCATCAGTGCCGGCGCGAAATCGCGGCTACAGCTCCTCTGGGCCCTGGCGATGGGCGGGGCGTTGCTGCTGATCCCCGAAACCCGGGTGCACGCGAGGGAGTTGATGGTTCCCTTTTTCAAGGGGGCGTTGATTGCGGACATGGGCTGGTTCATGGCGCTGGTCTTCATCGCCGTGGTCATCGTGGGGGCGAGCAACGCGGTGAACCTGACCGACGGCCTCGATGGACTGGCCATCGGGTGCAGCAGTTCCGTGGCGCTGGCGTACCTGGTGATGGCGTATGTGGTGGGACGGGTCGACTTTGCCAGCTACCTTTTCCTCCCCTATATTCCCGGCAGCGGGGAGCTGGCGGTGTTTTGCGGCTGCCTGCTTGGCGGCAGCCTGGGTTTCCTGTGGTACAACTGTCATCCCGCCCAGGTGTTCATGGGCGATACCGGTAGCCTTGCGCTTGGCGGCGCCATCGCGATGGTGGCGATCCTGATCAAGCAGGAGTTGCTGCTGGTGATTGTCGGCGGCGTGTTCGTGATGGAGGCCGCGAGCGTGATCCTCCAGGTGGCGTCCTTCAAGCTGCGTGGCAAACGCATTTTCGCCTGCGCGCCGATCCACCATCATTTCGAGCTCCGGAACTGGAGCGAGACGCAGGTCACGATCCGCTTCTGGATCCTCTCCATCCTTTTCGCTCTCATTGGCGTGGCGACACTGAAGATAAGGTAGGAAATATTCTTATGTTTGGTGAACAGAAAAAGAAACTGGCGCTGGTTCTCGGGCTGGGCGCGAGCGGCGAGGCGGCGGCGCGACTATTGCTCCGGCAGGGAGCGGCCGTGACGGTCGTTGATTCCGGCGCGGGCATCGGACTGGCGACTCCGGCGCAGGCCCTGCGCGACGCGGGCTGTGTTGTACATACCGGCGTGGCGGAACTGCCGGGGGATGAGTGGGACCTGGCGGTGGTCAGTCCCGGGATTTCCATTGATTCGCCGTGGGTCAAGGCCCTGCGCGGGCGTGCGATTCCGGTGATTTCGGAACTGGAACTCGGGTGGCTTGCCTGCCGGAGCCGCGTGCTCGCGGTAACCGGTTCCAACGGGAAGAGCACGCTGGTGAAGTTGTGCCGGGAAGCGCTGGAGAAAAGCGGGTTCAGCGCGGTGGCGGGCGGCAATTACGGCATGCCCCTCTCGGCGCTCGCCTGTCTCGATCCTGTGCCCGACTGGCTGGTCGTCGAGGTGAGTTCCTTCCAGCTTGAAACGGTCGACCGGTTCACTCCGGATGTGGGCATTTTGCTGAACCTCAACCCGAACCATCTGGATCGGCACAAGACGATGGAGGCTTATGCCGGCATGAAGGCGCGCCTGTTTGCGGGAATGCAGGGCGGGCAGACGGCAGTGATACCCGAACTGGCGCCGGACTCGATCCGGTCGGCGGTTCCTGCCGGGGCGCGGTGTTTTTCGTTCGGGCTGGGTGACAGCGGCGGGTTTCGTTACCACCAGGGATTCGTCACCGGCCCCGGGCTCGAGTCCCCCGTGTCGGTTGCCGGCACCCCGTTCGACAATGACGTGATGGGGGTGACGGCGGCCGCGTGTGTCGCGGCGTTGGTGGGCGGCGGGGTTTCCCCGCAGGGGGTAACGGCGGCCGCGCGGGATTTCGAGCGGCTGCGCCATCGCATGCAGACCGTTGCCGAAATCCGCGGCGTGACCTTCGTGAATGATTCCAAGGCGACCAATCTTGCGGCCCTCACCGCGGGGTTGCAGATGGCGCGCGGTTCCGTGCGGCTGATCGCGGGGGGATTGCTCAAGGAATCCGACCTGGATTCAGTAAAAAAAAGTCTAGTAAACAAGGTGCGGTGTGTTTACATTATCGGCAAATTTTCAAAGGTCATGGCTTCGGCCTGGCAGGATGCGGTTCCCTGCCTGATTTGTGCGGATTTGAAGGAAGCCGTGGGACGTGCCTGGCAGGAGGCACAGGCGGGCGAAGTGGTTTTGCTTTCCCCGGGATGCGCGAGCTTCGACCAGTTCAAGGGATTTGAAGACAGAGGCGAACAGTTTTGTGAAATTGTAAGAGGAATTCAAAAAGGAGAATGACAGTGAACAAGGTCCGGATAGTTGGAACGATGGTAGTGGTCGGCGGTTTGATTTTGAGCGCGGGTTGCGGGACGACGCGTCCCCCGGTGAGCGAGCCTGAGCCGCAGGTGGTCATGCCGCCGCTCGAACCGGTGAAGGAGCCTGTGGTCATGGAGGTCAAGACTCCGGTGGCCGAGGTGCAGACCAAGACCTATGTGGTCAAGTCCGGCGACAGCATTGGTATGATTGCCAAGCGTTTCAAGGTCCCCTCCAAGGATGTGATGAAGCTGAACAAGATCACTAACGCGAACAAGATCCGCATCGGCCAGAAGTTGACGCTTCCGGGTTATGTGGACCTGAATGCCCCGGCCCCGGCCCGTCCCAAGGTCAAGAAAGCCAAGCCGGTTGTCTTGAGCGGTGACACGTATGTGGTCAAGTCCGGCGACATGCTTGGCAGCATCGCCATCGCCCACAATACGACCATCAAGGCGATCAAGGCGGCGAACGGTTTGACGAGCGACAGGCTGCAGGTCGGCCAGAAGCTGGCCATGCCGAAGGGGGCGGCACCGGTGCGGAAGGACGTGACTGAGGCTCCGGCAGAAGTGATGCCGACTGAGAATCAGGACGTTGCGCCTTTTGAAGACATTGCGCCTGTGCCCCTGAAATCCAACGAGGTGCTGCATGTCGTCGAGCCGAACCAGGACCTGCCCTCCATCGCCCTGATGTACGGCGTCCGCGCGGAAGAGGTTATCAAGCTGAACAACCTGTCCTCGCCGGATGTCAAGGTCGGGCAGGCTCTGAAAATTCCGCCGCCTGTTGAGTGATGCGGAGAACGCCCACCATTTTAGTGGGCATCGTCCTTTTGTTGCTGGCGCTGGGCATCGTCATGTTGGCCAGCGCCAGTTCTGTTAAGGGGACGGCTGTCTACAAGGATTCGAGCTACTTCCTGATCCGTCAGCTGATCTGGCTGGCCGTTGCGCTGGTGGCTGGCGGGTTCACGGCCTCCATTGACTATCATAAATGGCAGCGCTGGTGGATTCCCCTGTCGGCTCTTTCGATCCTGCTTCTGGTCATGGTGCTGGTTCCCGGCGTGGGGACGGAGATCAACGGCAGCCACCGCTGGCTGCGGCTTGGTTCATTCAGCGCCCAGCCTTCTGAATTCTCCAAGTTCGCCATGATCGTCATGCTGAGCGCCTGGATGGCGAAGAGCGGGGTCAAGGCGGGCACCTTTATGGAAGGCATCCTGAAGCCGGGCGTGCTTCTGGCAACCATGATGGGACTGGTATTCCTGGAGCCGGACTTCGGCACCACGGTGTTGCTGGCCATGGTGGGCGCGGCGATCATGTTTTCAGGAGGGAGTCCTGCGCGTTACCTGGTCATCGGCATCCTGGCGGGAATGATCTTGTTTGCCGGGGCGGTCATGCATGATCCGGTGCGGGCGGGCCGTGTGCTGGCCTTCATGTATCCCGAGAAATACCCGAAGGCCGCCTATCACCTTCAGCAGTCCGAGCAGGCCTTCACGCTGGGCGGGCCGTGGGGCGTCGGGTTGGGCGAAAGCCTCCAGAAGCATTTCTACCTGCCCGAGGCGCACACCGACTTTATCCTGGCCATCATCGGGGAGGAACTGGGGCTGGCGGCGACCATCCTGGTGGTCCTGCTGTTTGCCGGGTTCCTGGTCTGCGGCACCCTGATCAGCCTGCGGGCGCCGGACAATGTCGGGCGCCTGATGGGAATGGGGTTCACGCTGATGACCACCTTGCAGGCGGCCATCAACATCGGAGTGGTGACGGGGTGCCTTCCCACCAAGGGGCTGGCGTTGCCGTTCATCAGTTACGGCGGGTCGAGCCTCATTGTCTCGATCATGATGGTCGGGGCTCTGCTCAACATCGCCCGGCAGGGCGTGATGACCGAGGAACGCGCGGTCGTCCGCGCGGCACGGGACAAGGTCCGCTGGGTCTAGTTCGTTCCGCCCTTTTCGCGGGAGTTCTGTAAAGCCTTGCAATATTTCCTCTCTCTCCCATAATCACAGGTGTAACGAATGGATTGTGTTGGAGGTGCCTGATGCCTGAGTCGAGGAAGGATGCGGATGTTGAGGTGATGGGGCGCGATAACGGCGGCCAGCCCGATAACAAGAATATTGTGCCGGCCCGGTTTGTGTTTCCGGCCACGTTGCCGGTGTTGCCGCTGTTAAGCCGTCCCCTGTTTCCCAAGATGATGGTGCCGCTGATGGTGGACGATGAGGCGCTCAAGGCCATGTTGACATCCACGGCGTCAGCCTCATCCAAGTTCATCGGGCTCGTCCTGGCCCGGAACGGGGAGGATAGTGAAACGAGGCACATTCCCCGCAAGGCGTCCGAACTCCATGATGTCGGGGTTATCGCCGAGATCCTCCAGGTCAGCACCTCCTCCACCGAGGGGCCCATCCAGGTCATGGTGGGGGTGCTGGAGCGGTTCAAGATCACCGAGGTGGTGTCCGAGGATCCCGTCATCGTGGTCCGTCCGACTTATGTCATCGAGACCGAGATGGCGGACAACGATGAGCTCAGGGCCTATTCGCTGTCCATCATCACGGCGATCAAGGAGCTGCTCCAGTTGAATCCCTTGTTCAAGGAGGAATTGAACCTCTTCCTGAACCGGACCAACATCAAGGAGCCGGGGCGGCTGGCCGATTTCGCCGCCGCCATGACCACGGCGACGGGCAAGGAGCTGCAGGAGGTGCTGGAGGCGCTGGGCATCCGGGGCCGGATTGAAAAGGTGCTCCTGCTGCTCAAGAAGGAAATCGACATCTCCCGCATCCAGGTGAGGATCAGCAAGAACATCGAGGAGAAGGTCACCAAGCAGCAGCGTGACTATTTCCTGCGGGAACAACTCAAGGCGATCAAGAAGGAGCTCGGGTTGGTCAAGGAAGGCAAGGAGACCGAGCTGGATGAGTTCAAGGAGCGCCTGGCCAAGCTGACCCTGACGGATGAGGCCAATGAGCGCATCTCCGAGGAAATGAACAAGCTGGGCATCATGGAGCCCAATTCCCCGGAGTTTACCGTCAGCCGCAATTATGTGGACTGGCTAACGTCGCTCCCCTGGGGCGTTTTCAGCAAGGACAGCTATGACATCCGGAAAGCCCGGAGCATCCTCAACACCGACCATTACGGGCTTGAGGATGTAAAGGACCGTATCCTGGAGTTTCTGTCGGTCGGGATCCTCAAGGGGAAGATTTCCGGGTCGATCATCTGTTTTGTGGGGCCGCCCGGTGTGGGCAAGACCTCGATCGGCCAGTCGATCGCGCGCAGCATCGGGCGCCAGTTCTACCGGTTCTCGGTGGGGGGTATGCGGGATGAGGCGGAGATCAAGGGGCACCGGCGGACCTATATCGGCGCCATGCCCGGGAAATTCCTCCAGGCCATCAAGGTGTGCAAGACGCAGAATCCGGTGATCATGCTGGATGAGGTGGACAAGATCGGCGCCAGTTACCATGGCGATCCCGCCTCAGCCCTGCTGGAGGTGCTGGATCCGGAGCAGAACCGGGATTTCCTCGATCATTACCTGGATGTCCGGTTCGACCTGTCCAACGTGATGTTCATTTGCACGGCCAACCAGCTCGACACGATTCCGGCCCCGCTCCTCGACCGCATGGAGGTGATCAAGCTCGCGGGATACATCCAGGAAGAAAAGATGAGCATCGCCCGGAAATTCCTGATCCCCAAGCAATTGAACGCCCACGGGATCACCCCCGGGCAGCTTGCCATCAATGATGCGGCGCTGCGGGGGATTATCGATGGCTATGCCAGGGAGCCGGGGGTGCGCGGGCTGGAGAACCACATCAAGAAAATCTGCCGCAAGGCGGCGAAACTGTTGGTGGAGGAGAAGGCCACCCGGGTGAGTGTCTCGCTCAAGGACCTGAACGAGTTCCTGGGCAAACGCCTGTTCTCGGAAACCGATCCCTTCAAGAAACCGCGGGTGGGCGTGGTCATGGGGCTGGCGTGGACCTCCATGGGGGGATCCACGCTGTATATCGAGGCCACGGAAGTGGGGGCGAAGAATCCCGGCTTCAAGCAGACGGGCCAGCTGGGGAGCGTCATGGTGGAGTCCTCCGAGATTGCCTACACGTACGTGCGCTCGTTCCTGAACGGCGCACCCAACGCCCGGGACTTTTTCGAGAAGAATTTCATCCACCTGCATGTGCCAGCCGGTGCGACGCCGAAGGACGGTCCCTCGGCAGGCATCACGATGGCCACGGCCCTTTATTCACTGGTGATGAATAAGCCGATCCGGGCGCATTACGCCATGACGGGGGAATTGACGTTGACCGGGTTTGTGCTTCCGATCGGGGGACTGAAGGAAAAGACCATTGCCGCCAAGCGGGCAGGGGTGGTGAACTTGATTTTCCCCCGGGAGAACCGGAAGGATTACGAGGAATTGCCGGCGCACATCCGCAAGGGGTTGAAACCCCACTTTGTGCAGACCTTCCGGGAAGTTGTGGAGATCTGCTTCGGAAAAAAATAATCCGGGAGGATGTCCTCCCGGATCGGTAACGTCCTGCCGGGATGCGGTTTACTTCTCTTCGGCGGCTTGCGCGTCCTTCTTTTTGGCTTCGTGGGCAGCCTTGCGTTCCGCCATCTTGGCCTTGCGTTCGGCCATTCTGCCTTCATGTCCGCCCTTGCCTTCGGCCATCCTGGCGGCATGTCGTTCCTTCCCTTTGACCCAGCGCTCCTCAAGCCGCTTGATCACTTCGTCTTTTTTTTCGTCAGGCAGGTCGCTGGCCCGGATGTGTTCAAGGGTCTTCCTGTGCTGCGTGTCCATGAACTCTCCGGCGGCTTTCATCTGCTTGGCCTTGAACTCCGCATGTTCCTTTTTCTGGGCGTCCCAGAACGCCTTGCTCTCGGCTCTCTGCTGCTCCAGGAACGCCTTGTCCAAACCGGCCGGCGCCTCCGGTTTGCCCGCCGGCGCGTCCGGTTTGGCGTCTGGCGGGTTATTTTCGGCGCGTGCCATACTGATTCCGAGGGCGGTTACCAGAACGACGAATGCGGTAAGACCTGACTTTTTCATCACACTCTCCTTGCTTGAGTCTTGTTTCCTGCCGCGTCATCTTCGGTGACGCATGGTAACCATAACGGTTGAGGCGGGGCTTTTATTGTGATTATTTTGCCTCGGCTTGGGATCCGTTTCCGGCGACCTTGATTTATCATGCTGTTTCCCTTATTAATTCGACCAGGTTAATCCATGCATTTCAAACCGGGAGACTGACTGTGAAAAAAATTCTGATTCCGACCAAGCTCGACAAGGTGGCCCAGGAGATTCTCAAGACCAATGGAAATTATGAGGTTTTCCAGGATGATGCCGGGGATGTGGGCGTGCTGGCGGCCAAGCACCCGGATGCCTATGCCTTGATTGTCCGGAGCGAAGCCGTGACGGCCGCGATCATGGATGCCCTTCCGAAGCTGAAGGTGATTATCCGCGCCGGTGCGGGGTATAACACCATTGACGTTAAGGCCGCCCGGAAACGCGGGATTGATGTGATGAACACGCCCGGGGCCAACTCCAACGGCGTGGCGGAGGAGGTCATTGCGCTCATGCTGGCCGATGCCCGCCATCTGATCAAGGCGGACGCCTCCTGCCGGGCCGGGGAATGGGAGAAGAAGGCGTTCATGGGTCGCGAGATCGCCGGGAAGGTCGTGGGAATCGTCGGTCTGGGCAATATCGGCCGGCTGGTGGCGAAACGGTTGGCGGGCTTCGGATGCAAGTTCCTGGGGTATGATCCGCTGATCTCCCCCGAGCGGGCGGCGGAAATGGATGTCGAGCTGGTTGATCTGGAAACCCTTTTTGCCAAGTCGGACTATGTGTCGCTCCACATCCCGGAGACCCCCGAGACCAAAAAGCTGGTGGGCGTGAAACTGCTGGGCCTGATGAAGAAGGGGGCGACCATTGTGAACTGCGCCCGCGCCGGTGTGATCGACGAGGAGGCCCTGCGCACCCTCAAGGCGGAGAAGGGGTTGCGGTTCCTGAACGATGTGTATCCCAAGGACGAGGCGGGTCCCAAGAGCGTGGCGGACATCGCCGACATCATGGTGCCCCATCTGGGCGCCAGCACCAAGGAGGCGAATGCCATGGCGGCCCGCCGCTCCGCCGAACAGCTGATCGAGCTGGATGAGAAGGGGGTGACCTCCTACATCGTGAACCGGGATATTCCCGAGGGGCTGGATGAGTCCTACTGCGTGCTGGCCAACACGATCGCGAGGGTGGCCATCCAGGTGCTGGGCAAGGAGGCCAACCTCAAGCAGATCGAGACGAGTTGCTACGGATCCCTCAAGCCGTTCGGCAGCTGGCTGATTGTGCCGGTGGTCTCGGCCCTCTGGCAGGAATTCGACTGCTCGATGGACGCCAAGGCCGCGGGAAAATTCCTGCAGGGGCGCGGGATCGACTATCAGGACCGCGAGACGGACCAGCGGAAGGGGTTTGCCAATTCCATGACGGTCGACGTCACGGGTAGCCTCGATGTGTCCACGCTGCGCCAGGTGAGCGTGCGCGGCACCGTGGCCGAGGGGACCATCATGATTTCCCGGATCAACCAGTTCGAGAAGCTGTACTTCGAACCGAGCGGCCATGTCGTGTGCTTCCAGTACAAGGATCGTCCCGGCGTGGTGGGGCATGTGGGTGCCAGCCTGGCCGAGGCGGGGCTGAATATCGAGGATGTGCGGCATTCGCACCATCCCCAGACCGACCAGTCCCTGGCCATTTTCAGGCTGAACAAGCCCGCTCCGGCGGAGGTGGTCCAGAAGATCGCCAAGGATGTCAAGGCGTTGATGTCATTTGGCGCCACGTTTTGAAGGACAGGCGTCCGCGGTAGAGCGGGGAGAGCGTGTTCTGAAAGGCTTCGTTGATGACCCTGGCGGCGACCCCGCGCAAGGGGGCGTATTCCGGCGACGCGACGATTTCAATCGGTAATGTGTCCGTTCCCCTGCCTTGGAATTCGGACTGGATGTGCCGCCGCATGGAGGGTAGCAGGGCCTCATAGAGCGCCGGTTCCTGTTCGCCGAGCAAGATGGCCTCCGGATCCACATAAGCGGCCAGCGCACCCACGTGTTTTCCCAGGCGGGCCATGGTGCGGTCCGCGACATTGGCAACCACGGGATTTTTGCAGATCGCGTCCGCAAGCTCCAGGGGAGAGGGGGTGTTCCCCAGCGATGGCATCACCCGGCTTAGTTCAGCACCCAGAGCGGGCATGGCGCAATAGGTTTCGAGGCAGTCCGTCTTCCCGCAACAGCATTCGCGGCCTTCTTCCCCGGCCCGCATATGTCCCAATTCCCCCGCCCAGAAATGGGCGCCAGTGTGAAGCCTGCCGTTGATGAGCAGGGCGGAGCCGATTCCCGAGCAGAGACTCAGATAGACTACATTGCGCAGCGAGGCCAGGCGTGGCTCGAACCAGAGCGCGCCCCACAGGCTGGCCCGGGTGTCGTTCTCAAGCAGTACAGGGTCGCCCAGGGCCTCGCTCAGGGCTGCGGCGAGGGAAACACGGTGAATGTTCGGAAAGTGAATGGCCGAATGCCACAGACCGAGTCCGGGATCAGTAATGCCCGATAGCGCGACCCCGAATCCGAA
>JAABPW010000388.1 GCA_011391785.1 Verrucomicrobiota bacterium
CTCGGTATTCTTCTTCAGGAGAGGGTTGCGGCAATTTTCAAATGGAGTACTCGCCATTTTAAAATTGCCGCAACATTTTCTGTCTCCCCCCTCTCCCTCAGCCTCCGTCCCTCCGTGGTAAATCTTGATTCCCGCTACTCTATAGGGAAGGGATTTATTATCTCACCGGCGAAATTCTCAATGTTACGGTCCGGTTCTTGAGGATGGCTTCGGGGGTATCCCCGGGAAACGGCGGATTCACCTCGCCGGCAGTCGCGGCGGAAATCATGGAAACGGGAACCTCGCAGTGGCGGACGAGATAGCGGACCACCTCCACGGCACGCCCCAGGCCCAGCTCCTTGTTGTCCTTGTAGGGTCCCTGGCTCCGCATCGGGGCGGAATCGGTATGGCCGACAACCAGAACCGTCCAGTCATCCGCATGCTTCGCCAGGATCCCGCCCAACTGGTCGAGGCATTTGGACTGGCCGGGATCCAGCACTATGCGGCTTTTAAAAAGGGGTTTATCGAACTGCAACTCGACGACCCCTTTCTGTTCCTCAAGGGTGTTGATGCCCAAGGTTGCGAGGGGCTGAAGATCGGTCGTATCGATCGCCAGTGACTTGACTTCAACCGGCGGCAGAATCGCCGCCGGAACAGGCTCAGGCGGGATCGGCCGCAAATCGTTTACCACACTATTCTGTGCCCGGCCCAGGCGATGCGTCACCAGCCACCCGCTGATACCGCCGCCAACCAGGAATAACAGCACCCCGGCCACAACGGCCATCCCGATCCGGCCGCCCGTCCACCAGGGGGTCTCGACCATGACAACTTCCCGGCGGACCTCGGTGACAGGAACTGGAGCGGGGGGAATTTCAGTAGCCGTCTTCGCGGGCCGGGGCGAAGCCCCCGCCACGCCTAGATTTTCCGGGACGCCGCCCAGCAAGTCGCCAAGTCCGCGGCCGAGCGATCCATTCCTAGGCGGTGGCATGGGTGCTCACTTCCTCAACCGGCTGAACCGGATCCGGCACGGGGGATGGCGCGCTGACAAAGGCCGGCACCTCCTTCTGCACGGATTTTTCAAAGGGGGACTTGAGCTTGAAGCCGCTGACGGAATCGCCCTCGTCCTCATCGGCCCCGCCGTTGCGCCGGGCCATGAATTCGCGGGCCAGCTGACGATAGGCAACCGCGCCGGTACAGAGCGGATTATAGGCAACAATCGGCTTGCCGAAGCTGGGCGCCTCACTGAGCCGGACATTCCGGGGGATCAGGGTCTCATACACCTTCTCGCCGAAGTGCCGTATCACTTCCTGAACCACCTGCTGCGACAGGTTCGTCCGCCCATCATACATGGTCATGACGATTCCCTCGAGCTGGAGGCCGGGATTCACGCCATTCTGGCTCAACTGCTGGATCAGGCGGGTCATCACGCTCAACCCCTCAAGGGCATAATACTCGGCCTGGAGGGGAATGATGACCGAATGGGCCGCCGCCATCACGTTCATGGTCAGGACCCCGAGCGAGGGCGAGCAATCGAGAATGATGTAATGGAACCGGCCCGAGGCGATCACACCGGAGAGGATGTTCCGGAGCCGGTGAAGGTAATTTTCGCCACGGGCGATCTCCACCTCGGCGCCAGCCAGGTCGATTTCGGAGGGGATGATGCTCAGGTGCTTGACGCACGTCGGCTTGATCAGGTCCAGCGCCTGGACTTCGCCGAACAGGGCGCGATACAGGCTCGCGCCGGGTTCCTTCTCCAATCCCAGCCCGCTCGTCGCGTTGGCCTGGGGATCAAGATCGACCAGCAACACTTCCTTGCGCTTCTCGGCCAGGCAGGCCGCCAGGTTGATGGCCGTGGTGGTTTTCCCCACCCCGCCCTTCTGGTTGGCTATCGCTATGACACTTGTCTGCATCCGTTCCCTCTCTTCTCCACAACAGAGGCGGCAAAGTCTACCCATCCCCCCGCCTGCTGTCGAGACTCGTTCGAAAGAAGGAGTCAGGAGTCAGAATCCAGAAGTCGGTCCAGGAAGGAGGGTTTAACATTTTAACGATACATGGGAATTTTCTATGATTATTTTCGACAACCCTCACGCTTGTCGTTACTGTGCAGGTTTTTCCATTTGGACTTCTCCTGGAGACATCTATGGACACCAACATCGGAATGCGAAGCGAACTGTCCCGACGCGATTTCGTGAAGGGCTGCGTCACCCTGACCGCCTTCATGGGATTGCCACACGCCCTGGTCGGCAAGGTGCAGGAGACGGCGGAATCCGACCGCCGGCTGCCTGTCATCTGGCTCCATTTCCAGGAATGCACCGGTTGTTCGGAATCGCTCCTTCGCTCGAGCCATCCCACCATCGCCTCGCTGATCCTGGACAAGATCTCGCTCGATTACCATGAAACCCTCATGGCTGGCTCCGGCGAGCAGGCGGAGAAGTCCATGCACGACTGCATCACCGCCAACAAGGGCAAGTATGTCCTGGTAGTGGAGGGAGCGATCCCGACGGCCGAAAACGGCATCTTCTGCAAGGTGGGCGGCAGGACGGCGGTGGACTCCCTGGCGGCGGCGGCCAAGGATGCCCTGGCCATCATCAGCATCGGCACCTGCGCATCCTATGGCGGAATCCAGGCGGTTCCCCCGAACCCCACCGGCGCGGTCGGGGTCGGCGCGCTGGTAAAGGACAAGCCCATCGTCAACATTCCCGGCTGTCCGCCGAACCCCTATGCCTTCCTCTCCACGGTGCTGTACTACCTGACATTCAACAAGCTGCCGGCACTGGATGCCCTGGGGCGGCCCAAATTCGCCTATGGCCGGCGGATCCACGAGCACTGCGAGCGTCGTCCCCATTTCGATGCAGGCCGGTTCGCCCGGGCCTACGGGGACGAGGGCCATGCGCAGGGCTATTGCCTGTACCAGCTCGGCTGCAAGGGGCCCGTCACGTTCGCGAACTGCCCGGTCCAGCGCTTCAACGATGTCGGCGCCTGGCCGGTTTCAATCGGTCACCCCTGCATCGGCTGCACGGAGCCGGATATCCTTTTCAAGACCTCCATCGCCGAGAAGGTCCAGATCCATGAGCCGACACCTTTCGACGGGTACCCCCCGGTTGACACCGGGAAGAAGGGAAAAGGCGCCAGTCCGCTGACGACCGCGGTCGTGGGTCTGGCGGCCGGGGTGGCCCTCGGCGCGGGCGCCATGATGGCGAAGAACCTGCCGGACTCGGCCGCCGCATCCAAGGACAAGAAAAATCCATGAAGCCGCTGTCGCGACGCAATTTCCTGAAAACCGCAGGCTCCTGCGCCGGACTGCTCACGGTGGCGCCGGTCACGTGCGCCCTTGCCAGCGGCGGGACCGACGTCAACAATGACGAGCTCGGCATGCTTTACGACGCCACCCGGTGCGTGGGGTGCAAGGCCTGCATGGCCGCCTGCAAGCGGACCAACAACGACCACGGCAACCTGGAACCCGAGACGGCGAAGTTCGACCCGGACGGCATCTGGGATGCGCCCGAGGACCTGAGCGGCAACACCCGGACCGTCATCAAGCTCTACAAGGAAAGCCCCGCGTCCTGGTCCTACGTCAAGTATTCCTGCATGCACTGCCAGAAGCCATCCTGTGTCTCCGCCTGCCCGGTCGGCGCCCTGAGCAAGGACAAGCAGACCGGTATCGTGAGCTACGACAAGACCCTTTGTATCGGCTGCCGTTACTGCCAGATCGCCTGCCCCTTCAACATTCCCAAGTTCCAATGGGACCGCACCATGCCCCAGATCGTGAAATGCAACTTCTGCAAGGACACCTGCCTCAAGGAAAAGGGCATCACGGCCTGTGCCGATGTCTGTCCGGTGAAAGCCATCGTATTCGGAAAACGCAAGGATCTCCTGACGGAGGCCAGGCGCCGGATGAAGGACCACCCGGGGCGATACGTCGACACCGTCTACGGCGAACACGAGGTCGGCGGCGTCAACCACCTTTACCTGGCAGGCGTCCCTTTCACCAAGCTCGGGCTCGCGGATCTTCCGGCGGATGCACCGGCCGTTTTTTCCGAAAAGATCCACCATACCATCTACAAGGGATTCATTGCGCCGATCGCGCTTTATTCCGCGCTTTGCTTTGTCGCCTTGCGCAACGCCAGGAAACAGGAAAGCCATCAGGCTCCGCATGATGGCGGATCCCGGAAAGGCAAGACCTGACCATGCATCACAACGATTTCCAGAAACAGGAAGGCCGTCTCTTCACGAAGTCGTTCTTCGTGCTTCTGGCCCTGGTCCTGATTGGAGCCGTCCTGATCGGCCTCCGGTTCACCAAGGGCCTCGGCGCCGTCTCCAACATGAGCGACGGCTTCCCGTGGGGAATCTGGCTGGCCTATGACGTCGCCACCGGAACGGCCATCGCCTGCGGCGGCTATACCGTGGCGATCCTGGTCTATATCCGCCACAACATGCATTACCATCCCCTGATCCGCTCCTGCGTGCTGACCAGCATGTTCGGGTATGCCCTGGCCGGGCTCTCCGTCATGGTCGACCTGGGCCGGCCCTGGAATGTCTACAACTTCTTCATCCCCTCGCGGTGGCAGCTGAATTCCGTCATGTTCGAGGTCGCCATGTGCGTGATGACCTACACGCTCGTACTGATTATCGAGTTCCTGCCGGGCATCCTCTACAGCCTGGAGACGTCCGAATGGCGCAGGCTTCGCGCGTTTGCCAACTGGCTGCATCCCGCCCTGGCCCCTGACCAGGAAAAGCTGTCCGGCTTGATCGACAAGGTCCGCCGCACTGCCGGCGTGATCCGGCCCTGGCTGGACAAGGTCCTGATCTTCTTCATCGTCCTCGGGATCACGCTCCCGACCATGCACCAGTCGTCGCTGGGCTCGCTGCTCCTGATCGCGGCGACCAAGCTCAACCCGCTGTGGCATACCGGATTCCTGCCCCTGCTGTTCCTGGTCAACTGCATCTATATCGGCTATTCGGTGGTCATCCTGGAATCGCTGATCTCCTCGTATGCGTTCAAGCGTCCCTACGAGGTGAAGGAACTGGCCGGGCTGGCGGGCATCATTCCCTGGCTCACGGTCATCTGGCTCGGAATTGTCTTTGGCGACCTGGCCTTTCGGCACCAGTTGTCCGCGGCCTTCCGCCTCGACTTCTACTCGGGTTTCTTCCTGGCGCAAGTCCTGCTGGTCCTGGCCGGGTCGGTGCTCCTGTTCCGCGCCCGCAACCGCACGTCACCCCGCTGGCTGTTTGTCTCAGCGGTCCTGATCGTGCTGGGTGGCGCCTTGTACCGCTTCAACGTCTACCTCATCGGCTTCGATCCCGGTTCAGGTTGGCGGTACTTCCCCTCGCTCGCCGAACTGATGATCACGGTCAGCATCGTCGCCTTCGAGATCCTGGGCTATCAGATACTGGTCAAGCTCGTGCCGGTTTTGCCCCGGATCCACATGCACGGGCACGGAAAACCCCACGGCACCCATCACATTGAAAACAAGGCGCCGGCGACCAAAGGGCTGCCGGACGGCATATAACGGAGAACACTGCTCATGGCAACGCGAACAATAACGCTGGATCCGGTGACACGAATCGAGGGGCATCTGCGGATCAACGCCGAGGTCAAGGACGGCCGGGTTTCCGATGCCTGGTCCTCCGCCCAGATGTGGCGCGGCCTGGAGATCATCCTCAGGGGCAAGGCCCCGGAGGACGCCTGGGTCTTCGCCCAGCGCATCTGCGGCGTCTGCACCTCGGTTCACGCCATCGCCTCCATCCGGGCCGTGGAAAACGCCCTGAAGGTCCAGATCCCCCTGAATGCGCAGTTCATCCGCAACATCATCATGGCCCAGCATTCCGTGCAGGACCACATCGTCCACTTCTACCACCTGTCGGCGCTGGACTGGGTCGACGTCCCGTCCGCCCTGCAGGCGGATCCGAAAAAGACGGCACAGCTGGCGCAGGGCCTTTCCGATTGGCCCGGCAACAGCCCCACGGAGTTCAAGGCGGTGCAGGACAAGCTGAAGGCGTTTGCCGCGAGCGGAAAACTCGGGATCTTCTCCTCCGGATACTGGGGCCATCCGGCCATGAGACTGCCGCCCGAGGCCAACCTGATGGCGGTCACCCACTACCTCAATGCCCTGGATTACCAGCGCAAGGCCGCGCAGGTGATCGCGATTGTCGGGGGCAAGAATCCGCACATCCAGAACCTGACCGTCGGCGGGGTGGCCTCCGCGATCAACATCGACAACCAGGCCACCTTGAACGTGGAACGCCTGACGTACATGCGCACGCTGATGCAGGAAACGCGCGACTTCGTCCAGCAGGTCTACTATCCCGACCTGCTGGCGATTGCCGGGGCCTACAAGGACTGGTTCGGATACGGGGCCGGAGTAAAGAACACCTTCGCCGTTCCGGAATTCCCGGAGGACTCCGGCGGAACACGGTTCACCCTGCCCGGCGGACTGATCCACGAGGGCGACCTCCAGACCGCAAGGCCGATCACCACCCAGGCCGACGAATTCCTGGTCGGGAACATCCACGAATCCGTGGCCCGGTCCTGGTATGACGGCAATGCCTCGCTGCATCCCTGGCAGGGCGAGACCCAGGCGAAATACACCGACTTCAAGCCCGACGGCAAGTATTCCTGGTGCAAGGCGCCGCGGCTGGACGGAAAACCGTTCCAGGTCGGACCGCTGGCCCAGATACTGGCCGGCTACGCGGCAGGCAACACACGGGTGCGGACGATGGTGGACGCGGCCTGCTCCAAGCTGGGTATCGGCCTGAACGACCTCCATTCGACCATGGGACGCCAGCTCACCCGCGGCATCCGGGCCTGCATCATGGCGGACATCTCGATTGAACAAATCGACAAGCTCCTGGCAAACATCGCCTCCGGCGACCAGACCTATGCGAACCCGGTCGAGATCCCGAACGGCGAGTTCAAGGGGGTCGGGTTCCATGAGGCCCCGCGCGGCTCCCTCTCGCACTGGATTGTCTTCAAGGACAAGAAGATCGAGAATTACCAGGCCGTCGTGCCGAGCACGTGGAACGCCAGCCCGCGCGACGATAAAGGCGTGCCGGGTCCCTACGAGGCCTCGCTGGTGGGCAATCCCGTGGCCGACCCGGAGAAACCCCTGGAGGTCCTGCGAACCATCCATTCGTTCGACCCCTGTATCGCCTGCGCCGTGCACACCATCGATCCCGAAGGCCGGGAAATCACCCGGATCAAGGTCGTTTAGCAGATGAAAGTCCTCATCCTTGGCGCTGGCAACAGTCTCCTTTCGGACGAGGGGTTTGGCGTCCATTTGATCCGCCACCTGCAGGCGCATTACCGTTTACCGGACACGGTGGAACTCTATGATGCCGGCACCATGGGCATGATGGCCATCCACAAGATCGAGGAAGCGGATTGTGTATTCATCGTGGATGTGGTGGCGGCCGACGAGGCGCCGGGCACCTTGCTCCGCTACGGCAGGGACGAGTTCATGCTGAACAAGATCCCCGTAAAACTGTCCCCTCACCAGATGGGCATCCAGGAAATGCTGCTGGTCTCCGAAATGCGCGGCCGTTGCCCGCAGGAGCTGATCCTGATCGGCATCGTCCCCGCCTCAACGGAACCCGGCACCGAACTGTCAGCCCTCCTCCACGCCAAACTCCCGGAAACCGCCGGACTGTTGATGGATGAATTGCGGAAGCGGGGAATCACCGGTCATAGTTCTTCCGGCCATCCCTGATCGCACGCCGGTTTTCCCGCTCAATATCCAGGCGCTTATTGTAGAACCCCTCACTGCGCTGGTCCTTCTCGCAAGGCGTGAACTCAAGCGTGTCCCCCCGGGGCTGTTTGGAAAGGGCCTCTTTCCCCGACTCGATTATCGCCAGCGCCTCCTTGTAGGCCCCGGAACTCTTATCCAGTTTGGCAAGGCAGGGCGAAAGTTCAGGCCGGTCGAAACTGATCCAGGGACCATTGTTGCTTTGCCAGCTATCCGGCGCGCAATTGATCCCCGTCAGGTTCCTCAGCTGCCCGAGCTGTGCATGGTTCAACGGCGAGCGGCCACCGGTGTTAAGCGGATAGGCGCTGTAATAGGTCGGATAGTAAGGGGCGTTGACGTCGATCCAGGCGGCAATGCGGTCGAAGCTTTCCTTGTCCAGCTTCAACTTGTCCAGTCCCGGTCCGCCACTCCCGGCGGGATGCCCTTCCCGGATAATCGCCACGACCCGGCTGGGATGTGAACCCCACGAATAGGGCTGCTGAATACTCGCCGGCCCGCCGCCGATCACCTTGATATACCTCTTTCGCCATAACTCCGTGTAGGCGGCATTGAAAAAAGGATCGCGGTCCCCCGCCAGCACGAGTTTCTTTCCTGCCGGCTTGTCAAAGTCATGGCACTGCACACAATACCTGTTCAGCACGGGCTGCACCTCTGTCATGAAGCCGAATATCCGGGGCGGCCCGTACCACGGCGCGATCTCGCTGGGAGCCCGGCCCTGGGCCAGTGTCTGCTTCGCTTTCGGCGGCCGGACGGCCAGCCGGTTGTCATGACACCCCACACACCCGGCCCGCTCACCGGACTGGACAACCGTGCCGCTGCGCATGGACTGGATCATCATGTCATTCTCATCCAGGAGCTGAAAGAAGACGAAGGTGTCGCTCGGAATACGGAAATAGGCGCTGCCATCGGCCTCCACCGGCACCGTGCCCAGGATGCGCTTGGCCGTGAAGTCATGCCAGTTCATGCCCGGCGCCTGGAAGCCCTGGCCGAACCACTTGCCGGACGAATCCGACAGGCCGCACCACCCGCGCTTTTCGGGCGACTCGACAATCCGCAGCTTCTTCACCGCGCCGTTCGTCACGCCCTTCATGTGCGTGCCCTCATAGACATTGGCCACATACATCAGGCCCGGGCCACCGGTGAAATCCCGGCGCACCGGAAGCACGGGCGGACGGGCCGACGGCGCCAGCGGCATGGCGCTGAAGCAGCCGGGCGCCTCGCCGTGCACCAGCACCTCGTTGCCGAAGGTATCGACGAGGTAGATCCCCATTCGTCCCTGGGGATCGCTACGGGAACACAGGAAATACTTGCTGCTGAGGGGGAAGGGATCCTCATACTTGGGATTCACGCCGCCCAGCCGATCGCAATTGAAGTTATCGTTATCCGTGAGCGTGCCCTTGATGGCGGCGGGCCAGGTCCGGAGAATGGAGACATTGCGATCGGTGTCAATCCGCGGGTCGATGATCGCCATGGCGCCCCACATGTTGCCGTGATGCGTGCCGAGGATGCAGAGCAGCCGGCTCGCACCGGGAATTACCCGGGGATAATACACCGCCGCCGGATCCGCCTTGTTGTTGCCCCACAGGATCGACTGCTGGGTCCCATCCGGGTAGACGGTCCAGAACCCATGCGCATCGCCAAAATTCCGGTCTACATATTCCCAGCGCTTGTAGACGATGCGCCCGTCCGGCATCAGGCCGGCCTGGTTCTCGAACAGGGTGCTCTTGGTGATCTGATGGATATTCGCCCCATCCGCCTCCATGCGGAACAGGTTGGCACTGATATCCTGGCTGCACATATTGTACTTCGGCTCGCGGGTGGAGGAAAAAACAATACCGCCGTCCGGCAGATAGAGCGGGTCGAAATCACTCACATCCGGCGCGAAGGTAAGCTGCCTGAGCCCCGTGGAATCCGCATTGACCTCGAAAAGGTGGTAGTTCTCCTGCGCGGTCCGCCGCATGGCAAACAGGATTTTCTTCCCGTCGAAATGAACACAGGGGCTTCTCACCGTGCCCTGCGGGGCTTCGACGAGCGTGCGCGCTTCGCCGGTTGCGACATTCAACACCTTGAGCGCACCACCCGGCAG
>JAABPW010000389.1 GCA_011391785.1 Verrucomicrobiota bacterium
AAGGAGCTAAAAGCGAATAATATGCCCATCAGCATGACGGAAGAGCGACATTGTGCGGAGAATGCCCTGGCCTGCGTATTCCGACGCATTCCGGCCACCCATTCCGATGCATTCCGGCCGGGCATTCCGATTGATTCCGGCCACCTGTTCCGATGATTCCGGCCACCCCCTCGGATAGGGTGGCGGCGCTGGATAACAAAGGCCAAGATACGGCTCCAAAAGGAGGCGTAGATGGCGAAGGAAAGGTTATCCATGAGGAAGATATCGGAAGTACTCCGGCTGGCGCTGGAGCAGAAGCGTTCAAAGAGGCAGATTGCCGAGAGCTGCAAGATGGCTCGGAGTACGGTGGGCGAGTATCTCGGGCGGGCGGCGGCGGCTGGACTGGGGTGGCCGCTGCCGGAGGGGATGGATGAGGGTCGTCTGGAACAGTTGTTGTTTCCCCCCAAGGTGGTGGAGGAGCCCCGTCCGGTGCTGGACATGGTCTATATCCGGCAGGAGATGAGGCGGTCGGACATGACGCTGCAGCTGCTGTGGGAGGAGTATCGCGGGCATGTGCCTGACGGCTACGGGTACAGCCAGTACTGCAAGCTGTACCGGGACTGGCTGGGGAAGCGGGCGATCAGCCTGCGCCAGGAGCACCGCGCCGGGGAGAAGCTGTTCGTGGACTTTGCCGGACAGACGATCCCGATCACGGATCCAGTGACTGGCGAGGTGACGCAGGGGCACCTGTTCGTGGCGGTGCTGGGATGCAGCAACTACACCTATGCGGAAGTTACGGTGGCCGAGAAGCTTGAGGATTGGATCGGGGGGCAGGTCAACGCGCTGGAGGATATTGGCGGGGTACCCCTGGCGGTTGTGCCCGACAACCCGAAGCCGATGGTCACGCGCCCGTGCTGGTACGATCCGGACATCAACCCGACGTACCAGGAGATGGCGGAGCACTACGGGTTCACCGTGCTTCCCGCACGCAAGCGCAGTCCGAAGGACAAGGCCAAGGTGGAGGGCGGCGTGCTGCTCGCCGAGCGCTGGATCCTGGCCGCCCTGCGCCATCGGACCTTCTTCTCCATCGCGGAAGCCAACCAGGCAGTCAAGGTGCTGCTCAAGCGGATGAATGCGAAGCCCTTCAAGAAGCTTCCCGGCTGCCGGAAGGAGATCCTGGAGTCGATGGAGCGTTCCGTGCTCAAGTCCCTTCCGGAACGGCGCTACGAGTTGGCCGAGTGGAAGAAGGCAACCGTTCATATCGACTACCATGTCGAAGTGGACGGGCACTACTACAGCGCCCCCTTCAACCTGATCAAGGAAGAAGTGATGGTTCGGTTCACCCGGACCACTGTGGAACTGTTCCACAAGTCGAGGCGGGTGGCCGCCCATGTGCGCAGCCATAAGAGGGGCCATCATACAACCCTGCTGGAGCACCGGCCACCGGCGCACCAGCAGTTCCTGGAGTGGACACCCGAGCGGATCATCGACTGGGCAGGCCGCATCGGGCCTGCCTGCATGGAAGTGGTCTCCCAGATCATGGCGAGCCGTCCGATGGTTGAACATGGTTACCGGCCCTGCCTCGGCGTGATCCGCCTGGGCAAGCGGTATGGAGACGCCCGGCTTGAACGGGCCTGCATGAAGGCGCTGAAGCTGAACATCGCCACCTACAGTCGCATCGAGAACATGCTCCGCGCCGGCCTGGATCGGGTTCCCCTGCCAGCGGAACCCGCGCCATGCCCCGTGGGCGGGCATGACAACGTCAGGGGCGCGGAGTACTACCAGTAAGGGAGGATGACAACATGCTTTTCGAACCCACGATGCAGAAGATGCAGGCCATGAAGCTCCACGGCATGGTCGAGGCCTTGGAGGAACAGCGCCGGAGCGCCACCACGGGCGAGATGCCCTTCGAGGACAGGCTGGCCATGCTGATCGAGCGGCAGTGGCTCTGGAAGGAAAATCGGGCGCTTTCCACGCGCCTGAAGTCCGCCAAGCTCCGCCAGCCGGCCTGCCTGGAAGATGTCGACTACCGCCAGAAGCGCGGGCTCCAGCGTAGCGTCATGGACCACCTCGCCGGCGGCGACTGGATCCAGCACGCCCAGAACTGCCTCATTACCGGCAAGACCGGCACGGGCAAGTCCTACCTCGCTTGCGCCTTGGCCCAAAAGGCCTGCCGGGATGGCTACAGGACGCTCTACTTCTATGCCCCCAAGCTGTTCAGGGAGCTCAGCGCCTGCCAGGCCGATGGTAGCCTGCCATCCCTGCTCAAGAAGCTCGCCAAAACCCAGCTGCTGGTCATTGACGACTGGGGGCTTGAAAAGGCCACCCCGCACCAGTACCGCGATTTCCTGGAGATCCTCGACGACCGCCGGGGCCGCGCCTCCACCCTCATGACCAGCCAGTTGCCTGTAGACCGCTGGCACGAGCTGATCGGCGATGCCACCGTGGCCGACGCCATCCTCGACCGGCTCATTCACGGGGCTCACCGCATAGACCTCAGCGGCGAGGAATCCATGCGCAAGCTCAGGGCAGGCAAGGCCGCCTCCAGGAACTAGGATCCCTGCCCCCTGCGGGGCAGGCTTAAACAGAATCCCCTAATGGGGGAAGGAAAGAAGAAAAAAGAAGAAAGCGTCGTCCCGGGTACGGGACTCCGACTGGGTCAAAAAACAAACCGACCTTGACTCACATCGGATCGTTTATGCTACAAGTTCAACCATCCAGCGTCGCTTCGCTCCGAGGGGGTGGCCGGAATCATCGGAACAAGTGGCCGGAATCAATCGGAATGAGTGGCCGAATTGATCGGAATGCGCATTCAGGCTCAAGGCATGGGAAGCATGACCGTAGATCAAAGACAGTACATGGCTGGTCGCCGAAAAACCACGGGTATTTTGAACTCCCGCGACAACACGGGAATCATGTGCTCCGGAATCAGATTGCACAGTTGTCTAAACACGGTATGCTGACTCCTCGTTGGCCGGGACGGTCCGCTTTTGTGGACGCGAGGCGCTTGGCGGCGACGAGGTTGATGTTTTTTCATATGCCTGTAGGTTACAGGCAAAACAACCTCCCGGTCAGCGCTATTGTCCGCACTGCCCGTGAGTGGGTCTATGGGATGCTAATGTATTCAGTTAAAATTATAATAAATTCATGATATTTGCAGTAAATACAAAGTCAAAAGAAACGGAATACTTATGGCAGTAAGAACAATACCAACAGTAGAAAATGTTATACGTGATACTTTGTATCTTTTGACCGAGCGTGAAAAATCAAAGATTTCTACTATCGATATAGCAAATGGTGATATTGTAATTAATCAGAAAAATCTTACTTTAAATGTTAATGATGTTCATGAAGTTTGTTTATTCATATCAAAGTCATCGCACCGAGTTCCTGGGCCTAATGAGTATGGTGGTTTGCCACTGTACTCTGGATTTGCATATCTTTATGAAACATCCATCTTTCTTTATTTCGGTTCTGTATCCAAAAATCGAATTGAAATCTCTTATGTTGATCATGTCGAATATGAATTAAATGGGCCTGTGCAAATACTTCCACTTCCTGATAAACTTTCTCGAAAAAATAAAACAGATAATATTAGAAACTGTTTTAAATATTTACGACCTATTGTGCGAAAGAATCGAATATCAAAAGAAATACAAAATATTTGCCAAGGCGGATCCGTTTTTTTGCCCTTTGAATCGATGACATTTAGTCGTGATAATGTCACATACACAAAGTTAAAGTCAGGCTTTCTAAATAAGCTTGCTAATCGCAAAGATACATTGACAACATCATATTCTAATATTTTAGTTTCGTCAGAAGGCGATGACTTCACGCCAGCCAAAGTTACCGTAAGTATTGCTGGTGACCCGGACGCCGCAAGAACTTTCACTTCGTCGCCACCCGATGATTATGGTGAACACTACTTAATCAAACCAATTGTTGACTTCATGAATGGGAATAATAAAAACATGTCAATGATATCTCAAAGCCAAACTGCGACTACAAGGCTTAAGGAACTTTCCGAGCTGGAACGTAAGGGATTCCTAACAAAAGACGAATACGAGCAAAAGCGAAAACAGATAGTTAGTGACTTATAGTATATATCGAATTGTTCTGAACTGGCCATCAAGAGGGATTGCATCTTGATGCGTCATTGTCCTTCATTCAGTCTTTTGACCCATCTTCTACAGTTATTTGAATAGATCCAAGACGGCGACTTGCTCTAATATCCATATATTTCTCTTAATGCCTTAATGCTCAAGTCGAGGTGCTGAAAGTCTAGCAACCCCATTTTTTTTTCAAAACACGAGAAAGTAGGTTAAGGGCATTACTCGCTTTGGGGCAAGCATACTTATAATCTGCAACTGAATATCTGGCACCTGGCATCGTTATATTGGCAATCAGAGTCGCCAGCGATTCCAGAAGCTGGACGTTATTTGGGGTTACCGTGATGGAAAGGCGCCCGCCATTGGTGCCATCAAGTGGAAGCAGGTTGTCGGTGATCCATTTTTCAATCTTTGGACTCGTAGGGATGTTGCCAGATAAAACCAATTCTACTTGATGACGAGTTACAACCGTTAAGGTCATGACACATAACCATCCAAATGGTTTTTTGTTAGACGCAATATCGCCTTTTGTTCTGCCATCAACAAAAAACTCATTGAACGTATTCAAGTCCTTGATCTTGATGCGTTTATCAGAAAAACCACCGTACTCTGTAAAAAGGGTATTTTTTAAGGTTTCCATATTATCACGTTTCCAAATCCCATTTTCCAAACCAGAATTAAGGTGTTAACTAAACTTGCCTTCGTGTTGGTAACAAAAAAACATTGGCGGAGAGGGAGGGATTTGAACCCCCGATCCCTTGCGGGATTCCGGTTTTCAAGACCGGCGCGTTAAACCACTCTGCCACCTCTCCGTGTGGAACTGACCGACCAACAACTGGACACTAATCAAAAGCTTTTTCCCATTCAATCCAAAATCAATCACCGCTTTGCCCGCCAGAAGCCATAATAATTATTATTCAAAGGGGAGGGATTCGAACCCCCGGAGCCTTGCGGCTCTCCGGTTTTCAAGACCGGCGCGTTAAACCACTCTGCCACCCCTCCAGGGAAAGCAAGTCTGTTGGTGGAAACGGTCGAAGCCTAATCGAAAGCATCCCCCCGAATCAACGGAAAACGACCTTTGTTGACGAGGGGTCAGTTATAGGGGGTGCCCCGCCACCTTGTGTGGCGGGAACCGAACATTTTTGCGACCCGTGGCACAAGGCCACGGGGACGCCCGGATGTTGGACGCTCTTTCTTCCCGATTGTCCGCAGGGCACGGGCTGTGCTAGCATCCCGCACCATGAATAAAGAGCTTGAGGAAGTATTGGTTGTGGAACGGAGTCTGGTTGAGCGCCTGGGGATGTTCCAGGGATTGATGTTGGATACCGACCGGTACCTTCCCGAGTTGCTGAATCCCCGGAACTACCGGTTCGTCCAGCGGGGCAAGGCGGAACAGGACGATTCGCTGAAACAGTTGATTCCCTACTTCCTCATTTGCCACGGGGACAAGATCTGGTGCTATGTGCGGGGTAAGAAATCCGGCGAGGAGCGGCTGGTGGCCAAGGCCTCCCTGGGGATCGGCGGGCACATCAACAACGAGGACCTGGATCTCCTGGAGGATATCTATGGCCGTGCCGCAGTCCGTGAGCTGGAGGAGGAAGTCGTGATTCCGCCCGGGTATTCGCACAAGGTCGTGGCGCTGCTGAATGACGACCTGACCCCGGTCGGCCGGGTTCACCTGGGCGTGATCCACATCCTCAAGGTAACTTCGGAGGACGTGAGGAAACGCGAGGGCGTGATCACGGAATCAGGCTTCCGGACCCGCGACGAGCTGAAGTCCATGTATGACCGCATGGAAACCTGGTCCCAGATCTGCCTCGATCACATCGATGACCTGATGGCGCGAGGTTGATGATTATTCCCGATTCACCACGGAGTGGCGGAGGTTGAGGGAGAGAAGAAAATGTTGCGGCAATTTTAAAATGGCGAGTACCCCATTTGAAAATTGCCGCAACCCTCTCCTGGAGAAGAATACAGGGACTCCACCCGCTCTTCGGGCAAACAAAACCTTCTTCCCCTAGCGACGGAAGCTTTCTTTACCCTCTCTCCCTCAACCTCCGCAACTCCGTGGTAAATCCTATTCGTTGCGCCTACTTCAGGCAGCCGGCTTTACGCAGGTTGTTGGCGATCCGGGCGGCTACGGGTTCATCGGTTACGATGAATTCCTGGCCGGTGACGGTTTCGTAAGCCTGGATGTAGCGGCGGGCGGCTTCGACGCGAACCTCTTCGGTCAGCTCGGGCGGCGTGCCATCACCCCGGAATCCCTTTGAGACGAGCCATTCCCGGACATATTCCTTGTCAATCTTGCGCTGCTCCTGGCCAGCCTTGAAGAGTCCCTCATAGGTGTCTGAGAACCAGTAGCGGGAAGAGTCCGGCGTGTGGATCTCGTCAGAGACCACCAGTTTGCCGTTGAGTTTCCCGATTTCGTACTTGGTGTCCACCAGGATCAGCCCGTTCGAGCTGGCATGCTTGACGCCGGCGTCGAAAAGCTTCAAGCAGATATCGGCGGCGGCATCGAAGGTCTCGGCATCAATCAGTCCCTCCTGGATGGCTTCCTCGCGGGAAATGGGGCGGTCATGCTTCTCGTGCTTGGTGGTGGGAGTGAGAATCGGGCATTCCAGTTTCTGGTCCTTCTTCATCCCCTCAGGCAGGGTGTTGCCGCAGAAATAACGGACGCCCCGCTCGTAGTTGTACCAGGCGGAGGTTTTGGTCACGCCGGTGATATAACCGCGGACAATGAACTCCAGGGGGAGCTGCTCGCACTCGTGGACGACCATCACGTTGGGGTCGGGGGTGGAGATGATGTGGTTGGGAACGATATCCTTGGTGGCCTCGAACCAGAACGCCGCGAGCTGGTTCAGTACCTGTCCCTTGAAGGGGATGGTGCCGATGATACAGTCGAACGCGGAGACCCGGTCCGTGGTGATGATGACCCGCCGGTCCTTCTGGATGTAGCTTTCGCGGACCTTGCCCTGGTGCCGTTCGCCCAGTCCGGGAAAATTGGTCTCGTTCAGGGTGTTCTTGAGTTCATCGCGGATACGGTCTTCAGATATCATGTTGGGTCTCCTTCTTGAAATCATGCCAAAAGCGTTAGGATGGCCGGTCTGGTTTTCCACTCGTGTTGCGTCTTGAAATGGTCGAGGTGGCGGGCGCACAGGGTGCGGATTTCGGTGGAGAGCGCCCGGGTGGCGCGGGGCGTGGCGGCATCGCCCAGGAGGATGGCCGAGGTTGCATCGAGTCCCTTGAGCCCCAGGAACCCCTTTCCCGAGGCGGCGTCCCAGACATCGGAGAAGGTGGTCAGAACGATGCGGATCCGCTCGAAAAGGATCAGCTCCATGCCGGTGTCCTGCGGGGCGATCAACTGGCGCACATCGAGGACCCAGACGGTTTCGCGTCCGCAGGCGATCCAGGTGGCGGGATAGATGATCCGGTTGCCAAAGAGCCGGATACGCCGGGCCAGCGTGCCTTCACCGGCGGCGTCCAGTGCCTGGGCGAGCATGTCGCGTGACTGGAGGTGATCCATTTCCTCCGGGATGACCTCGATCTGGTCAAGGTACAGCGCCACGCCGTGCGCGGCTTCCGCGAGGGAGGCGTGGGAGGCCAGTTCCGGATTTCCGCAAAGGACGGGGATGTCATCGAGGATCCGCCCCGCGATGCGTTCGCGGGCGCTGTCGGCGGAGTTGTTATCCTGCCAGAACATCAGTGGGTGACCATTCCCTGGATAGCGTTGATGAATTGATTCACGTCCTTGAATCGGCGGTAGACCGAGGCGAAGCGGACATAGGCCACCTCGTCAATCTTCTCCAGCCGTTCCATGACCTTCTCCCCGATCGTTTCGCTGGGCACTTCCCGCTCGTATTCGTTTTCCAGCTCGGTGATGATCCCGTCCACCAGGGACTCGATCTGCTCCATGCTGATGGGGCGCTTTTCGCAGGCGCGGGCGACGCCGTTGATCAGCTTCTCGCGGGAGAGTTCCTCGTGGCGTCCGTCGCGCTTGATGATGTGGAGGGCGACCTTGACCACTTCCTCGCGGGTGGTAAACCGGTGACCGCAATTGACGCAAACCCGGCGGCGGCGGATGATTTCTCCGCCCCGTGAGGCTCGACTGTCAATGACCTTGTCTTCATCATGGCCGCATCGCGGACAACGCATGGTTCACCTGGGTTGTTGGTTTGGAGGCGCATAGTAAAGAAAAACAGCAAGGTGGTCAACATGAGGTGAGTTTCGTATTGAAGATTTGTTTCCAGCGGGTAGACTGACCGGCGTATTTCAATCAGAAAGAGGAACTCCTATGGCGCGTGTATTTAACTTTGGTGCGGGTCCCGCGGTGTTGCCGGTCGAGGTGCTTCAGGAAGCCCAGGCTGAACTTCTGGATTTCAAGGGTTCAGGCATGTCCATCATGGAGCACAGCCATCGCGGCAAGGAATACGACGCCGTTCACGCGGAGGCCATCGAGAATGTCCGCAAGCTTTTGAAGCTGACCGATGACTACACGGTTCTGTTCGTCCAGGGCGGGGCGAGCCTGCAGTTCGCCATGGTGCCCATGAACCTGCTGGGTGCCGGACAGTCGGCTGACTACGTGAATTCCGGCGCCTGGGGTGACAAGGCGGTCAAGGAAGCCAAGCTTTTCGGGAACGTCAATGTCATCGCCAATACCGGCAAGGATATTCCGACCCGGATGCCGAAGAACGAGGATCTCAAGTTGACCCCCGGGGCGGCCTATGTCCACATTACCTCTAACGAGACTATTGCCGGTTCCCAATGGAAAGTGTTCCCCAAGACGGAGGCCCCGCTGGTGGCTGATATGTCGTCCGACATCCTGTCGCGTCCCTTCGATGCCAGCCAGTTCGGGCTGATCTATGCCGGTGCCCAGAAGAACCTGGGTCCGTCGGGCGTGGCCCTGGTGGTGATGCGCAAAGAGTTGGCCGAGCGGGTGGGGGCGAAAACGCCGACGATGCTCAAGTACAAGACCTACATCGAGGAGAACTCCCTTTACAACACGCCCCCGACGTTTTCCATCTATGTGCTGGCGCTGGTCACCCGCTGGATTCTCAAGCTGGGTCCCGAGACCCTGTACCGGCAGAACGTGGACAAGGCCGGAAAGATCTACCAGGCTTTGGACAGCAGTTCCTTCTACAAGGGGACGGCCGTGAAGGAATTCCGGTCCGACATGAACATCACCTTCCGGTTGCCCACCGAGGAGCTGGAAGAGCTGTTCATCAAGGAAGCGTCCAAGCAGGGCATGAAGGCCCTGAAGGGACACCGGTCGGTCGGTGGCATCCGCGCCTCGATCTACAATGCCTTCCCCGTGGCCGGCGTAGATGCCCTGGTGGCCTTCATGAAGGACTTTGAGAAGAAGAATGGCTGATGCATTCCGCTAGAGGTTGAGTTTTGGGGCTTGTTCAATCAGCCGATAACTGATATCTGATAACCGCTTTTACGCGCCTGTAGCTCAATTGGATAGAGCGTCAGCCTCCGAAGCTGAAGGTTGCAAGTTCGATCCTTGCCAGGCGCACCACTTCGTTGGCCGCATTTTCCCGTTGTTGATCCCGAATTTGGAACTCATGGCGATATCTCTATCAAAGCGTGTTAAATATCAGTTTTCTGCCGCGGTTCGCTCCGGGGGAGAG
>JAABPW010000390.1 GCA_011391785.1 Verrucomicrobiota bacterium
TTTCCTTGCAATCCGGAACATATCCCACCGACCGCCCTTCGCATTCCAGGCGAAACCCGAAGGTATCCGTCCGCCCATGAATCACGCTCAGGGCCTCCACTTTCACCGGACCGGCCGGGAACGCACCCGCCACCGCATTAAAGGTCAGGCGTGGACGAAAGACACCGGGCTCCGGAACATACTGGTCAACATAGGAAAAGATCCGTTTCAGGTCGGCAATTGTGCCTGCGGAACCATAGACGGGAATCATGGAACCCTGCATCGTATTGTAGCGCCGCACATCATCCAGACCGAAGATATGATCGGCATGGGAATGGGTGATCAGGACCGCGTCAATCCGCGGAACCTTGTTCTCCAGCACCTGCTCGCGGAAATCCAGGGAGGTGTCGATCACAATGTGAAAGCCCCCCGCCTCGACATAGAGGCTGGAACGGCGCCGCCTGTTGCGCGAATCCAGCGACTGGCACACCGCGCAATCACAGCCGATGACCGGAATCCCCACCGACGTACCTGTCCCTAGAAATGTGATCTTCATAGCCGCCTTATGGAACCATACCCGCAACGGGATTGTCAAATAACCTATAGACCAGCAAAAGAAAAACCCCGCGGTGTCGCCACCACGGGGTTCCATGAAATCCCGATCGCCCTCTTACGCGGCGGTCGCCTTGTCTTCCGGGATGCGCATGCAATAGAAGGAGCGGTACACGAAGACCAGCGCGACCACAAAGATCACGCCCCCGATCATGTACTTCATCCTCGCATCGGTCATGGCCACGGCAATTTCCGTCGCCAGCAGGCCAAACAGGGTGGTGAACTTGATAATCGGGTTCATCGCCACCGAGGACGTATCCTTGAAGGGATCACCCACGGTATCGCCCACGACGGTCGCCGCGTGCAGGTCCGTGCCCTTGGCGCGGAGATCCACCTCGACGATCTTCTTGGCGTTATCCCAGGCGCCACCGGCATTGGCCATGAAAATAGCCTGGTACAGCCCGAAGAAGGCGATGGAGATCAGGTAGCCGATAAAGAAGAACGGGTTGAAGAAGGCCAGCGACAGGGCGAAACAGAAAACAGCCACGAAGATGTTGAACATCCCCTTCTGCGCGTAGATCGTGCAGATCTTGACCACTTCCTTGCTGTCCTTGATCGAAGCCGTCGCCGCGTTCAGGTTCATGTTCTCCTTGATGTACACCACCGCGCGGTAGGAACCGGTCACCACCGCCTGCGTCGCCGCACCGGTGAACCAGTAGATCACCGCGCCACCCATGAGCAATCCGAGAACGATCTCGGGCCGCACGAGGCTCAGGCTGGAGATCACGGAGTTGATTCCTTCCGTGGTCTGGGCACCCGTAAGCGCAAGGGCCTCGTCAAACACCACGCCCGCCTTCAGCGCCGCCGCCCGGGCCATGTCCACGGCCGTGGTCTTGCCGAGCATCAGGATGATACCGAAGATCATGGTGGTCGCACCGACTACAGCGGTACCGATCAGCACCGGCTTGGCCGTGGCCTTGAAGGTATTGCCCGCGCCGTCATTGCGCTCGAGGTTGAGCTTGGCGTTCTCGAAGTCGGGCTTGAACCCGAAGTCCTTCTCGATCTCCTTCTCGATGCCGGGAATCGATTCAATGCGGCTCAGTTCATAGACCGACTGCGCGTTGTCGGAAACCGGACCGAAGCTGTCGACCGCGATGGTGACGGGCCCCATGCCCAGGAAACCGAACGCCACCAGGCCGAACGCGAAGATCGGCGCGGCGAACTCAAGGCCGGCCGGCATCAGACTCCCGACGGCCGGATGCATGGCCAGCAACGCCGAGATCAGCATCAGGCCCAGCATGGTCAACCCTTCCCAGAACGCGGAGAAGTTACCCGCCACGAAACCGGACAGGATGTTCAGGGACGCGCCACCCTGCTTGGAGGCCGTGACCACTTCCTTCACATGCTTGGCGTTCGTGCTGGTGAATACCTTGGTGAACTCGGGAATCAAGGCGCCCGCAATGGTACCGCAGGAGATGATCGTGGCGAGCACCCACCAGAGATCCTTGTGCAGGTCGGCGTTCCCCGCAAGAAGATAGTAGCTGGCAACATAAGTGACCGCGATACAAACCAGAGAGGTCAGCCACACCAGGACGGTGAGCGGGTGCTCGGGATCAAACGCCTTGGCATTTTTCAGCTTGGCCGTGAAATACATGTCGTTAGCCAGGTAGGCCAGCAGGGCGGCGATGATCATGAGAATACGCATGACGAAGATCCAGACGATCATCTGGGCGCAAAGGGTGCCTGAACCAAGAACCAGGGCCAAAAACGTGATCAGGGCCACGCCCGTCACGCCATAGGTCTCGAAGCCGTCAGCCGTCGGGCCCACGCTGTCGCCGGCATTGTCGCCCGTGCAGTCGGCGATAACACCCGGATTCTTCGGGTCGTCTTCCGGCAACTTGAACACGATCTTCATCAGGTCGGAGCCGATGTCGGCGATCTTGGTGAAGATACCGCCGCAGATACGGAGCGCGGAGGCGCCCAAAGACTCCCCGATGGCGAACCCGATGAAGCAGGGTCCGCGCAGCTCGGAGGGAAGGAAAATCAGGATGCAGATCATGAAGAAGAGCTCGACCGTGATGAGCAGCATTCCGACGCTCATCCCCGAACGCATCGGGATGGCCAAGGCCTCCCACGGGGTCCCGCGCAGGGAAGCGAATGCCGAGCGGCTGTTCGCGAAGGTATTGATGCGCATCCCGAACCAGGCCACGCCGTAGGAACCCAGGATACCAAGCACCGAGGCCGCCAGGATCAGCATGACACTCATCCAGGGCATGTGCTGCAAACCCTTGAAATAATAAAGCATGCAGACGCCGATCAGCAACCAGAGGATCGCCAGGAACTTGCCCTGCTGCGCGAGGTAGCTCTTGCAGGTTTCCCAGATGATCTGGGAAACGTCGCTCATGGACTTGTGGACCGGCAACTTCTCGGTCTTGAAATACTGGATGACGCCGAAGAGCAACCCGAGAAAACACACCACGATACCGATCATCATGAGGTGGGTTCCTGAAACCCCGCCCAGCGCCGGAAAATGCACCGCGCCCAGATCCGGAAGCTTGAGATCCGCCTCACTCGCCATGGCCGTCCCCGCACCAAGCCCGAGAAAAGCCATCACTAGACTCACACCCATTCCCCATCGTGACCATATCATGCTCATTATTCTTTTCCGCCCTTTCTTTAACTGATAATAACGCGTTCCCCTGCACCCGCTTCGTCCCCTGCCGCAACATAATCCGGCCACCGGGGTGGAACAGGAAAGCGAGCCGGGATGACTAACCAAAAACCGCCACAAATTACTCCCCTATTTTCGCGAACGCAAGCACTTTGCAACACTTTTTCCACTTTAAAAACCACCCCCGGACTTGCCTTACCTTGCGTCTTATGCCATGAATTGATGCTTACGAAAGGAACCTTCAGCATGATCAGCGACTGGCTTGGACAATTACTTCAGTGGAATGTGGATTTAATCCAGCATTGGGGTTATGGCGGCATCCTTTTCCTGATGACCCTTGAAAGCTCCGTCTTCCCCATCCCCAGCGAGATGGTCATGCCCCAGGCCGGCTATCTGGTCGCCAGGGGTGAAATGAACATGGCCATCGTCATCACCCTCGGCGTGCTGGGAAGCTGGCTCGGCGCCCTGCTCAACTATTTCGTGGCCTTAAAACTGGGACGCCCGTTTTTCCTGAAGTTCGGCCGCTACTTCTTCTGTCCGCCGGACAAGTTCGCCATGGTGGAGCGCTTCTTCGAGGCTCATGGTGAAGTTAGCACCTTCACGGGGCGGCTGATCCCCGTGGTGCGGCATCTTATTTCCATTCCCGCCGGCTTGACGCGGATGAAAATGTCCCGTTTCCTCTTCTATACCGGAACCGGCTCCGCCATCTGGATGGTTACCCTCACCCTGATCGGCTTTGTCTGCGGAAAAAACATGGACCTCATCAAAAAATACTCCCATATCTGCACGATCGGCGTCATTGTATTTTGCGCCCTGATCATCGCCGTCTATGTCTGGGCCCACAAGCGGCGACAGGCTAAGTACGCAAACACGCCCCAGGCCACCGTGGACTCAGGCAACTCCCTGTGAAGATTCCACAATCAATCTGCCAGGATCCCGGCGCCTCGCTGCGCCATGAATGGCTCGAGACCAACGGGCTGGGCGGCTATGCTTCAAGCACCCTCTCCCGGTGCAATACCCGGAAATACCACGGAATCCTGGTGGCGGCACTCGCGGATCCCCCGGGCCGGTTCACCCTCCTCTCGAAGTTCGAGGACAGTCTCCACTGCGGCGACCTGGTAATGCCCCTCACCTCCAACTGCTACCCCGGCGTGATGCATCCCGCCGGCCACCTCCATCTCCAGGAATTCCTCATCGAGGAAGGTCCCGTGTTCCTGTACCAGTCCGGCGACATCACGCTCCGCAAGGCGATCCTGATGGTTCAGGGCGAAAACACCACCCTGACCCGTTATTCACTTGAAGCCGCGCCCGGGCCGGCCATGCTGCGCCTCAACCCCCTGCTCGCTTTCCGCCGTCATCACGAGGTAAAGCGGGAAGATGGATACCTGCAGGGTGCAGTCATCCCCGTGTTCCAGGGAATCTCCATACATCCTTACGCGGGACTCCCGAAACTCTTCATCCAGGCAAGCCAGCCTCCCTCCTTTACCACGGCCCCGAACTGGTACCGAAATCTCGAATACATCGCCGAGGCCGAGCGGGGTTACGATTGCCATGAGGATTGTTTCTGTCCCGGTTCCCTGGAACTCATCATGGCACCCGGCGACACCGTCCTCGTTTCCGCCTCCCTCACCCCCCAGACGGATCTTCCCGCCGCCTGGGAGCAGGAACGGAAAACCCGGCAGACCTGGAGCGCGGCAGCCGAAGCAACGGCCCGCACGGCGGGCACAACCGAATTCACCTCCCTGCTCCCGGCTCTCATCCGGAGCGGACGCCATTTCCCCATCCGGCTACCGGGGACGGGACGGGCCACGATCATTGCCGGCTACCCCTGGTTTGATGACTGGGGGCGCGACACCCTGATCAGCCTGCCCGGCCTCACTTTCTATTCCGGCCGTCCGGAACTCGGAGTCGAAATACTCAAGGCCGTGGCGCCCCATGAACGGGAAGGCCTGATCCCCAACTGTTTCGCCGCCAACCCAAGGGACCACGCCTATAACTCCGTGGATGCCTCACTGTGGTATTTCTGGGCAGTCCAGCAGATGCTCGACTGCACCGGTGATCACGACACGATCCGGACCGAACTCTGGCCTGTGCTGAAACGAATTGCCCACCGGTTCATGGAGGGCACCCGCTTTGACACCTTCATGATGCCTGACGGCCTACTCCATGCCGGGAACCGCCACACCCAGCTCACCTGGATGGATGCCACCTGCCACGGGGAACCCGTGACCCCCCGCCATGGCTTCGCCGTTGAACTCAACGCGCTCTGGTACAACGCCCTCGTGTTCTGCGAGGACCTGGCCCGGGAATTCGGCGAAGCCGCCCCCTGGGACCCGGAAATCGTCCCTCGCCTGAAGCAGTCATTCCTTAAGGCGTTCTGGCTGAATGAGGACGGCTATCTTGCCGATACCTTCGTGGACGGGAACCGGGATCGATCCATACGGCCCAACCAGATCTTCGCTGTCTCGCTGCCCCACTCCCCCCTGGACAGGGATCTCCAGCAACGCGTGGTCGAGACTGTCCGGAGCAACCTGCTTACCCCCTACGGCCTGCGCACACTTTCTCCAGGTGATCCCGCCTACCGCGGGCGCTACGAGGGCGACCAGCCCACCCGCGATTCCGCCTATCACCAGGGAACCGTCTGGCCCTGGCTGATCGGCCATTACGGCGAAGCCCGCCTGCGGGTCGCGGATGACAAGCGGGCCGCCGCCGCTGATCTTGCCCAAACCCTGCGTCCCCTTCTCGATTACAGCCTCGCAGGCCCCGGACTGGTCAATGTCCCCGAAATTTTCGATGGCGATGCCCCCCATCGCCCCAACGGATGTCCAGCCCAGGCTTGGAGTAGCGCCGAGTTGATCCGTCTCTTTACGCTTTTCGCGCGGACCTGTTCCGGTTAGACTCCCGAAAGCAATTCAAGAAGGAGAAAGTCATGAAAGTCGCTGACATCAAAAAAATCGCCCAGAAGCACGGGATCAATCCCGGCAAGCTGAAGAAAGGCGAGTTGATCATTTCCATACAAAAGACCGAGGGAAATACCCCCTGTTTCGGAACCGGAACACCTGCCTGCCCCTATCTGAACTGTTGCTGGCGCGAAGACTGCATTTCCTGAGGAACCTGGCCTATGCGAATCCTGATGTTCGGCTGGGAGTTTCCTCCGCACATCAGCGGAGGATTGGGAACTGCCTGCCATGATCTCACGCGCACATTGGCGAAACACGGCCATGAGATTTCCTTTGTCGTGCCTCGGGCGGATGTTGCGGAGCGAAGGACCCATGTCCGGCTGATGGCCGCCTCGCATGTCGAGCCCCCACGCCACGCCACGGTCGAGGAATTCTTCCACACTCTCAATCTGCATCCCGTCGATTCCCTCCTTCGGCCCTACCTGAACGAACAGGACTATCAGTCCGCCCTGGACAATGCCCAGGCCCGGGCTGAACGCACACCGGAATCCCGCAGCGTCATCGCCCCCGGGTCTCATTACGGGCGGAATCTCATGGTGGAGGTCGCCCGCTACAGCGAAGCGGGCGAGGAACTCGCCCTCGGTGGCGATTTCGAAATCATCCACGCCCACGACTGGATGACTTTCCTGGCCGCCATCCGGGCCAAACGCGCCACGGGAAAACCCCTGGTGGTCCATGTCCACTCCGTGGAACATGACCGGAGCGGCGGCAACCCCGACAACAGTATCTTCCAGATCGAAAAACTGGGCATGGAGGCCGCCGATCATGTCATCGCGGTTAGCCACTACACCCGGAACCTCATCCTGAGCCAGTATGGCATCGCTCCGGAAAAGATCTCGGTCGTCCACAATGCCGTTTCCCGGCGCCAGGTCGGCAAGGTCTATCATGTGCCACGCATACGCCCCCGCAAAACCGTCCTTTTCCTCGGCCGCATCACCGCCCAGAAAGGTCCCGACTTTTTTATCGAGGCGGCCGCCCGGGTGCTCGAGAAAACCAGCGATGTCAACTTCGTTATGGCCGGATCAGGCGACATGCTCCCGCGCATGATCGAGCGGGTTGGCGAACTGCGCATCGGCACGCATTTCCATTTCACGGGATTCCTCCAGGGCCATGACGTCGAACGCATGTACGCCATGAGCGACCTCTACGTCATGCCCAGCGTGTCCGAACCCTTCGGCCTCTCCCCCCTGGAGGCCATGATCTACGATGTGCCCGTGATCCTCTCTAAACAGGCCGGCGTCAACGAGGTCCTGCCCCATGCCCTCACGGTGGATTTCTGGAATGTGGACGATATCGCCAACAAGATCCTGGCCGTCTTGAAATATCCGGCACTGGCCCGCGAGTTGCTGCGCAATGGCCGCACCGACCTGAAAACCATCCGCTGGGAAGTCGCCGCGGAACGGATCCAACTGATTTACAACCAACTCTTGAACTGACCCCCATGTCATCCGTCTGTCTAACCCTGATGGTCACCGCGCCCTGCCGACTGAAGCACTATTCCTTCTTCGACATTGGCGAGTCTGTTACGTACGAGGACGAGACCCTCACCTTGGAGCTTCTTGAACGGGCGGCCACCAGACGTATCCTGCCCGCCAATGACATCCTCCGGAAACGACTGAAGGACTATGGCGGCGATTTCCGGATCGCCATCGCCCTGTCGGGAAAGGCGCTGGATCTCTACGGGCGATTCAAGCCGGAGGTCCTCGATAGCTTCAAGTCACTCGCCGAGACCGGGTGTGTGGAGTTTATCGGCCTGCCCCACCATAATTCACTGGCGTCACTGTTTTCGCCTCAGGAATTCCAGGAACAGGCCACCCTTCATCGCGACAGGATCCATTACCTGTTCGGAACGACCCCCACCGCCTTCCGGAACACCGGGCTGATTTACAGCCAGGCACAGGCCTCCGCCCTGGAACGACTGGACTTCCAGGTCATTTTCGCGGGTTCCAGCGACAAGCTGCTCGGGCGACGCAACCCCAACAGGGTCTATCGTCCCGCCACCTGCAGCACGCTGAGATTACTCGTGGACAACACCGACCTCTCCAGCGAGGTTGCCGACCGGTTCACCAACCCGGATCAGCTGGACCCGACGCCCCCGGCCCTTTCCTTCGCCAGAACCCTCCACCCGATCCGCGGAGCGGTCACAACCCTCACAATCGACATCGACGGCTTTACAACCGACCGCCAGGACGCGGCCGGTCTTTTCAAATTTATCGACCATCTTCCCGAGGCCGTCCTCGCCACCTCCAGCCACGGCTTTGAAACCCCGACCCGGGCGGCCCTGGCGCACAAACCCTCCGTTTCAATCTCAACACCGGACCCCGTTTCCGGAATGCCGGCAGGCCACGACCTGTCGCCCTGGATGGGAAACGAGATGCAGAAGGATGCCCTGAACGCCTTGTACCTGCTGGAGCCGCGAATCAAGGGAAAACAGGATCCCGTCCTGCTGGGCACCTGGCGCATGCTCCAGTCCTCGGATCATTTCCTGCAGATGAGCACCCATAACGGCACCCCTGATATTTCCCCCTATGACGCCTACATCAACTTCATGAACATTCTGACGGATTTCACCGAACGCATCGGGAACTAGCCATCCGGCGCCGACTATGTTACAAACCGCCGTGAATCAGGAACGAGGAACGCTATGATAGATATTTCCGTGGTTGTGCCGATTTACAATGAAGAGGAAAGTGTCGAACTGCTGGTCGACAAGCTACACACTTCGCTGATGGCCACCGGCCGGACCTACGAGGTGGTTCTGGTCGATGACGGCAGCAAGGACGAGTCCTGGGCGAAAATGGTGGAACTCTCCAAGCGCTACCCCGGACTCCACCTGATCCGCTTCAGGCGTAATTTCGGACAGACCGCCGCCATGAGCGCCGGATTCAACGAGGCCCGGGGAGACGTCATCATCACCATGGATGCGGACCTCCAGAACGACCCCTCTGACATCCCGCTCCTGCTGGCCGAGGTTGACAAGGGTTTCGACGTCGTCAGCGGCTGGCGCCGGAACCGGAAGGACACCTTCATCAACAGGCGCCTCCCCTCCATCATGGCCAATGCCCTCATCAGCAAGATCACCGGCGTCCACCTCCATGATTACGGATGCACCCTCAAGGCCTACCGCAAGGAAATCGTCCAGAACATCCAGCTGTACGGGGAACTGCACCGCTTTATTCCCGCGCTGGCAAGCTGGGTGGGCGGCTCACTCTCCGAAGTGGTGGTCTCACACCATCCCCGCCAGTTTGGAACCTCCAAATACGGCATTGGCCGGACGGTCAAGGTTATCCTGGACCTTGTGACCGTCAAGTTCCTGCTGCGCTACAGCACCCGGCCCATCCATATTTTCGGAAAATGGGGCCTGAACTTCGGGTGCCTGGGCATCCTGATGCTGATTTTCATGGCGGCCGCGAACCTGTCGCACCGTTATTTCGGCACCGACTTCTGCTCGGAACTGATCAAGCGGCCCTTCTGGGTCATCACCCCC
>JAABPW010000391.1 GCA_011391785.1 Verrucomicrobiota bacterium
GCGCCATTGGTCCTTACAAAGGCGGGTTGCGTCTTCATCCTTCCGTGAATCTGGGAATCATCAAGTTCCTTGGTTTTGAGCAGGTCTTCAAAAACTCCCTGACCACGCTTCCCATGGGTGGCGGCAAGGGTGGTTCGGATTTCGATCCCAAGGGCAAGTCGGACTCCGAAATGATGCGTTTCTGCCAGTCCTTCTTCACTGAATTGTACCGTCATATCGGCGCGGATACCGATGTGCCTGCCGGTGACATCGGCGTGGGCGGCCGCGAGATCGGGTATATGTTCGGCCAATACAAACGCATCGTGAACGAGTTCACGGGTGTTTTGACCGGCAAGGGTTTGTCTTGGGGCGGATCCCTGATCCGGCCTGAGGCCACCGGTTACGGCGCTGTATATTTCGCCCAGGAAATGCTGGCGAAGCGCGGCGATTCCATGAAGGGTAAACTTTGCACCGTGTCCGGCTCGGGCAATGTGGCCCAGTACACGATCGAGAAGGTCAACCAGTTGGGCGGCAAGTGCGTGTCGGTGTCCGACTCGAATGGGACGATCTATGATCCCACGGGTATCACGGCGGAGAAACTGGCGTACATCATGGATCTTAAGAACGTCAAGCGTGGCCGCATCAAGGACTATGCCGACAAGTTCGGATGCCAGTACAAGGATGGTGAGCGGCCTTGGGGTATCAAGTGCGACTGCGCCTTCCCGTCGGCTACCCAGAACGAAATCTCGGGTGAAGATGCGAAGACCCTGGTCAAGAACGGGTGCAAGCTGGTGGCGGAAGGGGCCAATATGCCGACCGACCCCGATGGCGTGGAAGTGTTCCTCAAGGCTAAGGTGATGTACGGACCGGGCAAGGCAGCCAATGCCGGTGGTGTTGCCACCTCGGGCCTTGAAATGTCGCAGAATTCGATGCGGCTGTCCTGGTCGCGCGAAGAAGTTGACCAGAAGTTGCATGGCATCATGAAGTCGATTCACGCGAACGCCTACGCGGCGTCCGAGGAATATGGCGATGCGGGCAACTACGTTCTCGGCGCAAACATCGCCGGCTTCGTCAAGGTGGCCGACTCGATGATCGCGCAGGGGTTGGTTTAAACAGAACAGCCAGTACCCTCATCAAGCAGGGAGGCTCAACGGATCGTCCGAAAGGACGATCCGTTTTTTTGTTTCCTGGTTAGCCCAGGTAGAAAAACGCCTTTTGGCCGAAACTGTCGGCATGGAGCCGGAGTCGGGAGGCATGAGGCAGGTCTTTCCCGTCAATCACCCTGAGCACATGGGCCAAGGCCTCAGAGCCAGGGAGGAGCGTTGTGAGCTTGCTGGGCAGGCCACCAAGTAGCTCAGGATTAATGCTGTGGCCTTTCCTGTCCGGCAGGATCGCCAGGTAAAGCATATCCATTTCCACTAAATCGTTGAAAAAATGAGTTCCGAGCGATACATCGGGAACCAAGCCCTCATGCATGACGCCGATTTCACAGATAACTGAAACCGCATTGATTTCCGCGAAAGACACGGGTACCCCCAGGGCCGGCGTGGACGTGGCCCAGCGGCCGGGCCCCACAATCATTAGCCGTTCACCCGGGGTCGCCGCCGTCAACCGGTTTAACCGGCCAATGGCGCGCGCCACCGCATAACGCTCCGAAACCGACATTTTTCCATAGATCGCAGGAACGACATAGATAAGACGGTCAATGTTGGTCGAAGTGCTTTGGCCTATGATCGGTCCGGCGCTCTCCATCAACAGGTCTTCCTTCAGGATGGAATCGGGACTTCTGATGTCAGTCGCATCGCCCGCGATGCGCACCTGGAAGGGGCGGCATTGAACCAGATTGATGCGATAACGCCCGTCCGCGGAGAAATTTGCCGTGAATTCCATGTCCACGGGATAGTCATAGGCCTCTTGCAATACCCTGAGGATGGTTCGCATGTCGTCCACAAACCGGGTGTCCTGGATCAACCGGTCAAAGGTCAGGTAGAAATCCCCGCGGCTGGTCGTGGACGTTTCTTCAACTGCAAACAGTTCAAGGGGCAGGTTCCGCGAGACCGGATTGATGACGGCATTGAAATCCTTCGATATCAATTGGTTGCTGGTTAGATCAAGGACATCGGCCTGTCGCTGGGAGAATTTACGGATGTCTCCAGCTGAGGCGTCCGGCCTTTTTTCCGGTGCATTAAGGGCGATCAACCGGGTATAATCATCGCCCAGACGGTCCACGGCGCGGGTTCCCAGTCCAAACACGAGCCGGAGCATGCCTGCGCTGGGATCAATATCCTTGTCCCAGACGTAGGGGTTGAACGAAAACCCGGCGCCGGCAACCTGGGGAAAGAAATTCTCGCCGTGGAGTTCACCGGACACGCGCTGGACCAGAAGCGACATTTGCTCATCCCGGTCCATCAGGCCCCGCTGAGACCGGTAGGAAAGGGCGTCTACGCTCAAGGTGCTGGCATAGACATCGCGTACCGCGCTCATGAATTCGGTGAGGCGTTGCTGCGGGGTTCCCTGGTTGGCGCAGAAAACGGTATTGTATTTCCCCGAGAAGGCATTGCCATAACTGTCTTCAAGCAAGGAGCTTGATCTCACGATGATGGGGCATTGGCCAAAGTAATCAAGCATCTCCATGAACTGGCGCCGGATGGTTTCAGGGAAATTCCCGGAGCGCAACTTCTGCTGGGCCTCGTCATTGTGTTCAATCAGGAAGTCCAGGTCATTGGCCTTGCGGCGGAGATCCCAGCATCCGTTCTGGACCAGATAGGTATAGAACACATCCGAGCCGATGAAAAACGAGTCGTGGGCTTCCAGAAGTTCGTGGAGGTGGGGCGCCCGCTTTTTAAGGATAGCCCGCGCCAGTAGCATCCCCAGCGATTTTCCGCCAATAAGTCCGGTTCCAATCATCCGCTGGATCACGGACATCAGGTCAGCCAGGTCAAAGTATCTGGAGACCAGCGGCATGAATTTATCATCCCGCGTGATGGCGCTGCGGAGGAGGCGCTGGAAGGATCCCTTTGTATCCTGATCCGAAGCGTTGCCATTCCTCAGGGCTTCCAGTGTCTTCTGGGCTGCCGAAACCGTTTTCATCCAGATACCCGGCCGGGACGTGGAAAAATCGAGCCAGGGCTGGGGGGTCTGGGAAAGAATGTCCGAAATCGTGGTACTGGAGGTAACCGGAGAAAAGGTGTCATCCTCTCCCCAGACATGCAACCGGTACATGGTGGGTGAATGGCGCTGATCGACCTTGAGTGGCTGGACGAAGAGACATTCCCGGTTCCGGTATACATCAAGAACAACCTGGGCCGTCTGGTGGATACTTTCGACGGCATTAAATGAATGGCGTTTATTGAAGAGGGCGAAGTAGGCGATCGTGTCCAGTGTGTACAGGAATGGGCAGGTGATCATGAAGAAATTACCCAGCATCCTGTCGCTATACCAGTCAGCAGCAAGTTCGGAGAGGCCGTCAAAAACGTATAGGGCGCCCCGACCTTTTCTTTCAATGACGTTTAGAATGGTGCCGACAAAGAATTCAAAGCCCGATTGGGGGTCAATGGTCAGGATTTCAAGCCCTGGCGTTTCTTCAATCAGCGGCACGTGGCTGGCGAAGCGAAAGTATACCAAAGGAAGGCCGTCGGCCAAGCCCTTCCGGACAAACCTGTCCACAAAGGGACGGTAATCATTGATGTCATCAACCTGCCAAACGACATTATCGCCCGGCCTCAATTCCATGAGGGTATCATCCAACGAGGGGATTCCCGTGCTGAAATCCGGCAAATCGTTATGGCTTGGTTTCATGACAGTTCAACTTACTCTTTCAACGCGTTGTAAATCAATAGCCAACCCTTTCGTCTTGCCTTTTGACGACACAAGCGATATATCTATTACCCCGTGTTGGAGATCCATCTATGAATTATGACACAGACTTTGATCGCCCGCGGGAATCGTGCGGAATATTCGGTGTTTTCGGAATTCCGGAAGCCGCCTTCTTGATCCATGCCGGCCTTTTTTCACTGCAACACCGGGGGCAGGAGGGGGCGGGAATTGTCGTCTCCGACGGAACCCAGGTCAAGTCATCCAAGGGCATTGGCGAGGTGAACGAGGTATTCTCGACCGATGTCATCAGGGGAATGGCCGGCCATCTAGGCATCGGCCATGTGCGGTATTCCACC
>JAABPW010000392.1 GCA_011391785.1 Verrucomicrobiota bacterium
AGTGCAGCGACGGTATTTGGGCGATTGCGCACAACGGAAACCTGGTGAATGCCCGTCACCTGCGGCGCATGTACCAGGATTCAGGGGCGATTTTCCAAACCAGCACCGATAGTGAGGTCCTGATTCACCTTCTGGCGGACCCCATGTACCGGAACCGTCCCCGCCGGGTGGCGCGCGCACTGGCTGAACTGAAGGGTGCCTTTGCCTTTCTGCTCATGACCAAGGATTGCGTCATGGCGGCCCGTGACCCGCTCGGGTTCAAACCGCTCTCTATCGGCAAACTCGGCAACGGATATGTCTTTGCCAGCGAAACCTGTGCCCTGACCCAGGTTGGCGCGGATTATGTCCGGGATGTCGAGCCTGGCGAGCTGGTGATCGTGGATTCCACCGGGCTACGCAGTAGCTTTTTCGCCGAGAATGAAACAAAAAACATTTCGCAATGTGTTTTTGAACATGTCTATTTCGCGAGGCCTGACAGCATGGTCTTCGGCCAGAGCGTGCACTCGGTGCGCATCAAGCTAGGCATGCGCCTGGCCCAGGAACATCCGGTGGAGGCTGATATCGTGACCGCCGTGCCTGACAGCGGGAATTCCGCGGCGCTTGGGTATTCACGGCAAAGCGGCATTCCCCTTGATTTCGGATTTATGCGGAACCACTATGTCGGCCGGACCTTCATCATGCCTGACTCGGACCAGCGGGCGCGCAGCGTGGACATGAAACTGGCCGTTGTGGCCGATGTGGTTCGAGGCAAGCGGGTGGTGGTTGTTGACGATTCCATCATCCGCGGCACCACATCCCGGCGTCGCGTCATGGCCTTGCGGGAGGCGGGCGCTAAGGAAATCCACCTTCGCATCTCCTGTCCACCGACTGTCAATCCGTGTTTTTTCGGCATCGATTTTGCGAGCAAGAATGAGTTGATTGCCGCGGTTCACAGTCAAAACGAGGTGCGCGACTTCACCGGGGCGGACAGCCTTGGCTACCTCAGCATGGAGGGGCTCCTCTCGCCGTTCCCTAATGCGCCGGACTACTGCACGGCTTGTTTCTCCGGGAATTATTCGGTTGATGTAAGCCGGATGCAAGGGAAGGATGCTCTCGAAAACACGACGATGCTCCTTAATCTCGACGGCAAGGGAAATCACTGAAGAACGGGAAGGTTTTATGGCTGCTCGAAGTGGAAAAACAAAACATATTTTTGTAACTGGCGGCGTTGTGTCGTCACTAGGCAAGGGGCTGACCGCAGCCTCTCTGGCTCTTCTGCTGCAGCGCCGGGGATACCGCGTCAAAATGCAGAAACTGGATCCCTACCTCAACGTAGATCCTGGAACCATGTCGCCTTACCAGCATGGCGAGGTCTACGTCACCGTGGATGGCGCCGAAACCGACCTTGATCTCGGTCATTATGAGCGGTTTGGCGGTGTGATCTGCAACCGGAACAGCAACTATACCTCGGGCAGTATCTATCGGACCGTGATCTGCCGGGAACGGGAGGGCGGCTATCTCGGCAAAACGGTTCAGGTGATCCCCCACATCACCGATGAAATCAAGACCGCCATCCGTTCGCTCGATGCGGACGATGTTGACATCGCGATCACGGAGATTGGCGGCACGGTCGGGGATATCGAGTCGCTTCCTTTTCTTGAGGCGATACGCCAGTTCCGGCATGAAATTGGGCGGCAGAACGGATTATTTATCCATCTTACGTTGGTGCCTTACATCAAGGCGGCGGGTGAGATGAAGACCAAGCCGTCCCAGCAGTCGGTCGGCATCCTGCGCACCATCGGTATTATTCCCGATATCCTGATTTGCCGGTGCGAGCATCCCATGACAGACGAACACAAGGCCAAGCTGGCCCTGTTCTGTGATGTGGATCTGAACAAGGTGATCGAGGAAAAGGATGTCGATCACACGATCTACGAAGTGCCGCTGGAACTGGCCCGCCAGGATGTAGACGTGTATCTGCTCGAAATGCTCAACCTGCATGTCAATCCGCTCAAGCTGGATGATTGGCGGGCCATGGTGGATACGCTTATTCATCCGGAAAACGGGACTGTTGAAATCGCCGTCGTCGGCAAGTACATCAGCCTGAAGGATGCCTACAAGAGCATCTACGAGTCCCTGACTCACGGCGGTATCGCCAGTAGCGTCAAGGTCGAGGTCCGGATGGTGGAATCTGAGGATATCGAGAAATCCGGCGCCGAAGCCCTTTTGAAAGGTGTTGCAGGCATCCTGGTCCCCGGCGGGTTCGGGGATCGCGGCATCGAGGGTAAGATCAAGGCGATCGAATACGCCCGGACGTCGAAAATCCCGTTTTTCGGGATCTGTCTGGGCATGCAGTGCGCGACGATCGAATACGCACGAAATGTCTGTGGCATGAAGGATGCCAATAGCACGGAATTCAATCCGGCCACCTCCTTCCCGGTGATTGATATGATGGTTGAGCAGAAAAAGGTGACCGAAAAAGGCGGGACCATGCGCCTCGGCGCCTATCCCTGCCGGGTCATCGCGGGCACCAAGGCAAGCCAAGCCTATGGTAAAACGGATATTCATGAGCGCCATCGCCACCGTTACGAGTTCAACAACAAGTATCGTGACCAGATGACCAAGCAGGGATTCGTATTTTCCGGAATCTGCGTGGAGCGTGATCTTGTCGAGATAGTGGAACTCAAAGACCACCCGTGGTTCATGGCCTGCCAGTTCCACCCCGAATTCCAGTCCACGGCCCTGAACGCTCACCCTCTGTTCCGTGAATTCGTGTCTGCCTCCGTCAAAAACCGGGCCAAGACGGATCTAAAGCGAACCAAAAAATAATTTCAAGATCATCAACCCCAGAAAGCCATTCAGTAAACCATGCCAAAAAGAACCGACATCAAGAAAATCATGTTGATCGGCTCTGGTCCGATCATTATCGGTCAAGCCTGCGAATTCGATTACTCAGGCGTGCAAGCCTGCAAATCCCTTAAGGAGGAGGGGTATGAGGTGGTGCTGGTCAACAGCAATCCTGCCACCATCATGACTGATCCTGAATTTGCTGACCGCACCTATATCGAGCCCCTTACCGCATCCATGGTCGAAGAGATCATCCGACGGGAGCGGCCGGACGCGCTCCTTCCCACCCTGGGTGGTCAGACCGCCCTTAATCTGGGCATCGAATTGCACGACCGCGGCATCCTGAAGCGATACAGTGTAGAAATGATCGGAGCCAAGGCGGAGGTCATCCGGAAGGCTGAGGATCGGGCACTATTCAAAGCTGCCATGCAGAAAATCGGACTCGATATGCCGAAAAGCGGTTCCGCCCATACTCTTGCAGAAGCCCATGTCATACAGAAGCAGATCGGATGCTATCCTGTTGTAATCCGGCCCGGCTTTACCCTCGGCGGTACGGGCGGGGGCATCGCCTTCAACGAATCGGAATTTGAGGAAATTGTTCAGCGCGGACTTTTCTATAGCCCCACCTCCGAAGTGCTGGTCGAGGAATCAATTCTCGGGTGGAAAGAATTCGAGCTCGAGGTGATGCGCGATCACAAGGACAATGTGGTGATCATCTGTTCCATCGAGAACCTTGACCCGATGGGGGTGCATACCGGCGACAGCATTACCGTGGCGCCTGCCCAGACGCTGACAGATCGCGAGTACCAGATCATGAGGGACGGTTCCATTGCGGTGATGCGCGAGATTGGCGTCGATACCGGCGGATCCAATGTCCAGTGGGCGCTGAATCCGGAAAATGGCCGGATGATTATTATTGAGATGAATCCCCGCGTTTCCCGGTCGAGCGCCCTGGCCTCGAAAGCCACGGGTTTCCCGATCGCCAAGATTGCCGCCAAACTGGCCGTCGGGTACACCCTTGATGAGTTGCGAAACGACATCACGCGGGAGACTCCGGCTTGTTTCGAGCCGGCTATCGATTATGTTGTCACCAAGATGCCTCGATTTGCCTTCGAGAAGTTTCCCGGCGTCAACAGCACACTGGGCACCCAGATGAAATCAGTGGGTGAGGCCATGAGTATTGGCAAGACGTTCAAGCAGTCTTTCCAGAAGTGTTGCCGCTCTCTTGAAATCGGACGGGCCGGATTCGGCGCCGATGGCAAGGATGGTCCTTTTGACGCCATGGATGACGAGACTCTCTCGAAGGAGATTGCCCGTCCCAATGCGGTCCGGGTGTTTGTGATCCACGCCGCCTTGAAACGCGGCTGGAGTGTTAAAAAAATCCATGAAATCTGCAAAATCGACCTCTGGTTCCTTCGCCATATGGAAGAACTGGTGGCTTACGAGAATGAGATCAAGTCGGTCAAAACGCTCGCCGGACTGGAAAAGGATCCCGCGCTCTTCCGCCAAGCCAAGGAAATGGGCTATTCCGACCGCCAGATCGCGCATCTTCTCGGGTGCGCAGAGACGGAGATCCGGAAAGCGCGGGAGGGGCAGAAGTTGCTCCCTGTGTATGGACTGGTGGATACCTGCGCCTCTGAATTCACGGCCTTTACCCCATACTTTTATTCGACCTACGGTGATGTGGATGAAAGCCGCCCATCGGATAAGAAAAAGGTCATGATCCTGGGGGGTGGACCGAACCGGATCGGGCAGGGGATCGAGTTCGATTACTGTTGCGTGCATGCCGCCTTCGCGCTCCATGAGGCGGGTTTTGAAACGATCATGGTCAACAGCAATCCTGAAACTGTTTCCACGGATTACGACACAAGTGACCGGTTGTATTTCGAGCCCCTGACCCTCGAGGATGTCCTGAACATCTACCAGCGGGAAAAATGCTGGGGTGCAATCGTCCAATTCGGCGGGCAAACCCCGCTCAATCTGGCCAAGGATCTGGAGGCCAACGGCGTCAACATCATCGGCACCAAGCCCGCCAGCATCGAGATTGCCGAAGATCGCGACCTCTTCGCGGCTATGCTGAAGCGATTGAACCTGAAGCAGCCGGAAAACGGAATGGCCACCACGATCGAGCAGGCCGAAGCCGTCGCCAACCGGATCGGTTACCCTGTCCTTATGCGACCGTCCTTCGTCCTTGGCGGCCGGGCCATGGTTATCGTGTACAACCGCGACATGCTGCACAAATACATGACCGACTCGGTGGAGGTGTCGCCAACCCGCCCCGTACTGGTGGACCGCTATCTGGAAAACGCTGTCGAGGTCGATGTGGATTGCATCTCCGACGGAGATACCGCCGTGATCGGATCCATCATGGAGCATGTCGAGCTGGCTGGGATTCATTCCGGTGACAGCGCCTGCACGATCCCGCCTCCGACCCTGACG
>JAABPW010000393.1 GCA_011391785.1 Verrucomicrobiota bacterium
ATACGGCGGAAGCGCCGAAGGTGCTGGAAGCGGAGGCCGTGCTGGCCCTGCAGGACATGGTGCTGGATGTGCCGCTGCCGGACCATGTGCTTGACGCCATCCTGAAGCTGGTGGGTTCGACGCGGCCCAATTCCCCCCTGGCCGGCGAGTACGTCAAGCGGTACGTGGCCTGGGGCGCGGGACCGCGGGCTTCGCAGACCCTGGCGAGCGCGGCCAAGGCCCTTGCCCTGTTGCGCGGCCAGCCTGCGGCCTCCATGGAGGAAGTGCGGGCCGTGATGAAGCCGGTGCTCCGGCACCGGGTCATTCCGAACTACAACGCGACCGGCGAGGGCGTCGGCGTTGACCAGATCATCGAGAAGATCGCCGAGACGATTTAATTTCAGGCGTGACGGAGGTTGGGTGAGTCACCAGCGATTCCAATATTTGCGGCCGGAGGATATCCGGAAGCTGGCCAGTTTTGAGTTTGCGCCCAAGGCGGTGGTGGAAGGCTACCTGGCCGGGCGGCATCTCTCCCATTCCCGCGGCTCCTCCGTGGAGTTCCGGGATTACCGGCAGTATGTGCCCGGGGACGACCTGGCCCTCGTGGACTGGCGGGTGTATGGCCGGACCGACCGCTATTACCTGCGCACCTATGAGCAGGAGACCAGCCTGGATTGCCATCTGTTCCTCGATAGCAGCGCCTCCATGGGGTTCGGGAAGGGGTTGACGAAGCTGGAGTATGCCTCCTTCTTCACCGCCTGCCTGTCCTACCTGGTGATTCATGGCGGTGACCGCGTGTCCTTGCAGCTGTTTGACAACACCATCCGGAATTTCTTCGCGCCGGGTAGCACCGGGACCCACCTGAGCACCCTGCTGAACGCGCTGGAACGGAACACCCCGGGCGGGCAAACCTCGCTGGCGGAATCCCTGCGCCGTTCCTTCCCGCTGTTGCGCCGACGGGGAATCCTGATTGTGGTGTCCGACTTCTTCGATGATCCCGCCGCCATCTTCGCCGCCCTGTCCCCGTACCTGCACCGGGGCTTCAAGGTCTTCCTCTATCATGTGCTCAATCCGGCCGAAGTGGAGCTGGAGGACCGCGGGCTGGTGGCGTTCCGTGACCTGGAAACCGGGCAGCGGATCGTGGCGCATACCGATGATGTCCGGGCCGGGTACGCCGTTGCCATCCGCAAGCACATCGATTCCCTGCGTGATCTGGCGACGCGGCGGAATGTGGATTACATCGTGGCGCGGACCGACACGCATTTCCATCACCTGTTCGAAAGGCTGGTCCGGTGAGCCTGTTCCTCTCCAATCTCGTGCTCTGGCCGCTCCTGGCGCTGATTGCGGTGCCGGTGCTGATCCACCTCTTCGCGAGGGCGCGGCCGCCGGTTTATGAATTCAGCTCCGTGGAATTCATCCGGCGCATCCTGAAGCACACCCTGCGGGTGCGCAAACCCCGCGACTGGCTGTTGCTCATCCTGCGCACGCTGGCCGTGGCGCTGCTGGTGTTTGTCTTCCTGCGGCCGATGTTGTTTGCGCATGCCGTGGGCAATCCGTTCCAGAAACGGAATGTCGTGGTCGTGCTGGATTCCTCCGCGTCCATGGGATGGGCCGAGGGGAGTCAGACCCGGTTTGCCGTGGCCTGCGCCGAGGCCTCGGAAACCCTGGCGGGCTTGAGCGGGCGGGATGCAGCCAACGTGATCCTGGCGGGAATGAAGGCCCGCCCGGTGTTTCCGTCCGTCGGGCCCAACATCGCCTATCTCCAGGGCGAGATCCGGCGGGCGCAGGTGACGGCGGGAACCGTGGACCCGGGAACGGCCCTGCAGCTTGCCGTGAAACTGCTGCAGGGGCGGGAAGGCCGCAAGGAAATCTGCGTGTTCAGCGATTTCCAGGCCTCGAACTGGCGCGGCGTGGCGGCGGAGATCCCCCCAGACATCGGCCTGACTTGTGTCTCCGTGGCGAAAAGCGATGCGCCTAATTGCGCCATTACCCGGCTGGTGGCGGACCCGGTGCGTCCCCTGCAGGGTGAGGATGTGACCCTGGTCTGCGAGGTCGTGAACTATTCCGAGCAGACGCAGCGGCGCACCGTGGTGCTCGGCGTGGAGGAAAACCGGTCCTCCCAGGAGACCGTCCTGCCGCCGTGGGGGCGGGCCACGCTCCGGTTCCGGCATCGCGTGACCGTTCCTGCCCCGTTTGTGGCGACGGTCTCCCTGACGGACGATGCCTTTCCGGCGGATGATCGCCGGTGGCTGGTGGTTGAGCCCCGCGATATGCTTCGCGTCGGGGTGGTAGGGTTTGAGGGCGGTGACGTGACCGCGGCGGTCTGGAGCCGGGCGGTGCGGGCGCTGGGCTGGGCGCGGGCTGACATGCGGGATGCGGCCTGGCTAGGGAATCCAAGCTGGGATTATGATGTTGTGATGCTGGCCGGCTGGAATGGCGATGATCCGGCCAGGGTCAGGCGTTTTCTCGGGAAGGGTGTTCCCGTCATCTGGTGCCCGGGAACCAACACCCCGGTAGCCCGGCTTTCAGGCGTGCTGTCCAATGTCGTTTCTAGTGCGGGCCGCAAACTGGAACCGGTGGCTTGGCAGCGGCAGGCGGAAGCCTGGAAATTGAATATCGCAACGCCCGGGCATGCCCTCTTCCGCATCTTCGGTGGCGGCGAGTACGGGGACCCGGCCCGTGGCGTGATCCATGGACGGCTGTTCATGAAGGCGGCGGACCTGCCGACCGGTTCCGCGTTGCTGGCGTATTCCGACGGGGTTCCTGCCCTGTGGGCCTGCGAGGGGGATTCACCGCTCTATGTCTGGAATATCCCGATCGATAAAACCCTTTCCTCCTGGGCGGCGCAGGGCGAGTTCGTGCCCTTCCTCGGGGAGTTGATCCTGTCATCGCGGTGCGGGATGTCCGGCCTGGCCCGGCCCGGAAATGAGTATTCGCCCGGACAGATGCTGGTCTGGCGTCCTGAATTCCTGGTGCGGGTGGAGGATGTCCGGGTCCGTTTCCCCGACGGTGCAGCGCTGCCGGCCAAGGTGGCGGAAACCGGCGGCGGGCTGCTGATGGCGGGGCCGGCGGAACAGCTCGGGTCTTATGCCTGGCTGATCCGCGACAAGGTGATCAAGCGCGATGCGGTCAATTTCGTCCCGATGGAATCGGACCTCCGTCCGCTCTCCACGCCCGAGATCAAGGCGATGGGCGCGCTGGTGGGGGCCTCGGGCCGGGCGGTGCGGGAGTGGCAGGATGGAATCACGCTGTGGCCGATGCTGCTGGCCGCCGGGCTCCTGATCCTGTTGTGCGAGGGGCTTGTGGCGGCCTGGAAGCGGGGTGTCCGATGACCTTTAATCCCATTGCCCCGCTGGATCAATTGGTGTTGGGGCTGATCCTGGTGCTGGCCTGCGGAATTTTCCTGGCCTGGCGTGGGTCGGCAAAGCTTCCGGCACGGTTGCGCTGGCTGGTTGTCGGCTTGCGGAGCCTGGCTCTGGTGGTGCTGGCGCTGCTCGCCCTGAATCCCGGAAGTTGGAGACAGCCCGAAGCGGCGACGAAACCGCGCTGGATGGTCATGCTGGATCGCAGCGCCAGCATGGCGACGGCGGATGTCGATGGCGGGAGCCGCTGGGATGCGGCCCGGGTGCTGGCCCGCAACCTGGAGAAGGTCGCCGGGGATAAGCGTGAACTCGAGTGGCTGACTTTCGGGAATGGGGTGGAGGGGGGACGGCAGACCCCGGCCCTGATAGAGACCCTAAAGGCGGACAGTTCAGGAACCGATGCCGACCGGGCGCTGGATACGGCGTTGAGCTGGGGCGGGGCGGGTGGCAGAGCCTGTTCGGGCGTTGTGCTGATCTCGGATGGGCGGCAGACGAAGCCGGATTCCGATCCGGCCGCAATCGGGCTGCAGGCCCGTGCCCAGAATGTCCCCATCTTTACCCTGACGCTCGGCAAGCCCCGTGAGATCCGCGATATCTCCCTGCGGGTCATGCGCCCGATGACGATCGGTTTCGTTAAACAGCCCGTGAGGATTCAGGGGGAGGTCTCCGCCCGGTGGGGAGTTCCGCTCACGGTGGAGGTCCAGCTCCTTACCCGGTCCGGTACGCCTGTGGCCACCAACCGGGTTAACCTGGCGGCCGATGGACGGGCGCCGGTGTCGTTCACCCTCACGCCTGCACAGGCGGGGACGGAGTCCTATCAGCTCCGGATTCCCGTCCGCGAGGGCGAGGACAATGCCCGGAACAATGAGGTCCCCTTCGAGGTCAACGTGCTCGACCGGAAGATCCGGGTGCTGCTGGCCGAGGGCCTGCCGTATTGGGACAGCAAGTTCCTGGCCCGGCAACTTCGCCGGCAACCGATCATGCAGGTGTCCGGCATCTATCGCATCACGGCGGACCGGTTCTTCAGGGTGGACCCGGACGGCGCGGAGGAGTCGATTGCCGATATCGTGTTTCCCGAGACCGCGGCGGGGCTCGGCGCCTATGACATCGTGGTGCTGGGACGGGGATCGGATTATTTCATGACGCCCCGGCGATTGGATGCCCTCAAGGAATTTGTTTCGGAGCAGGGCGGCAGCGTGGTGTTCGCCCGCGGCAAGCCGTATGTCAACCAGGGTGATGGCATGGAGGATCTTGAGCCCGTTGAGTGGGGCAAGGCGCAGGCGGTTGAGTGCCGGTTCAGGCCCCGTGCGGAAGGCGAGGATGCCGGGCTGTTCGGCGGACTCTTGCCGGGACTCCAGGACGGGGTCTGGGGACGGCTCCCGCCGGTGCGCTGCAGCCACTCCGCCCTTGAGCTCAAATCGTTCGCCCAGGTGCTTGTCGAGGGGCGCAGGATCGGGCGAGAGTCGGAAGTGGAATCCGCGATTCCCCTGGTGGTGAGTCATCGGTACGGGAAGGGCATGACGGTGACCGTGAACGTCGAGGGGTTCTGGCAATGGGCGTTTTTCCCGTCCTCCCCGGAAGTGGCGGAGATGTACGGCGAGCTGTGGGCGCAACTGCTGCAGTGGGTGGGCACCTATGCGGATTTCCTGCCCGGGCATGACTATGCCCTGCATCTCAGCGCCGGCACGACGCGGCCGGGCGTTCCGGTGCGCATCCAGGTCCGCCGCCGCGGTGCGAATGGATCCCCATCGGTGCCGCCCGGCATCCGTGTGACACGGCAGGGAAATCCGGTTCAGGATCTGGTTCTGGCGCCCGGCAATGATCAAACGTCGTGGGAGACCGAACTGGGCTTGGATCAGGCGGGCTCATACCGGGTGGAGGTCGTTCCCCCGGGGAATAATTCCGGGCGGCCGGGCGCGGCGGCGATGCTGGTTGTCCAGCCGCCCCCGGGCGAGTTGGATGATGTGAACCCCGATCCCGCATTCATGGCCAGGCTGGCGGAATCAGCAGGGGGCCGCGCCGTGACGCCATCAACGCTGGAGGCGGCGATGACCGCGGTGGAGAAGGCACGGCAGACCCATGATACCCAGGTCGGCAATGCGGTGTGGGCGCCGGCATGGGATCGTGGTTGGATCGCGCTGGTTGTGATGCTGGCGCTGGGGGCGGAGTGGTTTATCCGCCGCAGAAACGGGCTGGAATGATCATGGACGAGACGGTCATCAACGCGGGTGTATTCAAGGAGCGGCTGGGCCGCTTCCTTGGCGTCTGGCGGAAGGGCCTGGTCCTGGCGCTGCTTCTGCGGCTGGCGGGGTGGGGCTCGCTTGCCGCCGGGTTCGTGTTCCTGACCGACTATTTCCTCGGATTGAGCGAGGGGCTCAGGCTGGCCCTTCTGGGTGGCGTTCCGATTGCCCTTCTCGCGGCGGTCGCGCCCGAGGCCCTGCGCATCCTGAAGCTGAACCGGGCGGATGCGGCCAGGCGCGCGGATGCCCTGGGGCGGCACCGGCGGCAGGAGGTTCTGGCCGCATGGGAACTCGGGCAGGCTTCGGGGAATGAAGGGACTGATCCGGAGTGCGAAGCGATGACCGGGTTCCTGGTCCGCCGGAGCATGGCCGAGGCCGGACAAAAGCTGACGGCATTGGGACACGGGGCCGCCTGGCCGGGCGATCTGGTTTCGCGACGGGGGCGGATTGGCGGGGTTCAATTGATTGTTGCGCTTGCCGTGATGGCGGTGTGCGGGACAGATGCCGTGCTGACGATTGTGCCGCGACTGCTGTTTCCCGAGCGGGATATTCCGCCCTTCAGCCGGTATGTGTTTGATGTCAGGCCGGATTCGCCCCAGATCCTGTTCGGTGGTCGGGCGGAGGTGTCCGTGACGATCCGCGGGGCGCCGGTGCGGTCCCAGGTGTGGCTGATGACACGGCGCGACGGGAAGATCCAGAAGGCGGCATGCTTCCAGGAGGAGGGCGGAAGGTACGCCCAGCGGCTGGAGAATGTGACCGCTCCGCTTGAGTTCTGTTTCGCCACGGGGCGGGCCCGCACACGGTGGCATACCGTACTCCTCCAGTTGCAACCCCAGATCCTGCAAGCCTGGATCCGGGTCATCCCGCCGGCCTATACCCGGCTTCCCACCCGCGATTTCATGGCGGGCCAGGAGGACCTCGCCGGGGTGAAGGGGACAAAAGTCAAACTCACCCTGACCAGCAACCGGCCCCTTCGTGACGGGACGATGCTGCTTTCGGGCCGGAATGCCGCCCGCGGCACCGAGGAGGTGATCTTGGGCAAGAAGGTTGTGGACTGCATGATGGCCTTTTCCTGGACGCTGAACGGCGATGCGGAAGTGAAGGCGGTGATCCGGGATGTGCAGGGAACACCGACGGCGGAACCCCTGGTGTTGCGCCAGAAGCAGGTCCAGGACGAGTCGCCCAAGCCGGTGCTGAGCGATCCTCCGGTGTATTCGATGGCCACGCCGGCGGCGATCATCAAGGTGGCCGGCAACGTTGAGGATGATTACGGGATCGAGCAGGTGGACCTGGTTCGCGCCGTGGTGGGATTCCAGGACCGGGCCGTGACGCTGCTGCGCGGCGACAGCGGATCGACGCGGGATTTTGAAACCGAACTGGATCTGGCCGCCCTTGGCGTCGAGTCGGGGCAGGTGCTGGAACTCTATGTGGAGGCGGTGGACAACAATCCGGTGCTTCCGGGGGTGGGGGCTTCGGAAGTTCCCCGGATCCGCATTATTTCCGACGCTGAATACGCCGAGATCCTGAGGGATCGCGAAACGATCGAGCGTTTCACGGTGCGGTACGAGGTGGCGCAGGAGTCGCTCGCCGCGGTGTTGTCGGCCCTGGATGAATTGCATGGGCTGGTGCTGTGGCGCAAACCGGATGACGTCAAGTTCAGGGCGGTGGTCCAGAAGACCCTGGCACAACACCAATCCGCCTCGACGCTGTTCCGGACGCTGGAGAAGGATTTTTCGGCCTTCGACCTCGAGAAAAGCCTGAAGAAGGCGTCGCAGGAAGTGGTGGGGGCCCTGGCTGAAAATGAACGCCTGCTCGGGGCGATGCGCAGTCCGGACTCCAATACGGTGGCCCAGGTGGAGGGAATGCTCAAGCGGCTGAATGCGCCCATGAAGTCCATGACACAGTTGAGGATGGATGCCGCCCTGGCGGCCAAACTGGCCCGCGTGATGGATTGTGCCGCCCGGTACCAGAACCTTGTCCAGCGGCAGGAGGATCTTGTCCGGAAGTTGAAGTTGCGGTTCGGCGGGAAAGTCGGGGCCGATGAATTGCGGTTCCTGCCAAGCCTCGGGGAGCGGCAGGCGGAGCTCGGCCAGATTCTCCGGGAGATGACCGAAACCCTGGTGGACGCGGCTGGCGCCTTGCCCGATTCCGTGGCGAAGTTCAAGGCAGATTCCCTTGATTTTGCCCGGGCATTGGAGGCCTGCGGCGCCTCCAACCACATGGCCAATGCCGTGACGGCAAGCCGGAACTCGGATGCCCGGACCACGCTGCGGGAGGCCACGCTGGCCCTTGAGAAACTTCAGTCCCTGCTGAAGGGTGAAAAGGAGAACGGCTTCGCCTCCATGTGCAAGGGGAACGAGCCGGATTTCGGGGACGGGGACCTGAAGAAGACGCTCCAGGAGATGTTCCGCTCGATGTGCAAGAAACGGGGGGCGGGAGAAGGGGAAGGGCAGGGGTCGGGATCGGGATCCGGCGGTGAGGGCGGGAGAGGCAGCGGCACCGGCTCGGAAGGTTCTTCCCCCCTTGGAACCAAGGTTTACGGGGCAGGCCGAAGTAATTTGGGAGAGGGCGAGGGCTCCAGGAACGGCACGGGCAAGGGGCAGGGACCGGGACGAGGCGGGAGCGCCTCCATCCTGAAGCCGTCGGAAACCGAGCGGATCCGGGGAGATGGCGGGGCCAGGCCGGCGGGCGAAACGATCCAGTTCGAGCGGCTTCCGGTGAAATACCGTGATGCGGTGAAGCGCTATTTCCAGGAAAATCGTGAGAAAGGCGGGCTAAAATGAGACGGATGAGTTCAGCGGGATGGGGTATTGCCCTGGCGGCTTGCCTCGCGGCTCCGGTGATGGCGAAAGAGGCGGCCCTGCAGTGCGCGAACCTGATTTATGCGTCGGGAACCCAGACCTCACGCTGTTTCAGCGATGAGTTCCTGAGCGCCGCGCAACGCGAGACCACGATTTCCACGGAGCGCCGGTTCAAGAGCGTCAAGCTGGATTCGGACGAGCTCTTCAAGTATCCCTTCGTGGTGATGACCGGCGAGAAGGAGTTCACGCTGTCCTCGAAGGAGCGCACCAACCTCAAGAAATATCTCACCAGCGGCGGATTCCTCCTGGCCTCGGCGGGGTGTTCCAACAAGGATTGGGACCGGTCCTTCCGCCGGGAGGTCAAGCAGTCGCTTACCGACCTCGCGCTGACGCGCATTCCCAAGGAGCATGCCCTGTTCAAGACCGTCAAGACCATCACCGCGCTCAAGCTGACCCATGGCGGGGAGGATGCGACCCTGGAGGGGGTTGAGCATAACGGGAAAATGGTGGTGGTCTATTCCCAGCATGGGTTGAACGACACCAAGCACACGGAGGGGTGTTGCTGCTGCGGCGGCAATGAGATCGGGAACTCCATGGAAGTGAATATCAATATCCTGGTTTATGCGCTGATGCATTGAATGCCGACATGAATACACGACTGGACAGAACACGACGACATTGGTTCCTGCTGGCGCTTCTGCTGGCGGGACTGGCGTCAGCCCCGCTCCCGGGCGTCGGGGCTGAGTCGACGGGAAAGGCCATTGAATGGATCGATAACCTGGACGGGGCACTGACCCGTGCGGCGAGTGAATACCGGTCCCTGCTGGTTGTCTTCTCTTCGCCCACCTGTCCCTGGTGTCTCCGTATGAAGGCCGATGTGCTGTCCGATCCCGAGGTCCAGGCCGCGATCGAGGGCTTGATCTGCGTGGAGATCGACACGTCCCGTGACAGCAAAACCGCCCAGCAGTTCCAGATCAGCGGGATTCCCACCGTGGCGCTGGTGTCGGGCGACGGCCGGACGCAGGCGCTGG
>JAABPW010000394.1 GCA_011391785.1 Verrucomicrobiota bacterium
ACTCTCCCCCTCCCCCTCTTCCCCTTCAAGAAGGCGTGGCGGTTTTTTTGACCACGGTATTCCCGTGGGCAAAATAACCGCCACATTGCATTTTTCTTCTCTGCGTCTCCGTGCCTCGAGCGCAGCGGGCGGTGAAATCCCCTCTTTCCCCCTTTCCCCTTTGAGAATCAACTAGACAGACCCTTGTCGGCCCCAGAGCGCCCCTGCCGTCCAGAAGAAAGGGAACCGCAGATGAACGCAGAACACGCTGACAATAGGTCAGCAAAACTCTGGTTTACCACTGGATGAGGTATTCTCCCCCATCCGCGTCATCTGCGTCCGTCTGCGGTTTACCTCTTCCTAGGCCCATGTGAAATCCATTATCCCGTCCCTTGTCGGCCCATTCTTAAATCGGATCGAACACCCACTGACACGTTCTGATCGATTTCACACATTTTCCGTTCTGATCATATGCTATACATTCATCCCAGCACTCCATATGGCCTGGCAGTTTCTGTCCACCACCCTTTGGCGACTTCCTGACGCGCAATCCCTCTCTAAACCTTGCAACTTCTTTTCCCTTATGGTCGACAATGGACTTACCATCTGTTGATAGGCGGAGAGAAAAAACAATGCCCTTCTTTGAATTCTTATTCTTCAAGTCACTGTACGTAATCGCTTTCGATCCGCAATCGGGGCACTTTCTGGGTTTGCCTGTACTTGTCCACGAATTTGAACATTTGGTGCAAAAGCACTGGTATTGCTTCTCTTCGACAATCACTTCTTTCGTTTTTTTCATACTGCTCTCCTTCTTTGTTGTGGTCGAGTTCCGCAGAAACATGAACGATCCCAGTATTCTGTCGAACCTGCTTCTGCGGGCTCTGAACCGGACTTATGTCTCAGACGTCAGAATGCTTTGAAAACCTAACATGATCTCAATATTGCACAATACACAGAAACACCTATTCCTATGTCAGGTTTTTACTGATGATGCATGACAAAGTGGTGGCGAATTCACGACGTTCGACAGAGGAAACTGAGGCAAGGGATCAATCTGAAATGAAGATTTCCTCACGCGAAGCCGCAAAGTCCGCGAAACAAGGTTTTGGTATTCTCCCCCATCCGCGTCATCTGCGTCCGTCTGCGGTTTACCTCTTCCTCGGCCCATGTGAAATCCATTATCCCGTCCCTTGACTGCCCCGAGTCGCTCTCATTCTGTCTTCTCGCTACTGACTCCTCTCAAAGTCCGACATGCCCTTATCAGGTAAACCCTGATCCTATTTTCAGGTTCCCCCTGATTGTCGATACTCTGATTCAGTATACAGTATCGACCAACAGATTATCCATTGGGAGGAAGATGATTATGACCGCAGTTGCACTGAAAAAAGACCGGCAAGCGACGTTGACAGCAGATCCGATTGGATGGCATCTCCGGCAGGCTGCGCTTCTGGTCAAGACCGCCGGCCGGTTCACCAGCAACGTCATCATTGAGTGTAGCGACCGATCTGCGAGCGCCAAAAGCGTTGTCTCCATCCTCTGTCTCATTGCAGAGGCAAACGGCAATTTATGCATCAAGGCAACAGGCGCTGACGCACAGGAAGCCATCCAGGCAATCGCATCGGAATGCCTCTAGGCCAATTTCCGGCAGGAAGAATTCAGATTATGAATGTGATTGTTGTCGATGATGATTCCATGATCCTGTCGCTGATGCAGCGGCTACTCACTCGCAAAGGTCACACGGTTCAGGTTTACCTGAATCCGACTGACTGCCCTCTCTACCGGGTCAAATTCTGCCCCGTTGAGGGATCGGGCTCCTGCCCGGACCTCATCATCACGGACTACGATATGCCCAAGGTAAACGGGGTGGAATTCCTTACCCATGTCTACGACAGCAGATGCAAATGCTCCCACTTCGCCCTCATCACCGGGAAAGGCATTCCCGAAATGGATATGATGCGAATGGCGCCACTCGGTGCCCGGTTCTTCCTGAAGCCTGTCTTCTGCGATGAGCTTCTCGCCTGGATGGACAGGCAATCCGAAGACAGCCTCTCCTGAGCCCCTGCCGTCCAGAAGAAGGGGAACCGCAGATGAACGCAGAACACGCTGAAAATGGAATCACTCCTCTTTCTCTTTGAATTACGCCAAGAGGGGTTGCGGGAATTATGACCACGGTATTCCCGTGGGCGAAATTCCCGCAACATTTTCATCGCGGCAAGATACTCTCTGCGCCTCTGTGCCTCGAGCGCAGCGGGCGGTGAATCTTATCCGCGTTATCTGCGTTCGTCTGCGGTTTACCTCTTCCTCGGCCCATGTGAAATCAATCAGCCTGTCCTTTGTCGGCCGATATATTTCCCCAACCCTGCCCCCTACTTCAGCGTGGGTTCAGCAAACTCGCCTCGCAGTTGCCTCTCGCCACCCTCCTTTTCATATACGCCATAGAACTGGCATACTGAATCCAACCAAATGATGATACGGTCCATCTCTTCAGCGCTGAGCTTCACGCCTTTGTGGCCCTCCTTCAGCATCTTATAAAGCCTGGAGGCCCGCGCCCCGAACTGCCCCGGGACCGTCCGGTAAAACTGGGGCGAATTAAAATCACGTCCAGCACCGTACGAGACAAAGCCGTAGGGTTCAGCAAGATTAAGATAGGAGGTGAAGTACTTCCCCTTAACCTCACTATCCAGCCGGGGCGGGACTTTCTCGCCTGGCTTGGCTTGCTTGATCTTTTCCGCATGACAGCTGACGCAATTTTTATCAAGCACAGGCTGGACCAGTTTCGGATAACTGAAGGGAGATGTTCCATCCGGTCCAGGCTTGGGGATGGAGGGCGCACGCCTCATTGCAAGCAGCGTCGCCCCGGGCAATCGTTCAGGGGCGAGGCCCTTGGGTTCATGACACCCCTGGCAGGAGAGATGCTCACCCGGCACCAACGCTGTCGAAGACCGCATCGACTGGATGGCGGCCCCATTTTCATCCAGTGCCTGGAAGAAAATCTCATGGCCGGTCGGAACCTTGAAGTAGGCACTCCCATCGGACTCAACCGGCACCGTCCCCACGATAGTACGCACCAGATTGACTGAATCAAATCCTTCCTTGATCTGTATTCCCGTTTGATGAGCCAGTTCGGCCGTAGCCACCGATGCTGGATAAATCTGCCATATCCGGAGCGAGGTGATCTTCCTGGCATCCTCGGGCCACGCCAAGTGACTCTTGTACACGTCGGCAATGGTGATCGTCCCTTCCCCGCGCGCTTCCGCCTGCCAGTCCGAGGGCTTGCGTTGCGCTGCCGGAACAGCGGCAATACGTTGCTCGGGAATAACCGGAGGACGCTGCTGGGCACGGAGAGGCATCGGGCTCACGCAGGCAATCCGGGGATCGCGATAAATGAGCTCCTTGTTGCCGAACTTGTCGACCAGATAGAGCCCAAAGGTCAGCTTCTTCCCGTCCGTGAGGGCTTCTGCGGGTTCATAGGCCGCCAGGTAATAGGAATCGCTCAACGGCCAGGCTGTTCCATAGGTCATGGTCCCCCCTTGGGTTTCAGGGAATCCCGCATCCGGCGTCAACCGCTTCGCTGGCGCCATGGCATCATCATCCGCCACCCGCGGATCAATGACCATCAAGGATCCAAAAGCTTGTCCATGATGGGGCGCGCCGGTCGTGACAAAGCAATGTGAATCCGGAATTGCCCGGGTGTCTAGCTCCATATCCGCCCGTTTGTTGCGAAATGAATAATTACCATGGACTGGCCGTGGATTGCGCCCATCCGGTGTTGTAATCCATGGATGATGGGCCGTGCACCCATGACGGTCCACATAATCCCAGCGCGTCCAGAGCAACATCCCATCATGCGTGATCGCGGGAGACCATTCATTTGTTTCATGGAAGCTAAGGCATCGCATATCCGACCCATCCACCGCCATGTCGAACAACGTGAAGTTGGGGCAGCGACGGCCACAACGCAAATAGCCGCCCCGCCGTTCTGAAATAAAGGCAATCCGTCCTGCAGGCGTAAAACAAGGGGAGAAATCATTGAAGGTCCCGTCTGTAATCTGCCTGAGGTTTGATCCATCAGGATTAACCGTGAAAACATGATAACAGAAGCCCTTATCCCAATGCCCGTTATTCGCATGATCAACATGCGAAACATGGGCCCGGCTCCCTTTGCCTTCCACATAGGCAAACGCGATCATCTTGCCGTCATACGAAATCGCCGGAGAAAGAATGGAGCCGCCATCCTTGCCCATGTCCTGACGTGTCCCGAAATCAAGCTTCGAGCCAGCCAGCACATCGCGTATTGCGGGCGACCCGCCGAAAGGATCCGACAGGACGAACAATCCGCCCCCGGCCCGTTGCTGTTGGCCATAGTACTGGTCACAACAATGCTGCATGACATTCGACAAATCGCGCTTGATGAACAGCAGCTCCTTGAAATTGAGCAGTGGGTTTGAAAACGCAATTTTGCGGCGCACGAGCAGAGCCTCGTCAAACAATTGACGGCGTCCGGCTTCAGGGGCTGATTTGGCACGCTCAGCCAGGTCGGCCAGTGCTTTAATTTCCGACTCCAGCGAGGGGGCATTCCGCATCGCTTTAATATCGCTCAGCAAGGCGTGTGTGCGACGCAGCAAAACGGACAGCGGGTCTTTATCTTCCTGTGTCACCAGCGCTTCCGCGCAATAGGTCTCAGGGGCAAACTGCTTAAAACGATCCGTTTTCTTCAAATCGTGCCGCAAAACCTGCCATTGCCTAGTCGCCTCACCCTCCGGGTAGGTCTTGCCTGGAACACCAGGCTCCAGCCATGTGTCATTCCCCTTCACCGGGTCGACATAACAGGTAACCCCGCCGGGCGAGGCCGCGCGCGACTCCGCAGGGGGATAGATAGCGGATTGGGCACTTAAGGCCGAGGCGACCGAGGCCATCAGCACACCAGCAGCCAACAGGAATGAGAACCGTTTCATAATACTGACCTTCCCCCTTGAGCTGGACCGTTTTCTAAGAGGGTCCAATTGATGTCGGCATCATAGCCACATGACTTTGTTTGTCCACCCCAAGTTCCTCCTGCCAGCGCTCCTCCCATCCCTTCCCCCCCCATCCGCGTTATCCGCGTTCATCCGCGGTTTACCTCTTCCGCGATCCCTATGGAAGCACCTAGGGGCAGAAGTCAGGAGTCGGTAGTCAGGAGTCAGAATTTTAGTATTCAGTGTTCAGTATTCAGAAATCTTCATTCATAAATTTAAAATCATCAATATTTCCAGTTTGCCTCCCCCTTCCGTCCCCCTGGCAAATCCCCTCCCCCCTTCTTCCTTCCCTTATTGACCCCTGCTGTCCCTTGTAGGTCCTACTGATGGAACCCGATGGATTGCCTTGGTGGGTCTGGCGGGATCATAAGTTCGTTTAGCACTGTAAATACGGTTTGAAACTGCTGATCAAATTTCTTTTCGAGTTCAGTGATTTTCCGCCCCAGTGCATCATTCGTCTCAAGCATCCGGCGGAACTCTACGAACGTGCGCATGATTGCGATGTTAACAGCGATAGCACGGTCACTTTTGAGTAGGCCTGAAAGCATAGCAACGCCCTGTTCCGTAAAGGCCATCGGAGCATATCGCAAACCCATTCGATCCGAAATGGAGGTCACATATTGTGACCTCCATTTTCCAAACTCCTGCTGATCCAGGACGAACATGAAATCATCAGGAAATCGCTTGTTGTTTCTTTTTACCGCCTGCTTGAGAACTTTCGTCTCTACGCCATATAGCGTGGCGAGATCTCGATCAAGCATGACCTTCTGGTCTCGAATCAAGAAAATTGCATTTCGAATTCTGTCTGCCGGAATGAGGTTCATTTCCATCAGTTCATGCTGCCAGGATTAAAGACTAACCTCAAGTTGTATATTATACTAGTTATTCTTTAGTAATAGCGCCCGATTATCAGGAGTCAGGAGTCAGAATTTTGTATTCAGTATTCAGAAATCTGAACAGAGAGCATCTCCCTAAGATTTGGAGTGCGGCGGCTTGACGCCGCACTCCAAAACGCAGGATCCCCCTGGCAAAACGTGGCGTTTATTTTGGTGCCAGGTACCCCTGGCAGCGAAATAAACGCCGCATTTCCCCCTTTGCGCCCTTTGCGCCTTGAGCGCAGCGGGTGTTCAAATCCCCCTCTTCCCCCTTCCGGCCTTCATTTCAGCGTCCTGCCCTTATCCGGTAATACCGTGAGGCCGCCGACACATCGGGATGAAACCAATTCGTGGCGGTCAGGGTGGGCGGATGATTTGTTTCAAGTGGTATCCAGGGTTCGACGCCATCGCCCAGATCGTGCCGGGACTCCAGGACCTGCAAGGCGTTTACGCCACCCTTCCATTCAAGCCAGACCCCCTCGGCCTGACTTCGGATCCCTGTGATGGCGAGCACTGAATTGCTGCTGGCAGGATCGGTGTCGGACTCATACTCCGACCTGTTGGGCAGGCCATCCCCATCATCGTCCGCAGCCGGCAGGAGGTTGGTAAGACTGCTTGAGTGGAGCCACTCCCATTCATCGGGCATACCATCGGAATCCCCGTCAGCTCCGGATGATAAAATGGCATGGGTATAGGTGTTGATGGCGCCCAGATGGGTGCCCACATTCAGGGGTTCCAACGTCAGGCTCAATGTCCGGCTATGCGCCGCGCCATTCGGCATGATTTTTATCCGGACGTAGTTCGTGAAGACACCGGAACTGCCCGTGAACCGTAAATCCATGGACATCACCCTGTAGTCGACCCCGTACCGGGCGGTATCCTGCCCGCCCAGGATCCCGCCAAGCCATGGCGACATGGGCCAGGTTGTGTTCGTATAGCCCTCCGGCAGTCGCAGCACGAACGGGATCGCGATGGTTCCTGCCGCGTCATCGCTCGAACCGCTCCTGCTCAGGAACTCCACGGAAGCGGATACCGACGCATTGGTGATGTCGACAAACGAGGCCAGGTTCGTCAAGGTCTCCACCACTTCGAAGGGATTGCGGAAACCATAGCTCAGGACGTGTCCGGGCTGCAGGGTGAAGGACAGGTCGATCGGCCCCTCGGGCACATCCATGAACCAATACCCGTCGGCACCGACGCTCACGGAGTTGGTTCCCCCATGAACGGTCAGCGGGCCATGGATAGAGGAATTATACCGCGGATGGGCTCCCGCCAGATAGACGGGGCCGCCAATGGTACGGGTGCTCCTGAGCCGGGTAAAATTCACATTGGTGGCGCTGGCACCGGCAATGATCACCGTCCCGGTCGTTGATCCGCCCGGCACGCTGCACAGGAACGTGTGGCCCTCGTGCCTGGCGAACAGATGATTGGTCGTGCCGTCGCGGAGCTGAATCACATACTGGCCGTTCGAGGCCGTTTCCCCCGAGGCAACGAAATTCGTGGCGCTGAAGGGAATGCTGCCCTTGTAGTTGTTGATGATCGCGCCCGAAACCGGATTGCCCAGTTCATCCTTCACGACCCCCGTGGCAGTGAATCCAGCACCCCCCCCGACCGTAATCTCCTCCGAGACAACCGTCCGGCCACCCTTCATATCCGAGGCCGTGCACCGGACCATGACATGGCAGTTGCTGGACCAGGAATAACTGGCCGTGGTACGCAGGGAGGCATCGGACTCGGGGCTGCCCATCCCGAACGGGCGCAGGCCGGCGCCGGCCGGAGCGTTGGGGTCATCGAGCTCCCAGTAGTAGGCGAGCACATCCCCGTCGGGATCCGACGCCGTCGCCGTGAAGGTCACCAGCTGACCGGACGCCGGCGTGAGGGTTGTCCCGCTGATGGACAACAGAGGTGCCCGATTGCCCGGGAAGGGCCCGTAATTGACGACCACATCCAGCGACTCGGGGCTGGTGCCGCCTTTCCGGAGAGGCGTGATGTGAAGGTTCCTGTTAGCATCCGAAAAAGTCCGGCCCAGCGCCAGGGGTGCGTCCCCCATGTTCTGCCCGGTCGCGTTGCGGGAACCGGGATTTTCAACCCCCTGACTTCCGGGGGTCATATCCAGTTGGCAGGCATAGCGCCCTGCCGAGAGCAGGGATTCACCGCCCCAGTATATCCCCAGGCCATTCATGCTCCATTCATTGTTGGTCACGGCCTGCCGGAACTCGCCCCAGTAGGTATATTCCTTGTCCAGGTCGATCTTGAGGGCATACCAATCCCCCGTGGTTAACGTTCCCTGGTCAAAGGCATGGATCCTGAACGTGCCCGAGGAGGAAACGTTCGCCACGTTGGCATCCGGGAGCCAGCCCAGCCAATTCTTGTAGGGCGCACAGAACTCCCCCAACCCGTTCCCGTTGAAGTCCGAGGATCCCATCAGATCGAAATACCCCCCATACTCCGCCATCCAGTAGCCGGCTTTCTGATAGGGGCTGGCGCCCGGCAGATAGCTTGCGCTCGAGGCGCCACGATTATGGAATAGCCCGAGATTATGCCCGAGTTCGTGGGGGGTTGCCGCAATCATCCGCAGGTCGGTAACGGGGAAATTCATGTGCATCCCCTTCCCCCGCACCGCAATCCCATTCGTGGCTTCAAGCGGCATGAAGGTGTGAATGATTTCCAGGTCGAAGTCATCGGTATCATAGCCGGCCAATTTGGCCTTGGCACGCACATCGGGAAGAAAGGCGTTTTCCTGCCACTGATTATAGGGTTTGTAGTTCGTATAGGAAACGCCCAGGTTGACGACAGGGGAGATGGTGTAACTGCTGATCCAGTAGTTGCTGTAGGACTGGTGCCTGTAGAATTGGTTCACGTCGGACAGCAGGTTGGTCCACCCTCCGATCGGTCCGCTTGGGGCCGGGCAATCGCTGAACGTGACCGGTATGATCAAGATACTCTTGCCCCCCGCCGACCAGCCCGTCGGCAGCTCAGCCCCCCCCTGCCGTGGCAGCAGGGCCATAAGCAGAAGGAGCAGAACCACACGGAGGGTCATCGCCACACCCAGGCAGGGTGACCGAGGCAGCCAGTAGCGTGCTATTTTCATAATCGTCGCGCTCCCCCCTTCCATCAACTCCAGAATCATCCCGACTTCTGCGCCCATACACAAGCAGTTGTCATGCCCAGCATGAATTTTTTGCAGAATCCTTGCAAATTCAGGGGAACTACAGGCCTGTCCCCGGTGTCACTCCTAGGGGCAGAAGTCAGGAGTCGGTAGTCAGTAGTCAGTAGTCAGAAATCTTCATTCACAAATCTGAAATCAAAAATCTGAACAGAGAGCCTCTCCCTAACGGCCCGTCCAGAAGAAGACGAACCGCAGATGAACGCAGAAAACGCTGACAAGAAGTGAGGGAATCTCTGGTTGAGCCTAACTGCACACCCCGCTGGATAAGGTCTTCTCCCCATCCGCGTTATCCGCGTTCATCCGCGGTTT
>JAABPW010000395.1 GCA_011391785.1 Verrucomicrobiota bacterium
ATCAATGCCGGCAGGCTCAACCCCGGCCATCTTCATCAACTCGCAAAACGCCATCAGCGCCTTGTCGGTGGCCATGGCCGCCTTGATGGCCGCCTCGGCATCCTGCCGGATACGGGTCTCCAGAATGGGCCCCAGAACCGGCCCGGTCTTGTCAAACAACCCCAAGGCATCCGCCTCCCGCTTCTCATTGAACGCCACCAACCCCCGCGCCAGGAAGACTTCCGGAAGATTAATCGCTGAGAGCCGGCTCATCCGTTCCGAGGTCGCCATATCCTCCAGCCGGACATCAATCTTGGCGGCTCCGTCGAGGGTCTTGATGACGACCTTGCGATCCCGGATTTCCTGGACCCTTCCGTCCAGCTCGCCCCGCGTCAACCTGATCCTTATGGTTTTGCCGATGTCCCGCTCGAACGATTCCACAATCCTGTCGTTCAGTGAGGCAAAGCCCGTGAGGACTTTGGCGACAGCCAGGAGATCCTCCTTGTGATTACTGAAGCGTGCATCGCTGACCGCTCCCTCCACCTGCTGCCGCGCGGCGGAGCATTTTCCCGCCAGGATGGAATCCGCCACCTCGCTGATGAGCTTGTCCCACGCCTCATTGGCCTGACGAAGCGCTTTCAGCGCGGCAATCTTGCTGCGCAGTGCTTGAATTTTGGCAGTCCGGTTTGGCAACGTTTCCGCCACACAGGGACCGGAATAATTCTCCAGCAACACAACAGCCTCATCCGGCGACCCGCCGGAAGCCACAAGAGCCATGATTTTTTCGATCTCCGCATTAGCGGCGGCGAGGTCCGCGGCGGGACTCCCCCCCTTCACCAAAGGTACGGATGGGGCTTCAGGGTGCGAATCCGGAACCGAAGGTTTCCCGAGGGGAACATGGGGATTGGATGGAGCCAAAATCAACTCAACCTCGTCACCCACCGGCGTGCGATGGTAAAACCAGAAACCAATCCCCGCACAAACTGCGAAAAGCACCACCGCAAGGATCACCTTGAGGCCCGTGCTTATCCCGGATCCCGTTGTCCGTCCCTCATGATCAGGATCGTCGCCATTGCCGGGGACTCCTGCGAAGTGGCGCCCCTTCATGGTGCTGGCCCCTTCATCCGGGGTTCTCCCATGGGGCATCATCCCCTTCTGGACACGATGAATGTCAGCCACGACGGAAGCCCAATCCTTGATGCGATGCTCCCGGTCCTTGACGAGCATGCGTTCGATCAGGGCGCACAGCTGATGGGGCAGCCGGGGCACAACGTCGCGGGGATCGGGAATCTGCATGGTAACTTGCGCTTCCATCGCCTGCTGGTCTGTCAGCTCGACAAAGGGGCGGCGCCCCGTGACCATCTGGTAGAGGCAGCAACCCAAGGCATAGATATCGGTGCGGCAATCAAGCGGGGTCAGGCCCGTCACCTGTTCGGGCGAAATGTAGCCGGGGGTCCCGGCAACCTCATCGGAATCCTCGGCCACCTGGGAATCCTTGGTCAGGGAAAGTCCCAGATCCGCCACCTTGATCGTTCCATCACGATCCACCATGATGTTTTCCGGCTTGAGATCGCAATGGATCAGGCCAGCCTGATGCCAGGCATAGTCCAGGGCGGTAGCAACGGATTCCACCACCACCAGGGCATCCTTGGCATCCAGCATCTTCTTCCGGCTGATCCACTGCCCGACCGTGTAGCCGTTGACAAACTCCATGACGAAGAAGAAGCTGCCCTCCTGCTCGCCGGAATCGTAAACCTGGACAATCCCGGGATGCTTCAGCTTCGCCGCGGTCCGGGCTTCCTTGATGATCAGCCGGACGCTTTCCGGGTCATGGCTGACCCGGGGCGGCAAAAGCTTGATGGCGACGATACGGTCAAGGGAGATCTGGCGGGCCTTCCAGACCTGGCCCATCCCCCCCTCGCCGATCTTTTCGATCAGCTCAAATCCAGTTAAATGGAGTTGATCCATGAAATCCCCTCGCGCCCCCATCACCGGGCGGTACTTACTTGAGCAGGACGCCGATCGTCACGCCCAGTCCGATGAAACAGAGATAAACAATGGATGCCGCCGCATGGAATTTCGTGAAAATCAGGCTCACCGGGGCATCACCCTTGGTGAAAATCATGATCAGGACCGACAGGGCTATCAGCAACAACGCAATCAGGACATTTTTCGACATGGCGTAACTCCCTATTAATGACTTTTCTTATAAACCGCCTCTGATACCTTAACAATCTCCTCAAGATCAGCCAGGCGCCCCGCCCCTTCCCGCCCACAGGCAAGATCGCCGACACCCACTTCCACGAAAGTGACCGCGCGCGATTTCAGGAGCGCCACATTGGCGCGGGTGGCTTCATTCGCCCACATATTGTCGTTCATCGCCGGCGCCACCACCACGGGCGCCCGGGTGGCCAGAACCGTGCAGGTCAGGAGATCATCCGCCATCCCGTGCGCCAGCTTGGCAATGACGTTGGCGGTACAGGGCGCGATCAACAACAGATCGGCCCGGTCGGCGTAGGAGATATGGTCAGGGTGCCACCCGTCCTTCTCATCGAATAAACCCGATCCCACGGCATTCCGGGAAAGGGTCTGGAATGTCAACGGCGTCACAAATTCAGCCGCACAGGAGGTCATCACAACCGAAACCTCCCACCCTTTCCGGATAAAAAGACGAACCAATTCAGCCGCCTTGTAGGCCGCGATGGATCCCGTGACCCCGAGGACCAGGTGCGGTTTCCGCTTTTCTTTCGTCGATAGCGCCATAGATCCGGATAACGTGCCAGTTTAGCCCGCTTTTGTCAAATTGGGATCACTGCCTAAACGCCGTTACCAAGCAGGTGCTGGCCGCCATCCATGAAGAGGATTTGGCCCGTGACGGCATCAAGCTTGAGCAGCGCGACCACCCCCTGGGCAACATCCTGCGGGGTAATCCGGCATTTCAACGGAATGGTTCCGGCACGGTCGGAAAAATACTGGGCCCCCTTGCCCGGAGGAGGCAAAACCGCACCCGGCGCCACCGCGTTCACGGAAATATCAGGAGCCAGCGCCAGGGCGGCTTCCTGCGTGAAGGCGGCCAGTGACTTCTTGGAAAGGGAATAAGGCAGGCAGTCGGGATCATTCGCCTCAATCCGGCGGTCCAGCAGGTTCACCACGGCACCCTTGACCGCCCGCTCCGCAAACAGGCGCGTCAGGAGAATCGGCGCAAACAGGTTGATCCCGAACTCGACCCGCAGCTTCTGCTCGCTGACCGTCTTCAGCCGGTTCTTGTGAAAAACGGCGGCATTGTTGACCAGAATATCCAGGTTCCCCGCCAGCCTGAACGCCGAACTCATCAGGGAACGGCAGTCCAGCTCGGAGTCTATCGCCTCCTTGACAACCCAGGCCTTGACGCCCTTGGCGCGAAGCTTGAGCGCCAGCTGCTCCGCGGCGGAAACAGACCGGCTGCAGTGGATCACCACATTGCACCCTTCCGCCGCCAGGGCCTCGCAGATCGCCTTCCCGATCCGCACCGCTCCGCCCGTCACCAGTACCGTTTTCCCGTTGAGCCTCATATCGCGTAGGCTCCCTTCATGGCGGCCTTCATCGCGGGGATCGTCACCGCGCCTTCATAAAGGGCTTTCCCCACGATGACCCCGTCCAGATTGGAAAGTTTCAAGGCCGCCAGCGCGGCGACGTCCCGGCAGGTCGAAATGCCACCCGAGGCGATCACGTTCGCCCTGACCGCCTGGCAGAGGATCCTGACGCCCTCGATGTTCGGGCCGGTCATCATTCCATCCGTGGCGGTATCGGTATAGATGATCGTGCCCACGCCCAGCTCGGATACGCGTTTGGCAAGATCGACGGCAAGCGTGTCGGTGGTTTCCACCCAGCCCTTGACCTGCACTTTTCCGTTTCGGGCGTCAATCCCGACCGCCACCCGGTCACCGAAAGCCTTGACCAAGGCGGCCAAAGCGGCTGGATCGGCACAGGCCCGGGTGCCAAGCACCACGCGACGGACCCCGGCGTCAAGCATCCGCCGGATATCGTCATCCGTCCTCATCCCCCCGCCCAGTTCCACCGGGATCGGGATCGCCGCCGCAATCGCCTTGACCATCTCGTGATGAACCGGATGGCCGGCGAAGGCGCCGTCCAGATCCACCACGTGGAGCCAGTCCCCGCCCGCATCGGCCCATTGCCGGGCCATGGCCACGGGATCCTCGGAATACACCGTCATCTCGTCCGCCCGCCCCTGGCGCAGCCGGACACATTTTCCGTCTTTCAAGTCAATTGCAGGATAAATCTTCATCATGGTTATTCTCAGTCTCCCCGCGAAATCCGCCCGTTATAGCCCATCCCAGCCTACCGCACAATCCCAAGGATTTGCTTGAAGACAGGATGGTTGGCGGATCGCATCAGTTCAAAAAGGACCATCTCGACGCAGGTTAGATGACCACCGCCCGCCTGGATCCGGGCAAGCCCGATGGCATGGTCGGGTGACTTGCGGGAGGTCACGGCATCGGCCACCACTTCAACCGCATAGCCATGCTGGATCAGATCGGCGGCGGTCTGGTAAACACAGACATGGGTTTCGATCCCTGCCAGCAGGACTTGGCGGCAGCCAATCGACTCCAAATTTTCAATGAAGGAGGGATCGCCGTAACAGCTGAAAGTCATCTTGGCCATCGCCGACTGGCCGGCGAGGAGGGCCTTGACCTCGGGAACCGTCTCACCCATGCGGCCGGGATTCTGCTCCATCCAGAGAATGGGCAATCCCAGCGCCTGCGCGCCCCGGATGAGTTTCTGCAAGGCGGCCAGCAAGTCCTCACGACCATGCATGGCCTGGGCCAGCTTCCCCTGGACATCAATCACCACCAGCACGGTATTTTTTTCATTCAGCATGATGACCATCTCCTATAAACCGATTTCACCCCGCTGCTTTTCAAGCTCGGCGAGCTCCTGCCGCCAGAACTCGTCGCTGCCCCATCCGGGGGCCAGCCTGGCAAATCCGCCATCCGCCTTCTGGCGGGCGCACCAGGCCGTGAAATGGATGAAATGCATAGCCCGCAACGGTTCGACCAGCCGCAGGGTGTCATAGGGAAATTCACGAAACAGCTCGTAACCTTCCAGCAACAGGTCCAGTTGCGGCCGGGAGCGGGGAAGCCGGTCGGGCAGGATCATCCACAGGTCCTGGACGGGGGGCCCGACAGCCATATCGTCGAAATCCAGAAGATGATACCCCTCTCCCGGGCGGTGCAGGATATTGCCCCGGTGGCAGTCACCATGGATCCGGAAGGCGTCAACACCGTCAAAAAGGGGGGCGATATCCTCAACCAGTCGGGTCACCGCCGTCTCATAGGCGGAACGGTTCCGCCCCCCGATCGTCCCGGAACGGAGGATATAGTCAAGGTGCGCCAGGGTGGACTTGCGGGGATGGAGATTGACCCGGTCGCGTGGTGCCTGCTCGGCGCCCACCGCATGCATACGCCCGATCAGGCGACCCAACTGCGTCCAATCCTCCGGCGTGGGCTCGTCCAGCGGGCGCCCGCCCCGCTTCGGAAATACCGCGAACCAGGTCCCCCCGAACTCGTGGAGAAGCCGCCCGCAGGGTGCCGACAGGGGCGGCACCACGGGAATTTCGGCATCCGCCAGCTCCTGAAGAAAATCCAGCTCGTCCTGCAGCGCATCCCGGCTCCAGCGCCCCGGCCGGTAGAATTTGGCGATCAGCCGCCCCCCCGCCGCATGTTTCTCATAGCCGCCACTGTCCATCTCGAGCTCATACACCCGGTTGATATAGCTGTTGAGCGGACGGCACAGGTTGCTGCAACGGATAGCCAATGCCTCCTCGATGGCATTGATGACGGCATCCGGAGTCAGATGACTGAAGTCCGGAATTTCGTTGTCATGGCCCGGTTGCATTAATATTTGATGGGCGCAAAGATTTCGTAGCCCGCCAGTTTTTCACGGCCGTTCAGGAAGCCGAGCTCAACCAGGAAATCGATTTCCATGACCTTGCCGCCCGCCCGCTCGATCAGTTTGGCCGAGGCCAGGGCCGTCCCCCCGGTGGCGAGCAGGTCATCGATCAGCAGAACCGGCTCCCCGGGCTCAAACGAATCCACGTGAATAGCCAGAGTCGCCGAACCGTATTCGAGGTCATAGCTCTCTTCGTGTGACTGGTACGGCAGTTTTCCCTTTTTGCGGATGGGAACCACGCCCGCCTTGAGCTTGTAGGCCAGGGCTGACCCGAACAGGAATCCGCGGGCGTCAATCACCGCGATCTTGCGGATTCCCTTGTCGCGGTGGCGCTTGGCAAACAGGTCAATGGCCGCCCGGAAAAGCACGGGATCCTTGAGAATCGGGGTAATGTCCTTGAAAAGAATACCGGGCTTGGGGAAATCGGGAACATCACGCACCGCCGCCTTCAACTTTCGAACACTCATGAAAAATCCTTTCCGTTGGCACTGCTCAAATTGTTACTCCGCACAATAACAAACCCCCCGCCCCCCTTCAACAGCCAAAGACACAAACCGCTTCACCACCAACGGAAGCTAAGGTTTTGACTCGTCACGGAAAACACCTCTATACTGGACCGCATGTCATCCAAGGTTTCAAACATGCCGACGATTGCGGTCGGGTTGAGCGGCGGCGTCGATTCATCGGTCACCGCCTGGTTGCTCAAGCAGCAGGGCTACAAGGTCATCGGCCTGACCATGCAGATCTGGGACGGCTCGCTGCCGTTGGCGGACGAAGGCCGCTCCGGGTGCTATGGACCGGGCGAACCGCGCGACATCGAGGCGGCCAAATCCCTTGCCGCCCGGCTCGGCATCCCCCACCACGTCGTCCCGCTCGCCCCGGAATATGCCACTGAGGTGCTGGATTACTTCCGGGAGGAATACCGTTCAGGCCGCACGCCCAACCCCTGCGTCCGATGCAACCGGTCCATGAAGTTCGGTCTGCTGCTTGAGCGTGCCCGCGCCATGGGCATCGCCTTCGACAAGTTCGCCACGGGCCACTACGCCCAGGTGGACCAGGATCCTGCCTCGGGGCGCTGGCGGCTGCGGCGCGCGATCGACACGGCCAAGGACCAGACCTATTTCCTGTCGCGCCTCTCGCAGGCGCAGCTCAGCCAGGTGATCTTCCCCCTCGGCGCCATGACCAAGCCCCAGGTCAAGGCTATTGCCCGCGAGATCGGCTGGGATGACGTGGTCGACAAGCCGGAAAGCCAGAACTTCATCGAGAGCAAGGATTACGGGGTTCTGTTCAGTGACTGCGAGCAAGCCCAGGGCCCCATTGTGGACACCACAGGCAAGGTTCTGGGCCAGCATCGCGGCATTGTGAACTACACGGTGGGACAGCGGAAAGGCCTGGGACTCGGCGGAACCGCCGATCCGCTCTATGTCGTCCGGATTGACGCCTGCGCCAACACGGTCGTGGTGGGTTCCCATTCGGAGCTGTTCAGCACACGCCTGACCGCCACCGACATGAACTGGATCAGCCTGGCCTCGGCACCCGGCCAACCGCTCCACGTCCAGGCCAAGATCAGGCAGCAGCACAAGGAGGCCCCCGCCACGATTCACGACATCGGCCAGGCCTCCGCGCCCGCCACACCAGCGCTCGAAACCGTCTTCGACGAACCGCAGATGTCGATCACCCCGGGACAGGTCGTCGTCTACTACGACAACGATCTCGTGCTGGGAAGCGGCCTCATCGCGAGCTAGGCGTCCTGACCTTCCCAGACCTCGCTCACCTTGTCGGGCGGGGCGACAATGACCCTGACATGGGGATGCCCGGCTTTCTCCAGGGCATCGGCCACCGTCTTGCGGGCCAGTTCGGGACGATTGCATTCCCCGCTCAGGTGGGCCAGGAACACGGTCTGGAGATGGGGGCCGGCGATCTCGACCAGCAGATCGGCCGCATGCTGGTTGGAAAGATGACCCTGCCTGCCGATGATGCGTTGCTTGAGGTGCCAGGGCCGGTCAGCGTCCTTCAGCATCTGTTCATCATGATTGGACTCGATCACCAGGACATTGCAAGGCCGGAGGCGTTCACGGATAAGGCCTGTCACCATGCCCATGTCGGTCACCACCCCCACCTGGGTCGCTCCATGGCTGATCACAAACCCGACCGGGTCATAGGCATCATGGGGCACGGTAAAGGGATTGATCGCCAGATCCCCGATCCGGAACATCGCCCCGGCGGAAAAGACATTCCATGGAAGCTTCTTCACGTCCACCTTTGCCTCAATGCCCTCGATCGTCCCGCTGTTCGCATAGAGCTTGATCTGGCCACTGCGGCTCAGCACTGCCAGCCCGGAAGTGTGGTCACTGTGCTCATGGGTCACGCAGATGGCCTGGACGGAATCCAGGGAGGCCCCGCATTCAGCCAGCCGCTGGCCCGTCGCCCGGCCGCTCAACCCGGCATCCACCAGGATCGCCGTCTGGCCCGATGCCACATAGGTGCAATTCCCCCCGCTCCCGCTCCCCAAAACACACACCTTCATTCAGCAGTTCTCCGCGATGGCGTAGAGCAGGGCTTCGGAATCCTTCCAGCCAAGACAGGGGTCGGTGATGGACTTGCCATAGACAGACTCGCTGGCCGACTGGGCCCCCTCCTCGATGAAACTCTCCACCATGACCCCCTTCACGATTTTCCGGATCAGGGCGGAATGATGGCGGTTATCGAGGACTTCGGTGACAATCCGGGGCTGTTCCCGGTGCATCTTGCCGGAGTTGCAATGGTTCGCATCCACGATCACGGCGGGATTGAGAAGCCCCCGCTTGAGATATTCATTCGACAGCCGGGCAATATCCTCGAAGTGGTAATTCGGGTGGTTCACCCCGTATTTGTCAACTGACCCCCGCAACACGGAATGGGCCAGCGGGTTGCCCTTCGTCTCAACCACCCAGCCGTTGTAGGAAAAGGTGTGGGAAATCTGGGAGGCCCGGATGGAATTGAGCATCACCTCGATATCGCCGCTGGTGGGGTTCTTCATGCCGACCGGAACGGCAAGCCCGCTGCAAACCAGGCGGTGTTGCTGGTTCTCGACCGAACGCGCCCCCACGGCCACATAGCTGAGGAGATCCTCAAGGTAGGAATAATTGTCCGGATAGAGCATTTCATCCGCCGCAGGCATATGGGTCGCCTGCAGGGAGCGGATGTGCATCCGGCGGATGGCGCGGATTCCCTCGGCCACGTCCGGCTTGCGGTTGGGATCCGG
>JAABPW010000396.1 GCA_011391785.1 Verrucomicrobiota bacterium
TTTTTGCGACCCGTGGCACCCCTTCGACTTCGCTCAGGGCAGGAAGGCCACGGGGACGCTACCCCGATCGTTTACTGCTTCATGACGACGAACTCAACGCGGCGGTTGATCGCCCAGGCGTTTTCGTCGTGGCCGGGATCTTTCGGCTTCTCGTTGCCGTAGCTCTTGGTCTGGATCCGGGCGGCATCCACGCCGAGGTTCATCAGGTAGGTGCGAACCGACTGGGCACGGCGTTCACCGAGCGACATGTTGTATTCGGCGCTCCCGCGTTCATCGCAGTTGCCTTCCAGGGTCACCGAGGTCGCGGCATTGGCCTTGAGATAGCTGGCGGCGGCTTCCACCTTGGCGCGCTCGGAGTCATCCACCTGGGCGCTGTCGTAGGCGAACTGAACCGCGACGAGCTGGGCATCCACAATGCTGCCGGGACCGCCGGGACGGATCTGCTCGCCGGCGCCACCCAGGCCGTTCGGATCGAGTCCGCCATTGTTCATGTCGACGTTGTCGACCCCGGTCGTGGAGCTTTTCTTGCCGAAGAAACCCTTGCAGCCCGTCATTGAAAAGGCCATTGCGGACACCAGGAAAACCGTCACCATCATGCGTTTGCTCATTGTCTTATTCCTTTTGAATTTTATCACAAAAAAATGGTTATTTAGAACACCAGGAGGGTGAATACCAACTCCCACCATTAGGCGTCAAACATACGGGTGCATCTCCCATGGTGTCAAGGAGATATATTCGGGAAGACCGGCCTTCCCGCTTGGTGCAAACGATGTGGCGGCCGTCGGAGGCCCAGGCCGGATCCTCGTAATTGCCATCGGGGGGGCTGACCAGGGTATCGGATGCCATGGTGGCGGGGTTGATGATGTAGACGCCATAGAGTCCGCCGCGGCGGCTGCAGAAGGTGATCAGGTTGTTGGGACCCCAGTCCGGATTGGTGTTTTCCTTGCCGCGCGAGGTGAGTCGCTTGCTGTTGCCGCCGCGATCCATGATGTAGATCTGCGGGGATCCGGCGCCGGCGAGGTCGGAGACATAGGCGATCCGGCTGCCATCGGGGGACCACGTCGGGCTGGCCTCCCCGGCCCGGGGAGTGCGGGTCAGGCGGGTCAACTGGCCGCTGCCGAGGGTCTTGGTGTAGACCTCGGGATTGCCGTCACGGGAGAGGATCATCAGCAGTTCGCCGCCGCTGGGAGAGATGCCGCCGGCCATGTTGATGCCGGGATTGCGGGAGACGACCGAGCGCGCCCCGGACTTGGTGTCGATCATGTAGATGTCGGCAAAGCCCTTGAGGAAGGAGGTGTAGACAATTTTGGCCCCGTCGGGCGACCAGTAGGGGGACAAGCTGATGGAGCGGTCCCGGGTGATCTGGCGCAGGTTGCCGCCGTCGGCATCGCAGGTGTAGAGTTCCTTGGAGCCGGAGCCGTTCCCCACCATGACGATGCGCCCCGAGCAGATGCCCCGGAATCCCTTGGTCGCCATGATGATGTCATCGGCCACCCGGTGCGCCAGCCGGCGGGCGTTGGCGGCGGAATCGGTATAGGTCTTGCTGAGGGCGACGTTGGATTTCAGGACATTCATGACCTGGACATCCGCCGAGAGGGAGCCGTTGTTGTCATGGCACGAGCCGGTCACGGTGAAGGAGGCCTGGCGGACCAGGGAAAACCAGCCGCACCGCTGCAGGTCATCCGTGAGGGTCTGCCGGAACACGAACCCCCCGGGCCCCACGCCCCCGTAGGCGGAAAGATCAAGACTGGTTTTAGCGCCCCCCGATTTGCTGACCACCACCTCCTGGGACATGGCGGGCACGAGGAACAAACCGGACATCAAGATGGACAAAACTATTAACTTCATGGTGACTCCAAAATAACTGAAAACTGAAAACTGAAAACTGAAATTTGAAATTTGAAATCTAATTATCCCCCTCACTGGTTTCCTGTCAATTCAAACGAGACGGGGATCCGACGGTGGGACGAGAGGAAGGAGGCGGGCAGGCCATTGATGCGGTGGACGGACTGGACGGCGCGCATCACGGAGGCGTCCATGGTTTTGTTGCCTGAGCTGGCGAGCATGCGGCTGGCGGTGATTGATCCGCTGGAGGTGAAGGTCAGCTCGACCTTGGTGACCAGTCCGGCGATGCCGATATCCGTGGGCTGGTCCCAGGCGCGGTACATGGCCTGGCGCACCATGTCGAGGACCACGAACTCCTGGGAGATGGGGGAGCCGTCGCCGAACTTGGAGTCGCTGTTGAGCAGGCGGCGCATGTCGGCTTCGGAGAGGCTCGATTTCTTTCCGAGTTTGGCGCCGCGGGAGAGGAGTTTGCGGACTTCCTCGGGCGTGAGTTTGCCCTTGCCGCCGGGCAGATCCCGCTTCACGATCTTATTGCTGATCTTGATTCCGCCCGGCTTCACTTCCTTCTTCGTCGTGTCCTTCGGTTTCACCTTGGGGGGCTTGTCCTTTTTGGGGTCATCGAGGGTCACTTCATCCTTGTCGGGCGGCGGGGTGTCCTTTTTCTCATCGATCTTGTCCTCCGGCTGGTCCGCAGGCGGCTTGGGCTGGTCCTTTGTGAGATCGGCGGGAATCTCATGACTGTCGCTGGGGGGCGGTTCGACATACAGTTCCAGCGGCTTGCCCAGGTCCGTCGTGGAGTCATCCTCGCACCCGTGGATGAAGGGAATGGCGAGCAGCATGCCGATGATCAGGCCGTGGCCGATGGACACCAGCAGAAGCTCGTTTGTATAATTTTGACGGGAATCGCTCATTCGAGTAAAAAGAAGTAACGCAACTGGCTTGCGCGGTCAAAGGAATACGCAAGCAGGAAGAGGCTGTTAAGTTGGATAAAGTGCCAGGCTATCAGGTCGAGGAAGAGATAAACCGCAGATGAACGCGGAAAACGCGGATGGGGAGAAAGCCTTATCCGGCGGGATATGTTTTTTATATATTTTCTTAATCAGCGTCTTTTGCGTTCATCTGCGGTTTGCCTTCTTTTCTTGAGCGGGAGGCTACGATCAGGAATTTAATATATTGACATATTCCAATAACTGAATATATTGGCGCCTTGATGGATTGAGGAAGGAGTGGAGCGATGACTGTGAAGACACGAAAAAGCTGGCTGGCGGGGATTGTGCTGGGTCTGGCGGGAACGCTGGTGGCGGGCGAGGCCGAAACGGGGGTGACCCTGGACGGATGCGTGATGACGGCATTGAAGGCGAATCCGGACGTGAAATCGGCGGCCGCCCGTGTGAACGCGGCGCAAGCGGCGGTGCGGGAAGCGTCCTCGGCGTATTATCCAAGCCTTGGCCTGGCGGGAAACTGGGTGCGGACCGATAATCCGCCCCAGGCGTTTTTCATGTCGCTCAACCAGAGGCGGGCGTCACTCGAGAAGGACTTCAATAATCCGGACGACACGGAGAACCTGCGGGGAAGTGTCGTGGCGCAATGGCGCCTGCTGGACGGCGGGAGGCGGGAGGCGGACCGGCGGGCCGCCCGCAGCGGGGCGGAGGCGGCGGGTTATCTGGTGGAATCGGTTCGGAACGACCTCGTTTTCCAGGTCATCCGCGCCTACCACGGAGTACTCCAGGTGCGGGATATGATCAAGGTCCGGGAGGAGGAAGTGCAAAGCATTACCGGGACCCTTCGCCTGGCAACGGAGCGTCATGCGGCTGGCGCGGCACTGAAATCGGATGTCCTCAACCTCGAGGTTCACTTGGCGCAATCGCAGGAGGAGCTGATCCGGGCCCGCAACGCGCTTCACTTCGCGGTGGCGGTTCTGAACGCGGCCATGGGGCAGCCCCGGGTCGGAACGAATGATGTGGCCGGCATGAGTGCTGGCGATGCGCGGAGCCTCTCCTCCGGCACGACCAGCAACGGGGTTGTGGCGCGGCCTGAGCTGCGCATGGCCGGTGCCCAGGTAAAGGCCTCGGAAGCCATGGTCAGCCGGGCCCGCCGCGAGTACCTGCCGGTGGTCAGCGCCTTCGGGTCCCTGGATTGGGACAGTGAAACAGGGAGTGGTCCTGAACGGAGCTACCTGGCCGGAGCGGCCGTGGAAGTGAATATTTTCGACGGGTTCCGGACGCGGTCCGGCGTAGCCAAGGCCGCGGCGGGCGCGGCCCAGGCGCGGGCGGAAACCGAGAAGCTGGCCAGCGCGCTGACGCTGGACCTCACCCGGTCGCGCCTGAATGAACAGGAGTCCCGCGAACGCCTGGAGGTGGCGGGCAAAAGCCTTGCCAGCGCCGCGGAAGCCCTGCGGATCACCCGGGAGCGGTATGGCCAGGGCGCGGCGGATATCACCGAACTGATGGCGGCTCAGGTTGCGTTCACCGCCAATCAGAACCGGCAGGTCGCCGCCCGGTATGACGCGCTTATTTCCCGTGCCGATGTGGAACGGGCGGAGGGAGCGCTGGGTTTGAAATGGGGGGAGACGAAGTCAGGAGTCAGAAATCAGAAATCAGAAGTCAGAATCCAGAATCCAGAATCGAAGGTGGCGGGCCACGAGCAGAAAGAGAAGGGATGATCATGAAAGCGATGAATGAAAAATTTACAGGACTGGTGAAGCTGGCGTGGCGGCCTGTGGCGGGCCTGATCGGATTGGTCGTCCTGGTTTTATGGAGCAGTGGCGCCTGGGATACGAAAACCGGACCGGGCAAGGTCGAGTCCCTGCCGGGGGTGCCGCTTCCGGAGGGGGCAACGACTCTCGTTGCCAAGGCCAGCCTGACGGCCTCACCCATTGAGGTGGTGGGCTCGGTTGTTCCGGAAGCTCCGGTCAACCTGAGCGCGCGGCTGCCGGCCACGATCCAATCCATGCGGGTTGCCGCCGGGGACGGGGTCACGAACGGCCAGGTGCTGGCCACGCTGGATGACCGCGATATCCGTGAACAGCTGGCGGCGGTCGAGTCCCAGTTCAGGCAGGCCGAGACCGAGTATAACCGCACCCTCGGGTTGTTTCAAAAAGGGGCGGCCACCGACCAGATGCGGGTGGCGGCCTTGTCGGGCTTCGAATCCGCCCGGGCCCGCCTGCAGCAGGTTCGCGTGATGCTGAGCTATGCCCTGGTGGTGTCACCGATGGATGGACTTGTGACGGATCGCCGGATGCAAGCGGGTGATCTGGCCGGGCCGGGCCAGTTGTTGATGACCGTCTATGACCCGCTCCGGATGCGGGTGGAGATTCCGGTTCCGGTGCGCCTGCTTCCGCGCTTTGCCCTGGGGCAAGCCCTGGATGTTTCCCTGGATGGAGTGGCGGGAACCGTCAGGGGAACGGTCCGTGAAATCGTAGCCGAGGTGGATCCGCTCAGCCGGACCCGCAAGGTGAAACTCCAGCTGGATATGGGGGCGGCGCGGATCCTTCCGGGAACCTATGCCCGCGTGGTGGTCGAGGGGGATTCCCACCCGGCCGTGCGGGTTCCCGCCGCGGCGATCGTCCGGATCGGCCAGCAGGAATTCATCCAGGTGGTTTCGGAAGGCCGCGTCATCCGCCGCGTGGTGCGCACGGGTGTGGCGCAGGGCGATCAGGTCGAGGTCCTGTCGGGACTCGCCGATGGGGACGTGATTTTGCCTGAACCCGTGAAGGAGGACTAAACGATGGACGAGAAACTTTCCTTTATGGGGCGGGTGGTGGACGGGTTCCTGCGGGGCAACCTCGCGGTGTTGCTGATCATCATCAGCCTGGTGGCCGGCGGGGTGGCCCTGGTGGCGACGCCGCGCGAGGAGGAGCCGCAGATCGTGGTGCCCCTGGCCGACGTGATGGTGTCCTATCCCGGCGGCAGCGCCGAGGAGGTCGAGCGGCTGGTGTCCTCGCGCCTCGAGAAGATGCTCTACCAGATCGATGGCGTGGAGTATGTGTATTCGATGTCGCGGCCGGGGATGGCGGTGGTCACGGTCCGCTTCTTTGTCGGGCAGGACCGCGAGTCCAGCCTGATCAAGCTGTACAACAAGATCTTCCAGAACATCGACAAGACCACGCCGGGCATTGCGGGCTGGGTGGTCAAGCCGATTGAGATCGATGATGTTCCCATCGTGAATGTGGCGCTTTACAGCGACCGCTACAACGAGCACGAGCTGTATCGCGTGGCGGAAGAGGTGGCGAGCCGGTTCCAGCACATCGAGAACAGCTCGCGGGTTACGATTCACGGCGGACAGAAGCGCCAGATCCAGGTGAGCCTGGATCCCGAACGCCTGGCCGCCCACGGGGTGTCGCCCCTGGAGATCGCCGGCGCCCTGAAGGTGGCCAACGCCCAGATGGCCAATGGCTCGTTCCAGAAGGCGGACCGCGAGATTGCCGTCGAGACCGGGGCGTTCCTGCGCGGTGCCGACGAGGTCCGCAACCTCATGGTGGGGATGCATGGGGGCCGGCCGGTGTATCTGCGCGACGTGGCGAAGGTGACGGATGGGCCGGAGGAGGCGACGTCCTACTCGCGGATCGGATTCAGGGCGGACTCGTTTCCGGCGGTGACGATTGCGGTCGCGAAGAAGAAGGGGAGCAACGCGGTCTGGGTGGCGCGGGATGTCGAGAAGGCGCTGGAAGACATGAGGGGGGGCGCGATCCCGGATGAGGTGAAGACCCGGGTGACGCGGGACTATGGCGAGACCGCGAACGAGAAGGTGAGCAGCCTGCTGGAAAGTTTGGCCATTGCCATCATCACCGTGATCGGGTTGATCGCCCTGGCCATGAACTGGCGGGTGGGGCTGATCGTGGTGATCGCCGTGCCCATCACCTATTCGCTGACGCTGGTGGTGAACTACCTGGCCGGGTACACGATCAACCGGGTCACGCTGTTCGCGCTGATCCTGGCGCTGGGCCTCCTGGTGGATGATCCGATTGTCGGGGTGGAGAACATCTACCGGCACCTGGGCATGAAGAAGATGCCGCGCCTGAAGGCGATTTCATTCGCCATGAACGAGGTCATGCCGCCGCTGGTCCTGGCGACTCTCGCGGTGGTGGTGGCGTTCCTGCCGATGTTCTTCATTACGGGAATGATGGGGCCCTACATGCGGCCGATGGCGCTCAACGTGCCCCTGGCGATGCTCAGTTCCCTGATTGTGGCCGTGGCCATCACCCCGTGGATCTCGAACAAGATCCTCAAGGTGGAGGAGGGGCACGGGCATGAGGAAACGGACGTGAAGGGCTCGCTCACCTACCGGCTCTATGCCCGGGTGATGAAGCCGCTGGTGGAGTCCAAGTCCAAGACCTGGTCGCTGGTGGCGATCATCGGGGTCCTGTTCGCGGGATCCCTCGCGCTCGCCCTGACCGGGCTGGTGCCGTTGAAGATGCTGCCCTTCGACAACAAGAACGAGTTCCAGATCGTGGTGGATACGCCGGAGTCGTTCACGCTGGAACGGACCGATGCCGTTGTCCGGGAACTCGAGAGCTACCTGCGGACCGTGCCGGAAGTGACGGAGTTCGTCTCCACGGTGGGCTCGGCCTCGCCCATGGATTTCAACGGCTTGGTGCGGCATTACTATTTGAGGCAGGGGGCGAATGTCGCCGACATCCGGGTCGGCTTGCTGTCCCGCAAGGAGCGGGAGATGGAGAGCCATGCGCTGGTGCTGCGGCTCCGGAACGATATCGCCGCCATCGCGGCGAAGACCGGCGCCAGCCTGAAGCTGGTGGAAGTGCCGCCGGGTCCGCCCGTGCTCTCCTCCGTCGTGGCGGAGGTCTATGGCCAGCCGCAGCAGTCCTATGACGAGCTGATTGCCGCCTCGCGGATCCTGGAGGACCGGTTGCGGACGGAGCCGGGGGTGGTGGATGTGGACAGCTACGTGGAGGCGAACCAGGAGAAGTTCTTCTTCCGGGTGGATCGCGACAAGGCGGCCCGGAACGGGATCGCGACGGAAGACGTGGTGCAGACCCTGCAGATCGCCCTGTCGGGGATGATGGCAGGACTGGTCCACGTTCCGACGGAGCAGAACGAGCTGGCGATCATGATGAAGATCCCGCGGGAGAAGCGCTCCGATGTCGAGCGGCTGAAGACGCTGGTGGTCAAGGGGCGCGGCGGGCAGGGGGTTCAGCTGGGTGAGTTGGGCCGCTTCGAGACGCAGGTCGTGGACAAGACGATCTACCACAAGAACCAGGAGCGCGTGGTGTATGTGACGGGGGAGATGGCCGGGCGCGGGCCGGCCTATGCCGTGCTGTCGCTGCAGTCGTGGTTCAAGAAACATCCGCTGCCGAAGGGGATCACGGTGGACTGGGCGGGCGAGGGCGAGTGGAAGATCACCATCGATGTGTTCCGGGACCTGGGACTGGCGTTCGCGGCGGCCCTGATCGGGATTTACGTGCTGCTGGCCTACCAGACCGGGTCCTATGTCCTGCCCGGCATCATCATGATGTCCATTCCCCTCACCATGATCGGGATCATGCCTGGCTTCTGGCTGCTGAACGCGCTCGGCAACAAGCCGGTGGGCGGGTTTGATAATCCGGTGTTCTTCACGGCGACGGCGATGATCGGGATGATCGCCCTGGCCGGCATCGTGGTGCGCAACGGGATCATCCTGGTGGATTTCATCAGGCTTTCCGTTGAGCGGGGCGCCCCGGTGGAGGATGCCATCCTCGAGTCCGGCGCCGTCCGGTTCCGTCCGATTTTCCTGACCGCCGGCGCGGCCCTGCTGGGCGCCTGGCCGATCACGCTGGATCCCATCTTCAGCGGCCTGGCCTGGTCATTGATCTTCGGGTTGTTCGTGTCCACCGTCTTCACCCTCGTGGTGATCCCGCTGGTCTATTACTGGCTGGTGGGCGGGAAGAAGGAAGCAGGGGCTTAGGATCGTTTGTGAGATTAAGATTAAGATTTCCGGGGGAAAATAACAGGATCGAAACGAAAGGAACTCTATGACGACAGAACGTGTTGTGAGAATGGTGGCGGGGATGTTTGTGATGGTGAGCCTGGCGTTGGGCTATTGGGTGCATCATGGCTGGTTCTTTTTCACGGCATTCGTGGGCCTGAACCTGTTCCAGTCCGCCTTCACCCAGTTCTGTCCCCTGGAGATCATCCTGCGCAAATGCGGTGTTCCTTCGGGGACCTGCTGCTCCGGCGGAAGCAAAGACTTGCTTTGATTTTTCCTCGTAATCGTAATCTTAATCGTAATCTTTTCTGGGGCAGAGGATTATGATTAAGATTAAGATTACGATTATGATTATAATAGGTATTGACTGGAGCCGGGCCGGGCAGTAATTTTCCCCTGT